>NZ_JBQQCB010000049.1:0-72536 GCF_052246675.1 Nonomuraea sp. KM90 | reverse complement strand
GCCGCAGCCATGATCCGCCTGGCCTCCATCGACAACCTCGCCCGACGCGTAACCGGCGAAACCACCCCAACCTGGCGAAACGCGTAACTGGCAATCAACCACAAACTTCGCTCTTCAGACGCCCTCTGAGGGCGAGTGGAACGAGCACGGCCAGGCAGGGCTCACCCCGATGAGGCTCGGCATGATGCTCCGCGAGTACGACATCCGTCCGACCGTGATCCGCTTCCCCAACGGCCCTGCGACGGCGAGGGGGTATCGCCGCGGGGACTTCACCGACGCGTGGGCGCGCTACTGCCCCACCGTCGAACCCGTTCCTGAGGCTGCCATCGTGCCTTTCGAGGGGGAAGGCCGTAACAGCCGTAACAGCCGTAACAGCCCAGGTCAAAGCGATACGGCTTCTGACCCTGTTACGGCTTGAGGCGTAACACCCAAACAAGCCGTATCAGCCCTGACCTGCAATGTTACGGCTGTTACGGGTTGATACGGCGACCCCCTCCCAACCGGGCACCCATGCCCTGCCGATCATGAAATCTCGGAAGGACACGCGCTCATGGTGACCATCACCGCAGGCAAGCCCATGACCGTTGCCGACTTCTGCGCCGAGCTGGGCATAGCCCGCTCCACCTTCTACGACTGGCGCGCCAAAGGCCGCGCCCCGCGCTGCCTCAAGCTGCCCAACGGCGATCTGCGCATCCGCCGCACTGACTACGACCGCTGGCTGGCCAGCCTGGAGGACGCCGCCTGATGAACGCCAGCTACGACGTACGCATATGGAAGACCGAGGTGTACAAGGGCGCGGAGGTCAGCACCTACACCGTTCGCTGGCGGGTGGCCAAGGCGGCTTTCAGGGCGGCTTTCCGGCTCAAGGCCCAAGCGGAGAGTTTCAAGGCGGAACTGACAGTCGCCGCCAATAAGGGCGAAGCATTCAGCGTCGAAGACGGACGACCGCTCTCCTGGAAGCGCGACGAACAGACCGTGAGCTGGTTCACGCTGGTCTGCGCCTACATGGACGCCAAATGGCCTTACGCTTCGGGCAACTATCGCAAAAGCATCGCCGAAGCTCTCACCGACGCGACCGAGGCGCTCTCGGCAAGGGATAGCGGACGACCAGCTCAGAAGGAACTCCGAGCCGCCCTGCGTGGGTGGGTCTTCAGCACTCGCGCACGCGATGGCGAAAGGGCACCACGAAAGGACCAGAACCCGGCGATCCGCTGGCTTGCCCCTCCCGCGCACATTGAGCACGTGATCCGATGGCTACAAAACAACACCATCGACGTGCACGAACTGGCGCAGCCGAAGCAAGGCCCAAGCCTTACCCGCTCTGTTCTAGACCGCATCAGCCGTACGCAGGACGGCGCTGCCGCTGCAGGCAACACCGTTAAGCGCAAGCGACAGGTACTCAACAACCTCTTCAAGTTCGCCATAGAGATCAACGCCCTGGAAGAGAACCCGCTCCACAACGTCACGTGGACCAGGCCCAAGACTGAGGAAGCCGTAGATCCGGGGGTAGTCGCCAACCGCGAGCAGGCCCGCGCCCTCCTCTCTGAAGTCGGCAAGCAAGGCGCGATGGGCAAACGGCTGGTTGCCTTCTTTGGCTGCATGTACTACGCCGCCCTCCGTCCCGAAGAGGCGATCGACCTACGGAAGGAGAACATCGTGAACCTTCCTCAAGAGGGCGGCTGGGGCGAAGTCATCTTGACCAACGCCGATCCCGAAGTCGGCACGAAATGGACCGACGACGGGGGTGCGCGAGAGCGCCGGGGACTGAAGCATCGCGCGCCAAAAGCCAAGCGGCCAGTGCCCATTCACCCTGACCTGGTCGCGCTGTTGCGCTCCCACCTTGCCGAGTTCCCCGCCGATCGTGAAGGCCGCATCTTCACCGGACCCCGGCGCGGCATCATTCGAGACAGCACGTACCTTCCGGTTTGGCACGCGGCACGTCAGCGCGCCCTCACGCCAACCGAACGAGCGTCAGGGATCGCCGGCCGGCCGTACGACTTCCGGCATGCGTGCGTCTCTGCGTGGCTCAACGCCGGCGTGAACCCGCCTCAGGTCGCCGAGTGGGCCGGGCACAGCGTCGAGGTGCTGCTACGGGTCTACGCCAAGTGCATCTCTGGCGGACAGGCTGAGGCCATGCGGCGCATAGAGGCAGCCCTACCCCCGACGTCGCCGAAAGCGGCGGATTCCCTCGAGCAAGCCCGCTGATCTTCAGCGCGTATTCAGCGTAGCCATCCGTAGGGGACCGGCGTGAGCCGTAGACGGCCGGACACAACGCGAGAGGCCCGTCACCGCGTTTCCGCTGGTGACGGGCCTCTTCCCGCTGGTGTGGCAGGTGCAAGGTTCGAACTTGCGTAGGCTGAGCCGACGGTTTTACAGACCGCTCCCTTTGGCCACTCGGGCAACCTGCCGTGCCATCCGCTCTCGCGGCGACAGAAAGAAGAATAGCGGACTTCCGAGGTGTACGTGACACCGGTTTGTCCCGAGCCGGATCCCGGGTTAGCTCCCTCCCCGAAACAGGCGCCATCACGCCCGGTTCGCCGGCCGCGTGTCGCGGAGCGGGGTGGCGGGGGTGGGCCCCGGAGGGCGGGCGGGGTGGTGGTGGACGGAGCTGGCAAAGGGGATTCTTTGCGTACGGGGGTCGGGGTCCTGCACGGCGGGCCGATGCTGGCTAGGCTCGTTCGCTGGGTCCGTGCTTATCAGGCTCGGGCCGATTCCCTTCGCAGCTGAGAGGATGGGTGTTTTGGCCGATTCGTCTTTCGACATCGTCAGCAAGATCGACCGCCAGGAGGTCGACAACGCTCTGAACCAGACGGTCAAGGAGATCGGGCACCGCTTCGACTTCAAGGGTACCGGGGCGAGCATCAGCTGGTCCGGGCAGAACAACATCGAGATCAAGGCGAACAGCGAGGAGCGGGCGGGTGCCGCGCTCGACGTGTTCAAGGAGAAGGTGGTCAAGCGGGGGCTCTCGCTGAAGATCCTCGACGCGGGCGAGCCCAAGCTGTCGGGCAAGGAATACCGCATGCTGGTCAGCCTGAAGGAGGGCATCGACCAGGAGAACGCCAAGAAGATTTCCAAGTTGATCCGGGACGAGGGGCCGAAGGGGATCAAGGCCCAGATTCAGGGCGAGGAGCTGCGGGTCAGCTCGAAGAAGAAGGACGACCTCCAGGATGTCATTTCCCTGCTCAAGGGGAAGGATCTGGACATCGCCCTGCAGTTCGTGAACTACCGCTGACAGAGCCCCTCCGTACGGCTCTGAGTGGTGAATCGGTGCTGGAAGACCGCCGCGGGACATCGAGGCACACGGCCGGGCGCGTTGCTCGTGAGAGCGCGTGTCTCACCTGTGCCTCGGGCCGGCCAGCCAGCCAGCCAGCCAGTAGCCGGACTCTGCCTCGGTGGGGGGACAGTTCGGCCATGTCCACGTCTGTAGGCCCGTCTGCAGGGGTTCCGCCGGAAGGCCGGTGGTACGCATCACGCGTCTCGTGAGGCTTCCGCCGTAAGCTCGGAACGTGACGAAGATCCCCCTGCGCCGGTTCACGGCACGCGTGTTGCCCATCGATGAACAAGATCGAGTCCTCCTGCTTCATGGCTTCGATCCAGCACAGCCGGAAAAACGCTTCTGGTTCACGATCGGCGGGGCCGTGGAGGAGGGTGAGACGCTGGAGGACGCTGCCGCGCGGGAGTTGTACGAGGAGGTCGGGATCCGGGCGGAGATCGACCGGTTCACGGGGCCGCATGCGACGGGGCTGATCGAGTTCACCTGGAGCCAGTACGCCTTCACCCAGGACCAGAGCTTTTTCGCCATCCGGGTGGGCCCCGACGCGGCCGTGTCGTTCGATCACATGGAGCAGATCGAGAAGGACACGACGACCGCCTACCGGTGGTGGACCGTGGCCGAGCTGGACGGCACCGAGGAGATCGTCTATCCCGAGGACCTCGGGGCGATCATGCGGAAGATCATTGCGGGCGAAGAATCCGCGTAGCGCCAGCGATCAGCGCCGTCGCCAGGATCCAGCCGCAGACGATCAGCCCGTACGCGAGCCACTGAGTCCATCCCGCCGGGTCGAACAGCTCTCGTTGCCCGAATGCGGGAATCGGGAGTAGTAGGTCGAAGGTGTAGGCGAAGGAGTTGAAATCGGGGCTCTCCGTGGGTTTGAGGGCCCTCGGGGGGTTGATGGCGAAGACGACCGTTCCGACCGCGAGGAGGAGCGTGAACCATACGCCCGCCAGCCAGGGGCGGTAGCCGTAGCCGACCGCGAGGTCGAGCAGCCGCCCCCACACACGGCCCCCGAACCCCTGCGTCTGCCGCCGGGCGCGGAGCTTGGCCAGCTGGGTACGCCGGGCGAGCGCGTCGTTGCCGTCACGGAGATACCAGGCGGCCAGTTGCTCGTACGGCTGCGGTCTGAAGCCCTCGGGGTCGCGCGTGACCCAGTTGATCCGCTCGGGCACGCCGGAGCCGCGTAATCGGTCGTAGGTCAGGCCGTTCAGGCGCAGCTTCTCCGGCCAGGTGGAGAGGTGGTCGGTCAGCGTGCCGAGCCTCGTGTGCGCCAGCGTGACGACGCCATCGATGGGCTGCGCGGGCCTGAGGTCGAGCTCGCGGGCCTCCATGTGGCTCAGGTGGAGGGCGTAGAGGGTGTCGGGGCTCCGGACGGTTCCACCGAAGGCGAGGGTTCCGTTGATTCGTGCGCCTCGTAACCGTACTGAGCCGATCGCGAGGAAACCGTCGGTGCAGCGCATGGCGTCCTCGACGACCAGGTTGTCCGCGTAGAGCGCTTCCTTTCCGGGATTGCGGAGGGTTGCGCCCTCCAGGAAGAAACCGCCGTTCAGGCGGGCGCCGAGCAGGCTGATCCCGCCGGTGAAGTCGGCATTGCGCAGGTACATGCCGGAGTCGACGACCATGGCGTTCGCGTACATGGCCCATTCCTCGTCGTCGTCGGCCACCACCTTCGTGCCTCCCAGCCACAGGCCGTTCTCCAGCTGGGCCCGGTTCAGGCGGAGGGTGCCGGTGATGTCGGAGCCGGAGAGGCTGAGGTGGCCGGCGACGCGGATGTCGGCGGCGACGAAGCCGGGGAAGCTGCAGTCGGTCAGGCGTACGGTGCGGGTGGTGGAGCCGGTGAGGCGGACGGGTTCGTCCAGGTGGCAGCCGACGAGGATGAGTTCGTGCGGGATCGTGCCGCCGACGATCTCGAGGCGGCCGGTGATCCTCGCGCCGCGCAGGCGTACCGCGGGGACCGAGCCGGTGCCCGCGTCGCGGGCGCCGAGCAACAGCCAGGCGATCACTTCGGCCCTGATCGAGCGGTCGGGGCCCCAGGTGTCGCCGTCTTTGGGCGCGTTCGCTCCGGCCTTGCGGCTGGCGCCGATCTCGAACGGGCCCAGCTCGACCGTCTCGCCCGTGGGGAAGGCGTTCCAGAGCCGGCGCTCTGCCTCGGTCAGCCGCGGAGACCTGCCCATCTGGCCCACTAGCGGCGGTAGCCGGCCATGCGCTCGAGGCGGGCGACCCGCTCGGACGTCGGCGGGTGGGTGGAGAACAGGCGGCCGAAGCCGGAGCCTCTGAACGGGTTCGCGATCATCATGTGGGAGGCCGAGGTGAGGCGGCTGTTCTCGGGGAGCGGGAGCCTGCGGGCACCCATCTCGATCTTGCGCAGGGCCGAGGCCAGCGCGAGCGGGTCGCCGGTGAGCCTGGCACCCGCCTCGTCGGCCTGGAACTCCCGCGTACGGGAGATCGCCATCTGCACCATCCCGGCGGCCACCGGGCCGAGCACCATCATCAGCAGCGCGCCCACGAAGCCGGGCCCCTCGTCATCGTCCGAGCCGCCGAAGAACACGGCCATGTAGCTCAGCCAGGTGATCATCGTGGCCAGCGCACCGGCCACGGAGGAGATGAGGATGTCCCGGTTGTACACGTGTGACAGCTCGTGCCCGATCACCCCGCGCAGCTCGGCCTCGTCCAGCAGCTGGGTCAGGCCGTATGTGACGCACACCGCGGCTTGGCGCGGGCTTCTGCCCGTCGCGAACGCGTTCGGCTGCACCGTCGGCGAGATGTACAGGCGGGGCATCGGCTGGCGGGCCTCCGTGGACAGCTCGCGGACGATCCGGAAGAGAGTGGGCTGCTCCACCTCGCTGACGGGCCTGGCCCGCATGGCCGAGAGCGCGATGCGGTCGGAGAAGAAGTAGGCGACACCATTGCTCAGCAGGGCGAGCACGAACGCGATCCGCACACCGGTGCCGCCGCCCAACCACGCGCCCACCGCGATAATCAGCGCTGACAGTCCGCCGAGCAGAACGGCGGTGCGCAGACCGTTGTGGTGCAAGGTTCCCCCCTTCGTGGTGTGGGTTCACCAGGTCCAACGATGATGACCCGGCTCTTCGTTCCCCGCCGTGCTCAGATGGGGGCGGAGCGCGACTTTCAAGCGGTGGCCGCCGTTCGTGCGGTGGCAGCTGTTCGTCGGCTTTGTCGCGTATGTCGGGGCTAAGCGCTCAGCCCGAGGCCGACAGGGACGTCATGTCCAGGACGAGCTGAGGGGCGATCGAGAACAGGATGGCCGCCACCAGCGCCAGCCCCATGGCCAGCCAGGCCGCGGCGGGCGGCCGATACCGGGACGGCTGCCTTCCGCCGTCGGGGGTGAACAGGCGGGCGGTCCAGATCGCGTAGTAGTAGAGGCCGATCACCGTGTTGACCGCCATGACCAGCGCCAGCCAGCCGGAGCCGCCCTCGATGATCTCGCGGAAGACGAAGACCTTGGCGAAGAGCCCGGCCAGGCCCGGGGGCAGACCGGCCAGGCAGACCAGGCAGAACGCCAGCGCGATGCCCGCCGCCGGACGCCGGAACATCAGGCCCCGGTAGTCGTCCAGCTCGTTGCGGGGGGCCGTCCTGGACACGAGCATGACGACGGCGAACGCGCCGAGGTTCATGGCCGCGTAGATGACCAGATAGGCCATGGACGCGCTCACCGCCCCCGACGTGGCCGCGACCGCCAGCGGCGCCAGGATGTAGCCGGACTGCGCGACCGAGGACCAGGCCAGCAGGCGTACGGCGGAGCGCTGGCGCATGGCGAGCAGGTTGCCCACGGTCATGGTCAGCGCCGCCAGGATCCCCACGATCGGCGTCCAGGTGGCGGCCTGCCCGGACAGGGCGGTGACCAGCACGAGGATCAGCCCCGCGAACCCGGCCGCCTTCGAGATGACCGACAGCAGCGCGGCCACCGGGACGGGAGCGCCCTGGTAGACGTCGGCGGCCCACGAGTGGAACGGCACCACGGCGATCTTGAAGGCGAAGCCCGCCACCACGAGGACCACCCCGACCGTCACCACCGCGGGCAGGCCCTGCGCGGTCGCCAGTGCCGCGTCCCCCGCCATGCCCGGCGCCGCCACGCGACCGCTGAGCACGGCCCCCAGGCGGGACAGGTAGACCGTGCCCGCGATGCCGTACAGGAGGGACACGCCGAACAGCATGATCGCCGTCGAGACGACCGAGACGACGAAGAGCTTCACGGCGGCCTCGGACGAGCGGCCGTCGTAGCGTTTCATCGCGGTGAGGGCGAAGACCGGGAGCGAGACCAGCTCGAGCGCCACGACGAGCATGATCAGGTCACGGGAGGCGGGCAGGGTCACGGCGCCGACGAGGGTGCACAGGAGCAGGAAGTACCACTCGCCGACGGGGATGGCCCCGCTCGCCAGCTCGGTCATCGACATCAGCACGACCACCACGGCGGCCACGAGCACCATGCCCGCGAACACCAGCGTGAACCTGTCGACGACGAACGAGCACAGCCCCGCCGCCTGAGCGGGACCGCCGGCGAGGCCGGGAGGGACGCAGAAGGTGGACTGCGGCGGGCCGCCCCTGGCCGCCTGGGCGATCACGAAGCCCAGGGAGACCAGGACGCCCGCCAGCGTGACGAGCCCCAGGCCCGTCTTCGTCCGCGGGCGGGCCGGCAGGAACGCGTCGAGCAGCAGCACCAGCCCTGCCACCAGGGCGAGCGCCAGAGGAGGCGCGATGGCGAAGTAGTCGATCTGCTGGATCATGAGAGGGCTCCCAGCAGGGCTTGCACGGGCGGCGTGGTCAGCGACAGCAGCAGGCCCGGCCAGAGGCCGAAGAGCAGGATCAGGATCACCAGCGGTGTCCAGGCCAGCACTTCGTAGCTCCTGATGTCGTCCGCCGACACCGCGCGGCCGCTCCCCGGCTCGCGACCGCCCGGCCCCTGCGGCACGACGCCGCCTGTGTACGGGTCGAGGGTGGCCGTCGTGGCGTGTCGCGCGGTCGAGCCGAGGGGGACGGCGGGCGAGCCGGGAGATGTGACCGGCTCTTCATCGGGCGGGCCGAGAGGCTCGACAGGACGTTCGTCGGGGGTGGCGCGGATCAGGCGGTCGTCCAGGCCGGCCGGCGTCCCGGTGTCGTCCACAGGGGCCGACGGGCCCTCCTCGGGCCCGGCTGCGTGCGGTGCCGCCACCCCGGGAGCGCCCGCCGCCCGTGGCCGGCCGTGGGTGACGCGGGACAGCATGACCAGGAAGTAGGCGGCCGTCAGGACCGCGCCCAGCCCCCCGATCACCATGTACGTGAGGAAAAGGCCGCGCGGCAGCCCGTTCGCCGGCTGGAACGCCCCGAACAGCGCCAGCATCTCCCCCCAGAACCCGGCCAGCCCGGGCAGGCCCAGCGACGCGATCGCCGCGAACGTCAGCACCGAGCCCAGCCGCGGCAGCGTCGCCAGCAGGCCGCCGCCGAGCGCGGGGATGTCCACGGTGAGGTAGCGCTCCTTGACCGCTCCGGCCAGGAAGAACAGCAGGCCGGTGATCAGGCCGTGGGCGACGTTGGCGAAGAGGGCGCCGTTGATGCCGACGGGGGTGAGGGTGGCGAAGCCCAGCAGGACGAAGCCCATGTGACCGACGGAGGAGTAGGCGATCATGCGTTTCAGGTCGCGCTGGGCGAGACAGGCCAGGGCGCCGTACACGATGCCGACCACGGCGAACGCCCCCAGCCATGGCGCCACGGCCATCGCTCCCTCGGGGAGGACGGGGATGGCGATCCTGGCGAAGCCGTAGGTGCCCATCTTCAGCAGCACCCCGGCGAGCAGCACCGAGCCGACGGTGGGAGCTTCTGTGTGGGCGTCGGGCAACCAGGTGTGCAACGGCCACATGGGGGTCTTCACCGCCAGGCCGAGGCCGATCGCCACGAACGCCAGGATCTGCACGGATCTGGACATGCCCGCGCCGTGGGACGCGCTCAGGGCCTCGATGTCGAGCGTGCCGGTCTGGGCCCATACCAGCAGCAGGCCGAGCAGCATGACGACCGAGCCGAGCAGCGTGTAGAGGATGAACTTGATCGACGCCGCCCTGCGCCCCTGGCCGCCCCAGATGCCGATCAGGAAGTACATCGGGATGAGGACGATCTCGAAGAAGATGAAGAAGAGCAGCAGGTCGAGGGCGAGGAACGTACCGATCATGCCGACTTCGAGCACGAGCAGCGTGAACACGAGCGCTCTGGGCCTGGCCTGCATGAACTGGCTCGACGCCCGGGCACGCCCCCAGCACAGGTAGACGAAGCACAGGAACGTGAGCAGGGCCGTCAGCGTGATCAGCGGCAGCGAGATGCCGTCGACGCCGAGGTGGAGACGCAGCCCGAGCCCGGGGATCCACGGCTGGTCGACCTCGAACTGCACCTGGGCGGGTCGTCCGTAGTCGAACATCACCAGGAGCAGGAGGCTCAGGGCCAGCGTGGCGCCCGAGAGGAACAGTCCGTACGCGCGGAGCACGGGGCGGAACGTGTGCGGCGAGAGGACGAGCAGGAGGGCGCCGAGCAGTGGCACGGCGAGCAGCGCGACAGGGATCCAGCCCATCATGCGGTCACCACCGCCCCGGCCCCCGGGAACGGGATTCTGACGCCGGTCCGGCCCATCACGTGAACACCACCGCCCCCACCGCGATCAACAGGACGCCGGCCAGCAGGCCGCTCACGTAGAGCTGGACGTTGCCGTTCTGGGCCAGTCGCAGCACTCCGGACAATCCGCGCGCCGACTTCCCCGAGCCGCGTACCGCGCCGTCCACGACCACGTCGTCCGTCCTGACGACGAGCCTGGCCAGGGCCAGCACCGGGCGTACGAACAGCGCGGCGTAGAAGGTGTCCACGTAGAACGCCCGCTCGCACGGCGCCCTCAGCGGGCCCAGCAGGCGGGCCGGGTCGGCGATGGGATCGCTGCGCCAGAACGCGTAGACCACCCCTGCCCCGAGCGCCGCGAGAACGACGCTGACGGCCGCCACGCCCAGGTCCAGGTGCGGTTCGCCGGCGAAGCCCAGCAGCAGGGCGGGGACGGCGAGCAGGATGAGGGGCACGAGCATCGTGCGGGGGGCTTCGGTGACGTCCACGACGTGGGCCGTGCCCGGCTCCGGCTCGGGGAGCGCCACGGCCCTCGGCTCGCCGAAGAAGGTGCGCAGCCAGGCTCTGGTGGCGTACGCGCCGGTGACGGCCACGGTCGCGAGCGCGCAGCCGTACATGAGGAGGGCCGCCGCGTCGGTCAGGCCGCCCGGCGCGGCGCCGCCGGACAGGGCGCCTTCCATGGCCAGCAGGACGCCGTCCTTGCTGAAGAAGCCGCTGACCGGAGGGATGCCCATCAGGGCGGCGAAGCCGATCGTCATCGTCACGAACGTGACCGGCAGCTCGCGGCGCATGCCGCCCATCTGGGTCATCAGGTTGGAGCCGACGTGGTGGATCACCGCGCCCGCGCAGAGGAACAGCAGCGCCTTGAACGCCCCGTGGGTCAGCAGGTGGAAGATCGCCGCGGTGTCGGAGCCCGCGGCGAGTCCGCCGGCCATGTACGCGAGCTGGCTGACCGTGGAGTAGGCGAGGACACGTTTCAGGTCGTCCTGGGCGAGAGCGGCGAGGGCGGCGCCGAGCATGCCCAGCGCGGCGATGACGGCCAGCACGTCGAGCGTGGGACGGGCGCCGAGGAACGCCGGGAAGAGCCGGGCCACGATGAAGATGCCGGCGGCGACCATGGTGGCGGCATGGATGAGGGCGCTGATCGGCGTCGGGCCCGCCATGGCGTCGGGGAGCCACGTGTGCAGCGGCACCTGCGCGCTCTTGCCCGCCACACCGGCCAGCAGCAGCATCGTGGCCGTCACCAGGGTGGCCGCGGACATCTCCGGCACCTTCGCGAGCACGTCGGCGATGCGGAAGCTGCCCGCCGCGGCGCCGAGCACGAAGATGCCGAAGAGGAAGCCGACGTCGCCCAGACGGGTCACGAGGAACGCCTTCACCGCGGCGCGCGAATTGCCCCGGTCTTCCCACCAGTGGCCGATGAGGAGGTAGGAGCACAGGCCCATGATCTCCCAGCCCACGTAGAGGACCAGGAGATCGCCCGCGTAGACGACCAGGAGCATGGCGCTGGTGAACAGGCTGATGAACGCGCTGTAGGAGGGATAGCGGGGGTCGTCTTTGAGGTAGCCGACCGAGTAGACCTGTACGGCGAGGGCGACCAGGGTCACCAGGACGCCGAGGATGCCCGAGAGGTCGTCGGCCTGGAGGGTGAGCGAGATCGGGATGCCGCCGGTGACGATCGTGCCGTAGGTCTGGCCTGTGGGTGGCGTTGTCGCGGTGGTGCCGCCGTTGAGATAGGCGAAGCCTGGGCCCCAGGCGAGCCAGATGGCCAGGATCGCGGAGGCGGCCGTGGGGAGGATCGCGATCCAGGCCGCTCGGGTGTTGGCTCGCCGGCCCGGCGCTTGCTGGTGCGGCGGCTGGTGGCCGGGCGGCTGGTGGTGCGGCGCTCGGCGGTGCGGTCGGCGGGAGAGCAGCAGGCCCGCGAAGGCCGCGGCGAAGGGCAGGAGTACGGCCAGCAGTGGGAAGGTCGTCACAGCGTGCCACCGCCTCGCTTGACGGGCAGCTCGTCCCCGCGGCCGCCGTTCGGGTCCGCCGCCTGCTCTGCGGGGAGGGCGGGCCGGGCTGGGGGTTCGGGTCCGGGGGTGGGGTCGGCGTTGTCGGACCGGGTGCGTGCCGGCGACGTCGGGCCGTCCGGGCGGCCGTCGGCCATCTGATCGGCCGGGCGGTCCGGGGCCGTGGGCGTGCCGGCGTGGTCGTCCGTGGGCTCCGCGAGGTCGCGGAGGTGGTCGATGTCGACGGTGCGGCGGTTTCGGTAGAGCGCCAGCACGATCGCGAGGCCCAGGCCCACTTCGGCGGCCGCGATGACGATGACGAACAGGGTGAGCACCTGGCCGCTGTGCAGGCGGTCGCCCAGCCAGACGTCGAACGCGACCAGGTTGAGGTTGACGGCGTTGAGCATCAGCTCGACCGACATCAGCACGAGGATCGTGTTGCGCCGGGCGAGCACGCCGTAGACGCCGATGGAGAAGAGGAGCGCGGAGATGACCGCGGGGTAGACGATGTGCACTAGTTACCCCCGGTCTGATCGGGTGGCTGGCCGCCCACGATGCGGTCGGGTGGCGGGCTGCCCGCGGCCCCGTCGGGTCGCAAGGTGCTCTCCGGTCGGCCTGGTGAGCCGTCAGGGCTGGACGGGCTCTCGGGTGTCGGTGAGCCGCCGGGGATGTCTGTCCGGGACAGGACGATGGCGCCGATCAGAGCGGCCAGCAGCAGCACGGAGAGCGCCTCGAACGGCAGCACCCAGGTGGCGAACACGCTGGCGCCGAGTTCCTTCGCAGATCCGGGACCGGGCGTGAGCGGGGCGTAGGCCGTACGGAATCCGTCGATCACCACCGTGACCAGGATCGCCGCCGTCGCCACCGCCACCACGGCTGAGACCAGCCTGTTGCCGCTGTCCAGGTCGGCGGAGCGGCCGATGGGAGCGCGGGTAAGCATGATGCCGAACAGCAGCAGCACGACCACCGCGCCCACATAGATGAGCACCTGGACCCAGGCCACGAACTCGGCGGTCAGCACGAGATAGCCGCCGGCCAGCGCGCCGAAGCAGAGCACCAGCCAGAGGGCCGCGTGGACGAGCTGTTTGGTCGTGACAACGAGCAGCGCCGAGCCAACCGCTACCGCGCCCAGCAGCAAGAAGACGATCTCTTGCCCGGTGGGTGACAGGTAGGAGGGCACCGCTTCGGTCACGACTCCTCCTCGGACTCCCTCGTGTCGTCAGGACCGAGCCGCCCTGGCGGCCGGATGGACCGTGGATCGGCCATCTTGCGCCGGCGGGGGCTCGCGGCAGAAGTCTGCTCCTCGGGATCGGGCTTCGGCGGCGGTTCGCCCGAGGCTGTGGACAACTCTCCCGACGGTGGCTGTCCTGTGGATGAAGCCTGGCTCTGGTCCTGCTCCGGGGTCTGGTCCCGCTCCTGTGGCCGGGCCTCCTCCTCGGGCCGGGCCTCCTGGGCTTCGCTCGGGGGCCGGGCCTCGCCAACGGGGTGGTCCGCGGTCGGGGGCCGCGGGCGCTCCGTGGGGGTGGCCTCGCTCGTCCTCTCGGTGTCGCGGTCCGCCGGTGGTTCTCCAGGGCGCGTGTCTTCCGGCCCAGGGGTCGCGGAGGGAACGTCGCCCTGGGACGTGGGCGGCAGGGCGCCTGGGGGGCGGATTCCGCGTACGTTCGTCATCGGCCGGCGGGGGCGGCCGCCTGGGGCGGGCGACGAAGGGCCGGCTTCGGGGGCCTTCGTGGGCGGCTCGGCAGGGGTGCCGGGCGTGGGCTTCGTGTCCGGGGTTCCGGGCGCTGGCTCTGGGGTGGCTTCGGCGCTCGGCGGGGTGGCCGGCCGTTCCTGCGGGGTGGGCTCGCCGCCTTCGGGGGTGGCCGCGGGTGTCGGGGCCGGCGGGGTGGCCGTACGGGAGCGTTGAGCCGCCGGTGTACGGGCGGGGCGGTCGGACGCCGGGCGGCGGGGCGCGGCCGTCAGTTCCTTGGGGGGTTCGGCACCCGGGTCGTGGGCCGGAGGCGGGGGGACGGTCTGGACCCAGGTGGCCAGCGTGTCCTTCTCGTGAAGGAGGTTGCGGATGTCGCCTTCCGCGTACTCGAACTCCGGTGACCAGAAGAGCGCGTCGAAGGGGCACACCTCGATGCAGATGCCGCAGTACATGCACAGCGCGAAGTCGATGGCGAAGCGGTCGAGCACATTGCGCTGGCGGGCGCGGCCGCCCTCAGGGGCCGGGATCGTCTCCTTGTGCGAGTCGATGTAGATGCACCAGTCGGGGCACTCTCGGGCACAGAGCATGCAAGAGGTGCAGTTTTCCTCAACCAGGGCGATAACGCCTCGACTGCGAGGCGGCAGGGCGGGCTTGACCTCGGGATATTGCTGCGTAACCGATTTGCGCAGCATGTGGCGAAGGGTGATGGACAACCCCTTTGCCAGTCCGACTCCCGGTATCCGCGCCATGGTTCAACATCATGACGTACTTGGCCGCGCAGGTGAATGAGCCAGAGCGTTGTCCCCAGTTTTTCCACAGCTGTCCACAGGCTGACGGGAGGTTATCCACAAGCTGTGTGCATGCCCGGTATGAACCAGGGCATGGCGATAGTCTCTCGGCCATGCAGCAAAGCCATCCGATCCGCCCGAGTGGCATGAGGTGGACGGCCGCCGTCGTGTGGGCCCTTCTGCCCCTGTTCACGTGCGGACTGGCGACCCCGTTCACCATCGGGGTCGCGGCTTTCTGGCTGCGCAGCGTCTGGCACGCCTTCGCCGCGTCGGTCTACCTGATGGCCATCGGCTCGTTCGTGATCGCGGCCTTGTCCTACGAGGACTACGAGGACTTCCCCGAGCCCCTGTCCATCCTGGTCTCGCTGGGGCTGCTGGTCAGCTGGATCGGTGGGGTCATCCACTCGGGGATCCTCGTGCCCTTCATGGTGCGCGCCCGGCTCACGGGGGCGGCGTCCGCCCAGGTCGACCTGCGGCAGCGGACCACCGCGCCCACCCACCAGCGACCCGCTCCGCCCGCCCAACAGCGACGGCCAAGGGGGCCGGAGTGGGTCGGGCACTACCGGGTGCTCCAGCCACTCGGGCGGGGCGGGCAGGGAGCGGTTTATCTGGCCATGGCGCCCAACGGGGTGCGGGTGGCCGTGAAGGTGCTGCACGACCTGGGCGATGACGTGGCTCGGGCCAGGTTCGCGCGGGAGGTGGAGGCGGCGCGGCGGGTGGCGACGTTTTCCACAGCTCGCGTGCTCGATGTGAACATCACCGGGCAGCACGCGTACATCGTGAGCGAATACGTGGAGGGGCCGTCGCTCGAGCAGCTCGTCAAGAAGCACGGGCCTCGTGACGAGGACAGCCTGACGCGGCTGGCGTTGTCCACGGCGGGAGCGCTGGCGGCCATCCACAAGGCGGGGGTCGTCCATCGGGATTTCAAGCCGAGCAACGTGCTGATCGGACATGACGGGCCGCGGGTGATCGACTTCGGGATCGCGCGGGCGCTTGATCAGGTGACCGTGACGTCCGGGAAGATGGTCGGGACGCCGCCGTACATGTCGCCTGAGCAGTTGACGGGGGAGGCTGTGGGGCCGGCTTCGGACGTGTTCAGCTGGGCTGTGACGATCATGTTCGCGGCTACGGGGCGACCGGCGTTCGGGGAGGACACGGTGCCTGCGGTGTTCAATCGGGTGCTGACCTTTCATCCGGACTTATCGCCGTTGCCTCCTGCTTTGCGGGGGATTGTGGGGTCTTGCCTTAACAAGCGGCCTGAGGAGCGGCCGTCGGCGTCGGATGTGATGCTGGCGATTGTTCGGTGATCGGGTCAGCCGGTCAGCCGGTCTGCCGGTCTGCCGGTCCGTTGTCGTAGCTCTGCCCTCGCAGACGATCGGCGGTGCCGCCTCCCGTGGAGAACGACGGGCAGTCCCCCTGCCCTCAGTACGGGCATCTGAGGGCGCGTCCGCGGCCGATCAACCGACGGGCGACGGTGGACGGCGCATGGCCCCACAGCGCGTGGGCTGCTCAGAGTGGGGCCGCTGGCGGTGCGCGCGGACGGTGCGCGCGGATACGGTGCGCGCGGAGTACGGCACTTGAGGGCATGTTTGCCCGAACGGCGCACCATCCACGGCCCTGCAGCGCGCTGTGTGCCGCTCACAGGGGCCGCTCACTGTCGGCGGCAGGCAGTACGCATTGCGCGTAGCTGAGGGCCTCGACGGCGGACGGCTGATCACGCACGGCGGTTCCCACATGGCGCGGTCGCCCAGGCCAGGTCCAGCCCACCCTGAAACCTTATTTCCGCCTTATCCGTCGTATCTGAATTAGGGGGCTTCAGTAGGTGGGGGATGACGAGTGATTCAACTTCAACCATGCGCAGGGGCAACAAAAGACAGCCGATGCCCCACAACGGTGCTGACGTCCGGCCAGCACCAAACACTGACGGTCACCGACAAGGCATCGGGCGATTCGGTGACTCTGACGCCGGCGCTTCTCTACCGCTACCGCCACTCCCCGACGCCGGCCTCCGACGAAGATGCCGCGCCCGTTGAGGGGTTAGCGGCTCTGGACGCCGACGGGCTGGTCCTGCTCGACCTGCCAGGCGACTGGTACGGCCCTCACCTGGAGGAGTTCGCGCAGAAGGCCGGAATTCCCCTGGAGGACATCCGCTACCGCTCCTCCAGCAAGGTCCGGGCGGCCCTGGCCTCCCGCGCACCCGGTTGGCGCCGGATCCGCGGGCTCCCGCTCCCGTCCACCGCCACATGGCGTAAACCGGTCGCCATCGGTACGGCATTCGCCGGTGTCGCCTTGATGGCTTACCTGGCCTCCTCAGGAATGTGGGTCGCCTGGCGCGGCATCGCCGCGATCGGCCGAGTGCTCCTTGACTTCCTGGACGCCAAATGGCTGTTCATGGCCTTCAGCCCCGCGCTTCTTCTCATCCGCCCCGCACGCATCAAATTCCATCGTTTACGCGTGAAACGCGGCTTGGCAGTGGGTCCCTACGGCGGGCCGTACCTCATCCTGGGGTCGTTCAACAAGCTCCACATAACCCGAGCCGGCGTGGTCATCGCCGACGTACGCCTGGGCGAGTCTCCCGGCCGGGCCTTCAGCCTGCTCCTCTACCGCTACGAGGGCCTGACCGGCCTCTTCATCCTCGACATCAAAGGCCGAGCTCTCCATCACCTTCCCGGCCACTGGTCTCCCCAGGACGTGGAGCACTTCGCCAAACGACACGACCTGCTCCTGGCCGTGCACCGGCTGTCCCGCGAGGAATACCTGGATCTGGCCAGGAACAGCCGGGAAGCCACCCCCTGACCCCAGCCGTCGAACGGTTGTCGGTTGCAGTCGAAGCTGTCGGTGTCCGCGTGTTGTCGTCGGACCTCGTGTCGGGTCCAGGTTGAGGTGACAATTTCCGCTTGTCCTGTGCGGTGGAACGTGTGGCGCTCTGCGCCTGCCGGCATGGGTGTCGGTGTTCAGGGTCAGCTTGTCGAAGTGATGTCGAGAACGCGCTGGCCGCTCCGACCTTCCTACGAGGGCACCGCTGGGTCGCACAGCGGTGCCTCATGGACGAGACCCGATTCGAAGGAGCAGCCATGTCACGGAACATTGAGACCGTCAACACCTACTTGGACGGTTTCCGCAAGAACGATCACGAGCAGATCCTGTCCTGCCTGACTGACGACATCGAGTGGACCGTCTTCGGCGCCTTCAACCTGACCGGCAAGGACGCCTATGACAGGGCCATCGACGGCCCGCCCGAACTCATCGACCCTCCCCACCTGGAGGTCGTGCGCATGGTCGAGCAGGGCGATGTCGTCATGGCGGAACTCACCGGGACGGTGAAGCGAGTCGCGGGCGGCGAGCTGCGCATGTCCATGGCAGAGGTGTTCGTCATGCGCGACGGCAAGATCGCCGAGCGTCGCGCCTGGGTCATCGAGCTGAAGGAGAACGACTACCGCTGATCGGAGGGGTTCGATCACGGGCGGCCCGGCTCAGCGACGACGATCCTGCCTGGGCCGCCCGGTCTCTGGAGTGTCACGGCCTTCGCGACCAGACTTTTCCACAGGGCCTGGAATCCGCCGGGTCAAGGTGAAGAACGACCGGGACCGCCTGTGTGCACACGTACTTGTCGGACCGCAGTTCAGCCGGGTGGTCGCTCACCCACGGTCAGCCCGCGTTCCTCAAGGCCAACCGGTGGAGGCCCTCCAGGGTGCCCGTATCCACGCAGGGTGAGCCCACGTCGCCCACGGCGAGCGCCTGTCGAGCAAGTGAAAGCGTGTCCGTTCAGGATGGATGAGCCGGTGATCATCCGGGGCGAGTGGTGCCTAAGGGGACGTGCGTGTGTCCGTTCAGGGCGAGGTCGCGGCCCGTGGGCGGGGTGCGCATCCAGCGCAACGACCCCAAAGGGGAACGTCGGGTGGTTTCGGTCAGATGAGGACCCTGACCACGCCGGTGAGGGCCAGTTGGGCGAGGGCCAGGGGGACGAGGACTGCCCAGGCGAGTTTCTGGAGCTGGTCCTCACGGAGCCGGGGGAAGGTGACGCGCAGCCAGATCACGACGAACGCCAGCAGGAAGACCTTCAGCAGGGTCCACAGCCAGCCGGGCAGGAACGGGCCGTGCCAGCCGCCCAGGAACAGGACGGTGGTCAGGAAGGACAGGACGACGATCCCGACGTACTCGGAGAGCATGAAGAGCGCGAAGCGCATGCCGGTGTACTCGGTCATCGGGCCCATGATGATCTCGGACTCGGCGATCGGCATGTCGAACGGGGGGCGGCGGAGTTCGGCCAGGCCGGCCAGGAAGAACACGATGCCGCCGACGGCCTGCCACGGCAGCCACCACCACTGCCAGGCCTCGACGATGCCCGGGATCGAGAGCGTGCCGGCCGCCATGGCGACCGATGCGGCGGCCAGGACGAGGGGCAGTTCGTACGACATGAGCTGGGCCGCCGAGCGCATCCCGCCGAGGACCGAGTATTTGTTGGCCGAGGCCCAGCCCGCCATGATCGAGCCGAGGACGCCGATGCCCATGACGGCGAGCACGAAGAAGAGGCCGAGCTCGAGGTCGACGGCGACGAGGCCGCGGTCGATGGGGATGGCGATCAGCACGACCAGGTACGGGACGAGCGCCACACCAGGGGCGATCATGAAGATGCGGCGGTCGGCCGCGGCCGGGATGACGTCCTCCTTCTGGGCGAACTTCACCCCGTCGGCGATGAGCTGCGCCCAGCCGTGGAAGCCGCCCGCGTACATCGGGCCGAGGCGCGACTGCATGTGGGCCATGACCTTGTGCTCCGTCTGGCCCACGATCAGGGGCAGCACCAGGAACACGACGAGGATGACGACGAAGCTCAGCACCACTTCAAGCATCGGGTGGCCCCCAGTCGGCTGGAACTCCTGGCGGAAGCGTCTTGCGGCGGCTCGGGGCACCGTGTCCGGACTCGCCGGGCTCCTTGGCCCCGGGCCACGCCTTGGCCACGCGCGCCGCCAGGATGAAGTCCTTGCGCAGCGGGTGGCCTTCGAAGCCGTCGGGCAGGAGGAGCGGGACGAGGTAGGGGTGGCCGTCGAAGATCACGCCGAACATCTCGTACGTCTCGCGCTCGTGCCAGTTCGCCCCCCGGTAGACGCCCACGGCGGTGGGCAGGTGCGGGTTCTCGCGGGGCACGCGGGTGCGGAGGAGCAGGCGGCGACCGGCGACCGGGTTGTAGACGTGGGCCACGACGAGGAAGGCGTCCGGCGGGTCGTCGACGCCGGTCAGCCAGTCGAAGAAGGCGTGGCCGAGGTCGTCGCGGGCGTAGGTGAGCAGCTCGATCCAGTCGGCGGGCGCGACGTCGACGGTGGTGTCGCCGTACGACTCGGAGATCTGGGCGCGGTCGCCGAACCGCTCGGCGATCCCGCTCACGCCTCCTCCGGCTGCGACTGCGTGTGCGAGCGGGACCAGACGTAGCGGTCGCTGAGCTTCTCTCCCGCGATCTTCTCCTGGAGCTTCGTGATGCCGTACAGGAGAGCCTCCGGTCTGGGCGGGCAGCCGGGGACGTAGACGTCGACGGGAATGATCTGGTCCACGCCGTTGGTGACGCAGTAGGAGTCCCAGTAGGGGCCGCCGGTGTTGGAGCAGGCGCCGAACGAGATCACGTATTTGGGGTCGGGCATCTGCTCGTAGAGGCGCTTCACGGCCGGGGCCATCTTGTCGGTGACCGTCCCTGAGACGATCATGAGGTCGGCCTGCCTCGGGCCGTTCGCGAACGGGATCACGCCGAAGCGGATGAAGTCGTGGCGGCTCGTCGAGGTCGCGATGAACTCGATGGCGCAGCAGGCCAGCCCGAAGTTGAACACCCACAGCGAGTAGCGGCGACCCCAGTTGAGCACGAAGCGCATGGGTTTGGGGGCCAACCGCGAGATCGGGCCCACGGTGGGCATCGGGAGATCCGTTGCTGCCATATGGCCATTCTTGCGCGGATCACAGGTCACGCAAAGGAATCTTCCTGGGGAGGACGTGGCGTCGGTGGTATCTGGGGGGATCTGGGGGTTGCGTGGTGGTTCCGCGGCTCGGGCAATCCCCACGGGTGGGTCGGGGAGGCCGTCAACGTGCGCGCGCAGCGCCGTGCCGTCCACAGCGAGCTGTGAACGAGTGCCTCAAGGCCGGGTACGCCCTGGGTCGCGGACGAGCCGGTGCTGTGATCGGGCCAGCGGGTGACGATCTCAGGTCCAGCTCAGGACCCGCTTGCGCCAGGCGTAGACGATGCCCAGCGCGATGAAGCCGAGGAAGACGAACATCTCGACCAGAGTCGTCAGCCCGTAGCCGGGCGCGTCGAAGACGGTGGCCCAGGGGAACAGGAAGACGGCGTCCACGGCGAACACGACGTACAGGTACGTGAAGACGTAGTAGCGGACCTGCGACTGCGCCCAGCCGTCGCCGATGGGGTCGACCCCGCACTCGTACGTGGTCAGCTTCTCGGCCGTGGGCCTGTTGGGGCGGAGGAGACGGTTGGCGAACATGGCTCCGGCCACGATGGCGACACCGATGGCGAGCAGCGCGGCGACGAGCACGTAGGACCCGAAGTAGCCGTCCATGAGGGGATGGTAACCCAGGAACAGCGTCAACCCCCGGTAAGTACCCAGCCCGGTCAAAGCCTCTGGACCTATCGTCAAAAATCGGGGTAAATAGTAAGATCAACCCCATACCCTGACAAGCATGCGCAAATCGCGATTCTTCTCCGGAATCGCTCTGCTGGCCCTCTCGGCCTCCGGATGCGGCCTGGCCGCCGCCTCCAACGAGAGGGACGTCATGGTCCCGGCAGAGCCGACGATGATCGACTTCGTCGACCCGGCGACCATCGTCGGTCTGTCCACCAGGACGCTGACCGAAGGCGACTCCACCAGCAGCCGGTACGTGTACATCAACTATCCGGACCTGGCCACCGCCCCCGCGCTCAACGAGGCCCTGCAGGAACAGGCCGAGCGGCAGCTCCGCGACTTCCGCGCCTACACAACGGGTGACGAGCCCGTGTACCCCCGCCCCGAACTGAACGTGGACTGGCAACTCGCCGCCGCGTCGCCGCAGGCCATCGGGGTACGGCTGCGCACCGGCCAGTTCCTGGGCGACAATTGGGGCAACTCCACGCGTACCTACTGGTTCGACCCCCACAAGGGCAAGGCCGTCGACTCCACCGGGCTGCTGTCCGGCGAGGCGGCGCTCGAACGGCTCGCGACGCTGGTCAAGGAGCAGCTCAAGAAGCGCGGCTCCCAGGTCGAGCTGGACATCGTGCGAGCGGGCGGGGACGAGTTCGACTCGATGGCGTTCAACAGCGGCGGGGACCTCGTGGTCGAGTTCGACGACTGCCAGCTCGGGCCGTGCTCGCTCGGCCGGCTGGCCGTGGCGGTGCCGGCCGGGCAGGTGGCGCCGCTGCTGTCGGGGCTGGGGCGGCAGGCGCAGGAGAGCGTACGGGAGGCGGCCAAGGGCGCGATGTCCGGCGACCGGCCCCATTTCGCCCCCACGACCAGCCCCGACGCCGTCAGCAACCGGGCCGGCAGCGTGGACTGCGCGCGGGTCAAGTGCGTGGCGCTGACGTTCGACGACGGGCCGGGGCAGTACACCGGGGAGTTGCTCAACCGCCTGGCGAAGGAGCGGGCGCGGGCCACGTTCTTCACGGTCGGCAGCAACGCGGCCGCCCAGCCCGCGCTGCTGCGCCGGATGAGCATGGAAGGCCACCTGGTCGCGAATCACAGCTGGGCACATAGGGACCTGTCAAAACAGGCCAGCAGCAAAGCCGCCGACTCGCTGGAGAAGACCGGGAACGCGGTGGCGGCGGCCATCGGGCAGACGCCGACGGTGGCACGGCCGCCGTACGGCGCCGTGAACCAGCAGTTGCGCGACGTCGCGCGCCGGCTCGGGCTGTCCCTGGTCACGTGGGACGTGGACACGAGGGACCAACTCGGGGGCACGAAGGACGACATCGCGAACCGGGCCGTGCGTGAAGCGCATCCAGGTGCGATCATTCTCATGCATGACATTCATCGGGAAACCGTGGATGCGGTTCCGGACATCCTCAAAAGGTTGCGCGGGAAGGGTTACAGCTTCGTCACCGTTCCTGAGTTGTACGGCTCTGCGGGGATGCAGGCCGGACGCCTGTACAGGTCAGGGAACGAGCTGCCGGGTAAGCAGCCCCTGACGTAGCGCACGTGCTGGGGGGACGTATAGTTGGCGCTCGTGACCCGAACCGTCCTGTTCGCCCGCCTGCATGTAGACCTCTGCAGGCTCGCGTCCGGGCTGTGTCGTCGTTCTCCCACCTCACCCTGACTGACTCCGACCGCGTTTCCCGCTTTACGCGGCATGCAAACGCGTGACCTTTCGAGGATCTAGCATGGATACAGAGAACGCGCCTACTGCAACCGCGCATTGGCGCGTCGAGGAGGACTGAGCTGTGGCAAAGCAGGTCCAGCAACTCGACCGCGTGATCATCAGATTCGCTGGAGACTCCGGCGACGGCATGCAGCTCACCGGCGACCGCTTCACCGCGGGCACGGCGGAGTTCGGCAACGACCTGTCGACGCTGCCCAACTTCCCCGCCGAGATCCGCGCGCCCGCAGGGACCCTGCCCGGTGTGTCGAGCTTCCAGCTCCACTTCGCCGACCACGACATCCTCACGCCCGGCGACGCGCCGAACGTGCTCGTGGCCATGAACCCGGCCGCGCTCAAGGCCAATCTGGGCGACCTGCCCAGGGGCGCGGACATCATCGCGAACATCGACGAGTTCACCAAGCGCAACCTCCAGAAGGTCGGCTACACCGCCAACCCGCTGGAGGACGATTCGCTGAGCGAGTGGCGGGTGCACGCGGTGCCGCTGACCTCGCTCACCGTGAAGGCCCTCGAAGGTTTCGACCTGTCCAAGAAGGACGCCGAGCGGTCGAAGAACATGTTCGCCCTCGGCCTGCTCTCGTGGCTCTACCACCGGCCGACCGAGCAGACCGTCAAGTTCCTCGAGCAGAAGTTCGCCAAGAAGCCCGACCTCGCCAAGGCCAACATCGCGGCCTTCCAGGCAGGCTGGAACTTCGGCGAGACGACCGAGTCGTTCTCGGTCTCGTACGAGGTCAAGCCCGCGCAGCTGGCACCGGGCGTCTATCGCAACATCTCCGGCAACCAGGCGCTGGCCTACGGATTGATCGCCGCGGCCGTGCAGTCGAAGCTGCCGCTGTTCCTGGGGTCATATCCGATCACCCCGGCCAGCGACATCCTGCACGAGCTGTCGAAGCACAAGCGCTTCGGGATCCGCACCTTCCAGGCGGAGGACGAGATCGCGGGTGTCGGCGCGGCGCTGGGGGCCGCGTTCGGCGGCGCGCTCGGCGTGACCACGACGAGTGGCCCGGGTGTGGCGCTGAAGGCGGAGACCGTCGGCCTGGCGGTCACCACCGAGCTGCCTTTGATCATCGTGGACGTGCAGCGGGCCGGGCCGAGCACCGGCATGCCCACCAAGACCGAGCAGACCGACCTGCTGATGGCCATGTTCGGCCGCAACGGCGAGTCGCCGGTGCCGATCGTGGCGCCGATGTCGCCGAGCGACTGCTTCGATGCTGCGGTCGAGGCGGCCAGGATCGCCGTCAAATACCGCACCCCGGTCATGTTGCTCTCGGACGGCTACCTGGCCAACGGCTCCGAGCCGTGGCGCCTGCCCGAGATTTCGGACTTGCCGGACATTTCGCAGGAATTCACGACTGAGCCCAACGGCGAGGACGGCGAGTTCCTGCCTTTCAAGCGTGACACCGAGACCCTCGCCCGCCCGTGGGCCATCCCCGGCACGCCCGGGCTGGAGCACCGCATCGGCGGCATCGAGAAGGCCGACGGCACCGGCAACATCTCCTACGACCCGAACAACCACGACTTGATGGTCCGCACGCGGGCCGCCAAGATCGCCGGCATCGACGTGCCCGACCTGGAGGTCGACGACCCCAGCGGTGACGCGAGGGTGCTCGTCCTCGGCTGGGGCTCGACGTACGGGCCGATCGCCGCGGCCGTACGGCGCATCAGGCGGGAGGGCGGCAAGGTCGCCCAGACCCACCTGCGCCACCTCAACCCGCTGCCCGCCAACACCGGCGAGATCCTCAAGCGCTACGACAAGGTCCTGCTGCCCGAGATCAACCTCGGCCAGCTCGCCCTGCTGCTGCGCGCGAGATACCTCGTCGACGTGATCAGCTACAACCGTGTGCGCGGGCTCCCGTTCAAGGCCGAGGAGCTGGCCGGAGTCATCCAGGACGTGATCGACAGTGACTGAGCTGGTGAACGGGAAGGGCTTGTCGCTCATCCCGAAGACCGACGTGAAGCAGAGCCTCAAGGACTTCAAGTCCGACCAGGAGGTGCGCTGGTGCCCGGGGTGCGGTGACTACGCGATCCTGGCCGCGGTGCAGAGCTTCCTGCCCGAGCTGGGGCTCAAGCGCGAGAACATCGTGTTCGTCTCCGGCATCGGCTGCTCCTCGCGGTTCCCGTACTACCTGAACACCTACGGGTTCCACTCCATCCACGGCCGGGCGCCGGCGATCGCCACCGGGCTGGCGGCCTCCCGCCCCGACCTCAGCGTCTGGGTGATCACCGGTGACGGCGACGCGCTGTCCATCGGCGGCAACCACCTGATCCACGCGCTGCGCCGCAACGTCAACCTGAACATCCTGCTGTTCAACAACAGGATCTACGGCCTGACGAAGGGCCAGTACTCCCCCACCTCCGAGGTCGGCAAGATCACCAAGTCGACCCCGATGGGCTCGCTGGACAAGCCGTTCAACCCGATCTCGCTGGCCATCGGCGCCGAGGCGTCGTTCGTGGCCAGGACCATCGACTCCGACCGCAAGCACCTGCAGTCGGTGCTGCGCCAGGCGACCGAGCACCGCGGCACGTCGCTGGTGGAGATCTACCAGAACTGCAACATCTTCAACGACAACGCCTTCGAACAGCTCAAGGACCCCGAGGTCCGCGACGACATCACGCTGCGGCTGGAGCACGGGCAGCCGATCGTGAGCGCCTCGAAGGCCGTCGTACGCGCGCCGAGCGGCGGCATCCAGGTCGTGGCCCGCGACGGCGTGAGCGAGGACCAGATCCTCGTGCACGACGCCCACAACCCCGACCCGTCGGTGGCCTTCGCGCTCAGCAGGCTCGACGAGCCGGCGTTCGAGCACGTGCCGATCGGCATCTTCCGCCAGGTCGACCGCCCGGCCTACGACGTGCTCATGGCCGAGCAGCTGGAGGAGGCCGTGGCCCAGAAGGGTCCCGGCGACCTGGAGGAGCTGCTGCTGGGTGGCGACACCTGGCGCATCGGCTGACTCACCCGCGCACCTGACGCCGCCGCCCGTTCGGGCGGCGGCGTTCGTGTTTCCGCACTTGCTGCATTCGTCCGTGTAACAGGCCATGGCCGGAAGGGGATGCACCAGTGACCACGGGGGGGAGTGCTCATGGCATGGAAGGGCAGGCGGGCCCTGGTGACGGGGGCCTCGGGCTTCATCGGCGGGCATCTCGTCACGCGCCTGGCCGCGCTGGAGGCCGACGTCCACGCGGTGAGCCGCAGGCCGGCGGCGGACGGCGCGGTGCGGTGGCACCAGGTCGATCTGCGTGACCAGGAGGCGACGGCCGAGCTGCTCGGCGCGGTGGCCCCCGACGTCGTCTTCCACCTGGCCAGCGAGGTCAACGGCGCCAGGGACCCGCAGGTGGTCCCGGTCACGCTCGCCGGCAACCTGCAGAGCACGGTCAACCTGCTGACCGCCGCCGTGCGGCACGGATGCCGCATGGTGCTGGCGGGCTCGATCGAGGAGCCCCGGCCGGGCAACGGGCAGGCCGCCGCGCCGTCGCCGTACGCGATGGCCAAGAGCGCGGCGTCGGGCTACGCCGACCTCTACCACCGGCTGTGGGGACTGCCGTGCACGGTCCTGCGGCCCTCCATGGTGTACGGGCCGGCGCAGCGGGACACGGCGAAGCTGGTGCCGTACGTGACGCTGGCACTGCTGCGCGGCGAGGAGCCGCGCCTGACCAGCGGCGCCAAGGTGGCCGACTGGGTCTACGTGGACGACGTGGTGACGGCCTTCGTCGCCGCCGCCGAGGACGACCGGGCCATCGGGCGGTCCATCGACGTGGGCACCGGGGTGAAGACCTCGGTGCGCGAGCTGGTCGAGCACCTCTACGCGATCGCGGGCGGCGGCGCGCGGCCGGGCTTCGGCGCGGTCGCCGACCGGCCGCTGGACATCACGCAGGTGGCCGACCTCGGACCGGCGCTGGAGCTGATCGGCTGGCGGCCCACCGTCGAGCTGGCGGACGGGCTGCGGCGCACGGTCGCCTGGTACGCCCAGCAGGCGTCATAGCGGGCACCGATGCGCATCGCCGCGGTGATCGTCACCTACAACAGCGCCGACGTGCTGGCCGGCTGCCTCGCCTCGCTCCCCGCGGCGGCCGAGGGAGTGGAGCTGGCCGCGGTCGTGGTGGCCGACAACGCCTCGGCCGACGCCGGGCCGGCCATCGCCCGGCAGGCCGGGGCACTGCCCGTGATCCCGGTCGACCTGGGCAGGAACGCCGGCTACGCCGCGGGCGTCAACGCCGGCCTGGACGCGCTCGATCTTGACGCGCTCGACGCCGTCTACGTGCTCAACCCGGACTGCCGGCTGCGCCCGGGCTCGATCGCGCCGCTGTCCGAGGCGCTGCGCGTGCCCGGGCGCGGCATCTCGGTGCCCAAGCTGGTCAACCCCGACGGCTCGCTCCAGCCGTCGTTGCGGCGGATGCCCACGCTGGGCCGGGCGCTGGCGGAGGCGCTGCTGGGCGGCACGCTGGCGGGGCGGCTGGGGCGGATCGGGGAGGTGGTCACCGACCCGCGCGCGTACGAACGACCGGCCTCGTACGCCTGGGCCACGGGGGCGGCGATGCTGATCTCGGTGCCCGCGCTGCGCGCGGTCGGCCGGTGGGACGAGTCGTTCTTCCTCTACAGCGAGGAGACCGAATACTGCCTGCGCGCCGCCGACCTGGGCTGGACGACCTGGTACGAGCCCCGCGCGGTGATCGAGCACATCGGCGGCGCCGGCGGCACGGACCCCGCCCTGGCCGCCCTGCTCGCGGTCAACCGGGTCAGGCTGTTCAGGCGGCGCCGGGGCAGGCCGGCGGGCGCCGCCTACCACGCGATCCAGCTGCTCGGCCAGGCCGTGCGCGCGCTGGCGGGGCGGGCCATCGCCCGGGCCTGCCTGGCCGCGCTGCTGCGCCCCGGGCGGGTGCACGTGCCGTGAGGCTCAGAGCGGGATCTTGTAGATGTGGTAGGAGTGCTCGGCCGCGAAGGAGTCGCTGAAGCGTCCGGACCCGTCGATGGGGACCGTGCGCCCTTCGAAGAGGACCTCGGCCTGGCTCGCCTCGACCCCGGCGGGCAGGGTGAGCCGGCGGGTGCCCGGTTCGGCGTCGCGGTCCGGCATGGCGAAGACGTAGAGGGCGTCCCCGTGCCGCTTCAGCATGGTGTCCAGTCCCTTGCCGAACTCGTACTGGTAGGACTGGGTGTTGAGCACGGGGGCGAGCTGGGCGATCCGCTTGTTCAGCTCGACGACCGTCGGCCTGATCCGGTCGCCGCAGCGCTCGCGCAGCACGTGCTGCGACTGGCAGGGCCCGCCGAAGTTGTGGTTGAAGTAGAGGATCCCGCGGGCCTCGTGGATGAGCGAGCTCATCACGGCGCCGGCCAGCTCGTCCGGCTCGATCGTGCGCTTGTCGTCGACGCCCGGCCAGCCCACCTCCACGACCGCGTAGACGGGCTGCAACTGCTTGTCGAGGGCGTCCAGCCGACGGAGCTTCTCGATGATCATGCCGTAGTTGGCCGCCCGCCGGCACTTGTCGAGGGGCACGTTGATGTAGTTCTTGGCGTCCTGGCAGATGCCCTCGCTGGTGTACCAGTAGACGTCGGCCGAGGTGACGTCGGTGTAGTCGTTGACGAACCGGCCGGCCTGCTGGTCGTTCTCCCAGATGATGACGCCCTTGCCGAAGTTGGCGTAGTGCAGGCGGCCGTCCTTGGGCAGCCGCTTCTTCTGCTCGGTCAGCACGGTGTAGCCGCAGCTCTGGTCCTCGGGGACGCACAGCGGCCCCTCGCCGGGGTGGTTCCCGGTCCATTTCGCGTCACCGGGGCCGGCCCACATGTCGGCCTCGTCGTCGATCACCCAGCCGACCGTCTCGTCCCCGTGGCCGTCCAGCGGCTTGTCCGTGAACGCCCACATGCCGCCCTCGCGGACCCGCTGCGCGCTGCTGGTGCTCGTCAGGCCCATGTACGTGTTCAGGCCCAGCGCCTTGTCGCCCGCGGCGTCCCCGGGCTCGACGACCGACTCCAGCCAGACGCCGACGGGGAAGAACGCGGGGTCGGTCCAGCCCGCGGTCGCCATCCCGCCGAACTTGCCGTAGTAGGCGGGCCCGCCCTCCCACGGCACCGTGGGCAGGGCCTCCAGCGACGCGCCACGGGACGGCGTCGCGGGCTGCTCCGTCGTGCCGCCGGGCGGCCTGGTCGGCTCGTCACCCGGCAGGACCTGACGCCACCCGCCGGGATAGAAGTAGAGCAAGGCCAGCACCAGGACGAGGGTCCCGACGCCGAACACGGATAACAGGGACAGCTTTCGCCCCATCGAATCTCCTCAGCCTCTGCTTGGCGGCGCTTCGGCCATGGCCATGAGCTCGGCGGCGCGGGATGACCACGACGCGCCGAGCACGGACTCGCGCAGCGCTTGGGGTTCGCGTGGCCCGCCGTCGTCCAGGATCGAACGGATGGCCGCGATGAATTCGGCGGGGTCGGTGACGGCCCTGACCCGATCAGTATAGTTCGCGAGCTCCGCGAAGTCCGTGCTCACCACGGGGAGGCCGAGCGCCAGATACTCCTTGAGCTTGATCGGGTTCGCGTGCCGGATCCACGCGTTGTCCAGCCACGGCATGATCGCCACGTCGAACCCCGACCCGTACGCCGGGATGTCCTCGTAGGGCCGGAAGCCCAGCCAGTGGACGTTCGGATATTTGGTGAGCCGCTCCATCGGTGCAGTGGCGTCGCCGATGAGCACCAGGGACACGTCGGGCAGGTCCGCCGCGATCCGCTCCAGCAGGTCGAAGTCCACCACGAAGTCGTCGAGCGCGCCGAAGAAGCCCACGCGCGGCCCCGGGACGTCCGCCAGGTCGGCGGGCAGCCGGTCCCTCCTGGTGAAGTGCTCCAGGTCGACGCCGTGGTCGAGGAAGTGGGCCCGGTCTCCGGTGAGGTGGCGCTCCTCGGCCATCAGCGCCCCGCTGACGTAGAGCACGTGGTCGGCGCGGCGCAGCAGGGCCTCCTCCAGCTCCTGGATCGTCCCGGTGTCCGACTCGGGGAACGCGGAGTGCCGGTCCGACCGGTTGAACAGCAGCGCCCGCCTGCGCATCGGCCGGACCACGTCCCAGGCGGTGGGGATGGTCACCATGATCACGGGTTCGGTCAGCCCGATCGCCCGGCACACGACGCGTACCTGGGCGCGTACGAGCACGGCGTTGACCCGCCGTAACAGGGGCGAGCCGTAGAAGGGCAGCGGCAGCGGGGACATGACGTAGAAGTCGGGCATCGGCCTGCGGACGAACTTGGCCACGCTGCGCAGCTTGCGACCGATCCGGCGCAGCGGCTGGGTCGTCCTGCCCGGCGTCGGCATGCGCATGCCGATGCTGTTGACCACCAGCACCTTCCGCCGCCCGGCCACCGAGCGCATGAGCTGGAAGTCGGAGTGGGCCCGGTTGTGGTACCACCAGTCCTGGGCGGAGAAGCAGACGTAGCCGGGCGGCGCCGGCGTGGTCGGCGTGGCGGGCGTGGTCGGCGTGGCCGGCCACCGCGGCAGGGTGAGCAGGGCACGCAGCGCCAGCCGGTGCCGGTGGCCGCGTACGCGACCCTTGGCCAGCGCCCGCAGCCCCTCGTTGAGCAGCACCGCCGCGCGCATGGCCAGCCCTGGGACCCTCCCGTGCCGCTCACGGTGCAGCCGGACCCGGTTGGCCGCCGACAGCGCCCACAACGTGCCCGACGTCTGCTGCGCGCCGCCGAGGTGCACCACCCGCGCCCGGGGCTGGTAGCGGACGGCGAAGCCGCGATCCCCGGCCCGGAGCATGTACTCGGTCTCCTCCGAGTACAGGAAGTACCGCTCGTCCATGGGGCCGAGCGCGTCCAGGCAGTCACAGGAGATCAGCCACGCGGCTCCCGTGGCCCAGTCGGCCGTGCCCTCGCGGGCGTAGCGCGAGCGATCCACCACCAGCTCCCCCAAGGGGGCGAACCGGCCCGCCCGCGGGCCGCCGAGCAGGGCCTCGCCGACGGCTCTGAGCACGGTGGGCCGCCGGCGCAGCGAGAGGTCCAGGCTGCCGTCCTCGCCGGTGAGCTCGGGCACGGCGATGCCGGTCCCCGGTACGGCCAGCGTCTCCCGCAGCCGGGCGACGGCGTCGAGGTCGAGCCGGATGTCCGGGTTGAGCACCAGCACGTCGCAGCCCGCCGCCGCCGCGATGCCGGCGTTCACCCCGGCCGCGAAGCCGCTGTTACGTTCCAACTGGACGATCTCGGCGGCCGGGTCGACCTGGCGTACCAGCTTGACCGTGTCGTCGGCCGAGGCGTTGTCGACCACGATGACCCGGGCCGGACCCTGGTCACGCAGGGCCAGCCGGACCGACTTCAGGCAGTCGGCGACCACCTCGGCGCTGTGATACGTGACGATCACTACCGCTAGCATCGTTCACCTTTCCCGCAGGCGGATGCGCAGGCTCTGGACCAGCAGGCGCAGGGCGAAGGGCATGTCGTGGACCAGGTAGCGGCGGGCCAGGCGGCGCGGTTCGAGCGCGAGCCTGTGCAGCCACTCGCCGCCGGTGCGCTGCAGGAGCGCCGGGGCACGGTTGAACTGGCCGGCGGCCATCGGGATGCCCGCTCCGCACCCCAGGTGCCAGGCGGCCGGCAGCCGCGCGCGCAGCGTCGCGATCATCCGTTCCTGCTTGGGGAAACCGAGGCCGACGAGCACGAGGTCGGGCGCGGTGGCACTCACGCGCTCGGCGACCTCCCGCAGGTGCTGCGGGTCGGCGTCGAACCCGTACGGAGGCGAGTACGCGCCCGCCACCCGCAGGCCCGGATACCGCTCCGCCAGCACGCGCCCCGCCTCCTCGGGCACGCCCTCGTCGCCGCCGAGCAGGAACACGGAGCGGCCCTCCGCCGCGGCCCGCTCCGACAGGGTGAACACGAGGGAGGCGCCGGTCACCCGCTCCCGGATGGCCGCGCCCGCCAGCCGGCCGGCCCACACCACGGGCATCCCGTCGGCCACCACCACCTGGGCCTGGGCGACCAGCGCGGCGAGCTCGGGATCGCGGGTGGCCGCGCGGACGATGTCGACGTTGGCTGTCACGATCCAACCGCCCTGACCGGCCCGCCAGCCGGCCGCCACTGTCTCGGCCAGCTCCGTCTCCGTGATCACCATCACGTCGATCGCGCCGACCCGTACCCGGGCCGAAGCAGCCGAGGGCACGGCATGATCCGCGGAAATACGATCGCCCCCAGCTTCCGATCGCTCGAATGCCCCTGTTCCAACGGGTAATCGGGCGATATAGGAGGCTTGTTACGTCCGCTGGGGTTAACAGTGAAAGACGCTGAGAAAACGCCCTATTTGATGGCTCGGCATGGAATATATAGGGGGCATGAGAGTAGAGCATGGCGCGCTCGACGGGGTGCTGCTGTTCGTGCCGTCCCCCCATCGCGACGACCGCGGGCTGTTCACGCGCACCTTCGACACCGCCGTCGCCAGGGAGGCGGGCCTGACGCCCGAGTCCTTCATCCAGGACAGCCAGTCCCGCTCGCGCCGCGGTGTCGTCCGCGGCCTGCACGGCCGCTCGGGGCGGGGTGAGGCCAAGCTCGTCAGGTGCGCCCGCGGCGCCATGTACGACGTCCTGGTGGACGCCAGGCCCGGCTCTCCCACGTTCGGCAAGACGATGGCGGTGACGCTCGACGACGAGAGCTTCGTCACCCTCTACGTCCCGCCGGGGCTGCTGCACGGCTTCCAGTCGCTCACCGACCCCGTCGACACCTGCTACCGCATCGACCGCGCGCACGATCCCGCCGAGGACCTGTCGGTGCGCTACGACGATCCCGATCTGGGGGTCGACTGGCCGCTGCCCGCCGCCGGGGTCAGCGCGCGGGATCTGGCGGCGGGCTCGTGGGCGGAGCTGTGCCGCCGGCTGGGTTCGGGCTGACCTGCTCGGCCCGCGCGGCCCGCAACAGCGCTCCGGCCGCGCCGACCAGGAGGAACGACAGCCCGGTCGCCGTCGCGAACGCGATCAGGTCGAAGGTGAACGACCCGACGAGGGGCACGACCAGGCAGGCGGCGATGGTGAGCCCGAGGTCGCGGACACCGGGGTCGGCGCTCAGGTATCTGGCCTTGAGCGCCGAGTAGAAGGCGACCACGAAGAGCCCGGCGAAGGTCAGGGTGCCGAACAGCCCGGTCTCCACCATGGACAGGATGTACTGGTTGTCGAAGATCTGGTGCTTGGGGGCGTACCAGGTGCCCATGCCGCGGCCGAGCCAGAAGTGCCGGCCGATCTCCTGGGAGGCGACCGCGTAGTCGTGCGTCCTGTACTGGATGCTCGGGTCGTAGCCCAGGTTGGTGAACAACCCCAGAATGGCGTTGATCAGGCCGGGCGCGGCCAACCTGATGACCACGAGGAAGCCGGCGGCCACGATCAGCGCCTGCACGCGGCGCCGCGCCGGCCAGCCGGCGAACAGCACCGCGCCGACCACCGCCAGGCTCAGCATGGCCGAGCGCGACACCGAGAACATGAGCCCGCACCCGATCAGCAGCGTGCACACCCACCAGCGCAGCGCGGGCTGCCCCCGCAGGCGCGCCTTCGTGGCCAGGTGCACGCCCAGCGGCAGGATCATGGCGCAGGTGACGCCGAACTCGATGGGGTGGCCGGCGGTGGCGGCCACCCGGCGCAGCTCCGCGCGTTCGAGGACGAAGGTGTCCTCGCTGGTGTAGCGGAGGATCGGCAGTTCCAGGTACGTCGTCAGGTCGATGGAGAACAGGAACTGGAAGGCCCCGATCAGCGACATGACCGTGCCGGCGACCACGACGGTCTTGAGCAGGAAGTCCAGGCGGCGGAACCCGCGGACCCCGTCGCAGACCGTGAGCCCGATGCCGACCGAGGCGATGATCAGCACGAAGGCGTGGTCGGCCATGTTCAGCTCGTCGGACTCCAGGAATCCCGCGGTGGTGAAGCCGTAGGTGGCCACCATGGCGGTGAAGTAGGCGAACAGCGCCGTGCGTACGGGCGTGCGTCCCTTGGCCACCCCCAGCGTGAGCGTGAGCTGTGCGCACAACCACAGCAGCGCCGCCCCCAGGCTCACGATGTTGGCGGGGGTGAGGGAGAGCGGGAGCAGCCTGAGCACCAGCCGGGCGGGCACGATCATCAGCACCACGGCGAACACCGCCGCGACGGTCGCGCCGTCGGCGCGTCCCGGCGCGGGGGCGTCGGCGAGCGCGGGCAGGCTCCTGCCGGGCAGCTTGAGCGCCACCGGTCACGTCCCCCGCTCGGCCGTGGCCAGTTCCCCGGCCTGCGGCTCGGCGGTGTCCCCCGGCCGTCCGCGCCGGGGTCTGCGGGCCCGGTAGGCGCGCAGCGGGCCCGCCAGGTTGTCGGCGGCGAAGGCGGCGCACAGCGCGCCGATCGCCCCCAGGCCGAGCGCGGCCGCCGACGAGCGCAGCTTCCTGCCGTACTGCGGGGTCGGCGTGGTCGGCGGCACGGCCGCCCTGATCGTGATGAACGTCTCCGCGGGCGCGTGCACCTGCTTCTGGCGCAGCTCCAGCTCCTTCGCCACCCGGTCCATGACCTTCAGCGCGATGGCGGTGGCCGCCTCCGGCCGGGTGCTCTCGCCCTTGACGAACACCAGCGGGCCCGTGGCCAGCGACTCCAGGTTGTTGGTGCCGTTGGTGACCGCGTACGCGGGATCGCCGTCGACCTTGACGCCCATCTCGGCCACCATGTCGGGGGTGCTCATGACGCTGATCAGCATCGAGGAGGCCACGCTCAGCCCGTGTTCGAAGTTCAGCAGCGGGTTCACCCGGGGAATCGGCGCGTCCGGGTCGCCCGGCGTGACGCCGCCGCTGGTGGGCGCGGTCAGGACGAGCACCGCCTCGGTGCTGTAGGTGATGGGGATCGTGGAGTAGGCGAAGAACGCCGCGCCCATGGCCAGCAGAAAGGCCGGCACCGCGACGTACCATCGCCGGATCAGGACGAGGATGGTCCCCCAGAAATCCACGCGCCCTCCACGTTCTTCCCGCCTCATACATGTCGTGCGGAGCGGGGTGGAGCGTTACATAAATCCCTGTAACACCACCCAAACCATCACGATAAGGAGGTCAGAAGGCGCATCGCGCTGCGCGGGGGAAACTGGAGACCGTCTTCATGAGTTCTTTGGCCGTCGTTACGCCCACGTACGGACCCGACGCCGAACTCTTCGCTCACCTGCACCGATCCGTCCTGGAGTTCACCTCCGACGACACCGTGCACCACGTGGTGATCTCGCCGTCCGACCGGGCGCTGTTCGCCGGCTACGCCGGGCCGCGGTGCCGGATCTGGACGTATCCGGAGATCCTGCCCCGCCGCGTCCTCCGGCTGCCCGGCGTCGGGCTGTGGGTCAACGCGGCCCGGCCGTGGCCGCCGCTGCGCGGCTGGATCATGCAGCAGGTGGCCAAGATGGCCGTCGCCGCGCGGCTGGAGTCGAAGGTGGTGCTGGTGGCCGACTCCGACGTGGTCCTGGTCCGCCCGGCCACCCCCGACCTGTTCCTACGGGACGGCCAGGTCTGCCTGTACCGGGTCGGCGACGGGGTGCACGAGGGCATGCCCGACCACGTCACCTGGCACCGGGTCGCCCGCGAACTGCTCGGCCTGCCGGCCTCACCCGCGCTGCCGAAGCCCGACTACGTCAGCTCGCTGGCGTGCTGGGACCCGGCCGTCGTCAGGGCGATGCAGCAGCGGATCGCCTCGGCCACCGGCCGGCCCTGGATCGACGCCTTCGCCGCGCACCTGCAGGTCTCGGAGTTCATCTGCTACGGCGTGTACGCGGACGAGCTGCTGGAGACCCCGGCCCCGGTCAACAACACGCTCTGCCACTTCATGTGGGACACCAACCCGCTGGACCAGGCCGGCGCCCTCGCCTTCGCCGACCGCCTGCCGCCCGAGGCGGTCGGCATGATGATCTCCGCCAAGTCGCACACGCCAATGGAGGCCAGGACTGCCGCCATCCGCCGCTGCGCTCAGGTGGCCGGGTCCGGCTGATCGTCGTCCGGCTTGATGGCCGGGAAGGTCTGGGTGTCCGCGTCGCCCAGCTCCGGGCTGTCCGGCGGGAACTCCGCCAGCGTCCCCAGCGGCGCCTTGACACCGTTGCCCACGACCGCTTCGGCCACGCGCGCGGGCTCCTCGACGGCCTTGCCCGCCTCGCCCTTGCGCACCGGCCCGTGGCCGAACTTGACCAGCGTCCCCTGCATGGGATCCGCGTCGAGGTCGGGCGCGCTGACGGCCACCGGCTCGGGCGTCGATTCAGGCTCCGGCGTCGCTTCGAGCACGGGGTCGAGCACGGGGTCGAGCACGGGCGCGGGCTGCCCGTCCGGCTCGCCGGTGGCCTCGCGGATCGCTCGCAGCCGCTGGTACCCGTAGGCCACGCCGAACCCGCCGACCACGCCGAGCAGCCCGCCGCCCGCCGTCGCCATCAGCCGGTCCTGGATGACGAGTTTGGGCACGGAGGCGGGCATCACGTCGAGGATGCCGATGTGCGTGCTGATCGGCGCGCCCAGAGCGGTCTGCCAGGTGGCCAGCTCCACCCGCACCCGGCGCTGCGCCTTGATCATGACCTCCTGGACCGTACCGGGGGAGGTGCTCTCCACCTCCAGGTAGATGAACGGCCCGTTGGTGCTGATGCTCAGCAGGTCCGGATTGGTCCGGCCGTCGTTGATGGTCAGGGTGGTGGGCCCGCCCTCGGGGGCGCCGATCTCGGCGGCCACGTCCTCGGTGTTCGTGGACAGGATGAGGATGCCGGCCGTGGTCCGCAGCGCGTCGCTGAACTGCAGCAGCGGATTGGTCAGCCCCGGCTTGCGCAACGGCTCGGTCTCCAGCGTCCCGCCGGTGGCGGGGATGGTGAGGACCATGGAGGCCGTGGACACGTAGCGGCTGGGCAGCAGGAAGTACGCGGCCAGGGCCAGCCCGATCGTGGCCAGTGCGATGGGGATCCCGACGGCTCTCTTCCTGGCCAGACCGAAAATAGTCTTCCAGAAGCCCACTATTATTTGCCCCCGTCAGCGTTGTACCGGTACAAACAGGAAATCGCGCTGTTCACTGGACGTGTTACACCAGCCGTGCCATTGCCAGCAATTTCCGGCTCCGGTGCGCGACCGTACGGCGCTGGCGGCGCGCGTACATGCGCACCACGGCGGACCGCGCCCGGCGGCGCCGCTCCGGCGTGAGCTCCGCCTCCGCCACCCATCGCAACAGCTCGCGCAGCTGGAGCGTGTTGGCCAGGCGGGCCTGCCAGGGCGGCACGTCGAGCCGGCGGGCGACGCCCGCGATCCGCTCGACCCGCGTGTTGCGGTACGCCAGCACCTCGGGCACGTGCGCCCACGGGCCGGCCAGCGCGAGCTTGGCGGCGAAGACCTCGTCCTCGCGCAGCATGTTCCGCCGCGGGATCTCGGTCGCCGGGCCACGCCGCAGCAGCCCGTAGAGCGGGTCCATCAGCAGCGGGCTCTCGTTGAGCAGCCGGAGCAGCTCGGAGAGGCGCTCCACGGGGTCGTCCGAGCCCAGGCCCGTGCCCTCGTACGGGCTGGTCCTGGTCACCCCGTCGGGCCCGGTGTAGCCGACCTGGGTGGTGACCAGGATGATCCGCTCGTCGGCCGCGAAGGCCGCCATGGCCCGCGAGAGGCAGGCCGGGTCCAGCCGGTCGTCGTCGCCGATCCAGCGCACGAAAGCGCCCTTGGAGATCCGCGCGGCGTGCATGAAGTTGTTCAGCAGGCCGACGTTGTGCGGGTGCCGGTGGTAGACGATCCGGCGGTCGCCGGCGGCCAGGTCCCTGCACAGCTCCTCGGTGCCGTCGGTGGAGGCGTTGTCCGAGATGACCAGCTCCAGGTGCCCGTAGTCCTGGGCGAGCACCGATTCGACCACGCCTTCCAGCCGTTCGGCGCCGTTGCGTACCGGCAGTGCGATCGAGACCAGTTCAGAGCCGGGCATGGGCCCTCCCTTGGTTCAGCAGTCGTCGGAGTGTCGCCGGCGGCGTGGCGAGCAGCGCGAAGACGAGCAGCCCTGAACCGCCGACGACGAGGAGTTCGAGCAGCGGGTCGCCCTCGAACGTCCCGGTGAACAGCACCATGAGCAGGCCGGCCCCCAGCGTCGCCAGCGCGGGGCGGACCAGCCCGGGAAGGATCGGCTTGACGCGTACGCCCTGTCGGTGCAGCAGCAGGACGCTCAGCGGCAGCGCGACGAGGACGGCCACGACGGCGTGGCCGATGGCCGCGCCCCTGATGCCGCCGTAGTGCGCGCCGGCCAGCAGCGCGGGCAGCAGCGCGATGGCCCAGCCGAGGTTGAGCCAGACCGTGCTCTTGGTCGCGCCGACCGAGATGAGGATGTCCGTGGCCAGGAACGACGTGATCATGCGCACGACCATGACGACGGCCAGGAAGCGCAGCACCCCCGCCGCCGGGTCCCAGCGGGGCTCGTAGAGGAACGCGACGAGCGGATGCGCGAGCGTGGCCATGACCAGCGCCACGGGCAGCACGAAGGACAGCAGCAGCGGGACGGATCGCCGCACGCCCTCCGACAGCGAGTCGCCCTCCTCGGCCAGGCGGGAGAAGCTGGGCAGGGAGACGTAGCGCAACGCCGTGCCGATCAGCCCGGGCACCCAGCTGGAGACGTTGAAGGCGAGCAGGTAGTAGCCGAGCTGCACCTCGCCGAGCACGGCGCCCACGACGACGAAGCTGGAGTTCATCAGCACGGCCTCCAGGCCGAACCCGGCCGCCGACGGCAGGCCGAAGCGCAGCAGCCGGCCGGCCACGGCCCGGTCGAAGCCGTACACGAAGGGCATCCTGGCCAGGGCGAGAACGATGACACCCGTGACCACGGACGCGGCCAGCTGGCCCCAGGCGAAGCTGTAGGCGCCCGCGCCGCCCACGGCCAGCGTGATGGCCAGGGCGGCGTTGACGGCGAAGCCGGCCAGGTTGGCGATGGCCAGCTTGTCCTGCGCGAACTCGCGCATCAGCGCGGCGCTGCGCACCGCGGTCACGGCCTCGACCAGGATGACCGCGGTGAGCAGCCGCACGACGCCGGTCGCCTCCTCGCTGCCGGCCAGCGCGGAGAAGTACGGAGCCCCCGCCCAGAACAGCCCGTAGAGCCCGGAGGCGAAGAAGAACGCGAGCACCGTGGCGGTGGGCGCGATCTCGTCGAGCCGCCCCCGCCACTGGATGACGGCGGCCATGATGCCCGCGTCCTTGACGACCATGACGAACTGCGTGGCCGCCAGGGCGACCGCGTATATACCGAAGTCCCCGGGCGCGAGGAGGCGCGCGAGCACCAGGCTCATGACGAAGGAGGCCGCCTTGGTCACCGTGTTCCCGAGGAGGCTCCATCGCAGTCCACGACCCGCCTTGCGGCCGATGGATTCGACGTTCTCGTTCATTCCCGCCTTTTCATACCGCTCGTTCCAGCCAGATCTCCCGCCAGAACGGCACGAACTCGCGGGGGCAGTTGAGGCTGTGCACCCCCTCGCAGACGACTTCCTCGAGCACGATGCACGGGTTCTTCATGTGCAGCATCGCGCCGGTCTTCTCGTCGATGCACCGCTCGACCCTGGCCTGCACGCGCGCCGTCCGCCCGCAGTAGCGGGCCATCTCCTGCTCGAAGCCCATGCCGCGGTTGAGCAGGTCGGCGTTGAGCGTCTTGAGGATCTCCTCCTTGGGCTTGACCCTGACCAGCTCTCCCGGGCGCAGGTCGAGGGTCTGCGCGGGCGTGGGGCCGGTGACCCGGCCCTTGAGGAAGCCCCACGGCAGCCCGCCCCTGAGCCACAGCCGCCGCGGCAGCACGCGCCTGGCCAGGTGCTGCAGCCGGTTGAACAGCCCGATGGCCAGGCTCTGCAGGGTCCTGAGCGGGCCCACGTTGCCCGAGCGCACGTCGGTGACGTACTGCGTGACGTTCTTGAGCGGCAGGCACGTCGGCGCGGCCCGCAGCAGCTCGGTGGCCTGGCAGGCGAAACGTTCCGCTCCGCCGTCGCCGGTCGGCTTGCGCGTGTTGACCTCGAGCAGCGGCAGCAGCCGCGGCTCCTGGACCGGCGGCGCGGGCTCGCCCGCCACCCGCCTGATCCAGGCCTCCTTCCAGTACAGGGAGCAGGCGGTCTGGCAGCCACCGTGCGCGGACCCGTCGCAACGGGCCCCCGTCAGGTGAACGGCGCGCTCCATCTTGCGCAGCCCGGTGCGGGCCTGGGTGTCGCACAGCTTGTGCGCCACTTTGTGCACGGTGAGCCGCCGGCCGCAGTAGGCCAGCATCTCGGGCATGAACGGCAGCCCGTCGAGCTCGCCACGCTCGTCCAGCGTGGCGAGGATCTCGGCCTCGCTTCGTACTTCCACCAGGTCTCCGACCCTGAAGTTCAGCACGCCATCTCCTTGACCAGTCCGGCCGCCAGCAGCGCCTGAGCCGCGTCCTCCAGCGCGGCGAACGGCATGTCGGAGCGCTGGGCGATGTCGAGCAGGCTGTGCTCCCCGTCGGACAGGTTCAACACCCATAACATCGCCATCTGCGCCTGTTTCGTGTCACTCCGCCCTCCGAGCGAGCCGTACAGGCCACGTCGGCCCAGTTGCGGTTCGCCGTAAGGGCTGAGGTTGAGCAAGGTGCGATCTCCCTCCAGCACCCGGGTGACCTGCCAGAGCGTCTCCAGCGTGTCGGCCAGGGCGGTGGGGGTGACGAAATTCGGGTTGTCTCCCGACGTGTGATATTCCGGATATCCGGCGTACGGCGTCCTGGTGAGGCTGCCGAACGGCAGGTTGAAGCCCGGCGAGCAGAACTGCCGCTCGTCGTAGCCGTACGGTGAGAACGGCAGCACGTCGTGCGGCCGGTCCTTGAGCACGTGCGTCACGGCCCGGTCGATGCCGGCGTCGCCGCGCCTGCTGCGCTTGTACGTGAGCGACCCCGGATCACCCGCGCAGGCCAGCGTGAGCCCGTGCGCGATCCGGTGCACGCGCTCCCTGTTCAGCGCCAGCCAGGTGATCGCGCCGATCGTGCCCGGCATGAACAGGAAGCGATAGGTGAACCGGGGCCGCCCCCGCTGCCCGGCCAGCCGCCGGGCCAGGCCCGTCGCCACCGCGATGCCGGCCAGGTTGTCGTTGGCCAGCGACGGATGGCAGGTGTGGCAGGAGATGACCACCTCCTCCTCGGTCCTGCCGGGGACGACGTGCTCGGCGATGGTCAGCGAGCCGTCCTGGAGCGTCGAGTCGATCAGCACCTCGTACGGCCCCTCGTCCAGCGCTTCGAGCGTGCTCTGGCGCAGGCAGAAGCCCCAGGTCTCGGCGTAGTAACCGGTCCGGTAAGGGATCAGATCGGGCTGCTCGGGCAGCGTGTGCAGGCGCGGGCGCAGCTCGGCCAGCGAGTACGTCCCCGACACCGGCACGCTGTAGCCCACCACGTGCAGGTTCGACTCGCGGAAGTCGACGACCCGGCGCCCCGTGGCGTCCTTGACGTAGGCGTCGCGGATGTTCCACTCCTTGGGCACCGTCCAGTCGAGCACCTCCGTCCCGGTCGGCACCTCGGTGATCTCCAGCGGGACGTGCTCGCCGACGATCTCCAGCGTGGCCCGCACGCCGTCGCCGGTGATGCTCCTGCACAGCGGGTACAGGCGCTCGACCAGGGCGTGCAGCTCGGCCCCCGTCATGGTCGCAGCTCTTCGCCGATCGTCCCGTCGAGCCTGCGGTCCGACAGCCTGGCCAGGCGCGTGAAGCGGCGGTCGAAGTCGTGCCTGGTCAGCCCGTGCTCACGGTAGGCCTCGGCCAGCTCGGCCGCGCCCGCCTTGACCGTCCAGCGGGCCTCGTAGCCGGGCAGCGCCGCCCGTACCCGCGCGAAGTCCACCCGGTAGGAGCGGGGGTCGTTGCCGGCCTCACCGGTGATCACCAGCCGGGAGCCCGGCACGGCCTCGGCCACCTCCGCGGCGATCTCGGCCACGGTCACGTTGTTGCCCTCGGTGCCGATGTTGAAGGCCCGCGCGTGCACGGCCTCGCGCGGCGCGTCCAGCGCGCGCAGGAACGCCTCGGCGATGTCGCGGGCGTGCACCAGCGGCCGCCACGGCGTCCCGTCCGACAGCACCCGCACCTCCCCGGTCAGCACGGCGTGCCCCACCAGGTTGTTCAGCACGATGTCCGCCCGGAGCCGGGGCGAGAAGCCGAAGGCCGTGGCGTTGCGCATGAAGACCGGGGTGAAGTCGGCGTCGGCCAGCCCCACCAGGTCCTCCTCGACGCGCACCTTCGACTCGGCGTACGGGGTGACCGGCTTGAGCGGCGCGTCCTCGTTCACCAGGTCGTCGCCGCCCGAGGCGCCGTAGACCGAGCAAGTGGAGGCGTACAGGAACCTGCGCACCCCGGCCTCCTTGGCCAGGCGGGCCAGCCGTACCGAGGCGTGGTGGTTGATGTCGTAGGTCAGCTCCGGCGCGAGCGAGCCGAGCGGGTCGTTGGAGAGCGCGGCCAGGTGAGCCACCGCGTCGATGCCGGTCAGCAGGTCCGGCGGCACGTCCCGCAGGTCCACGGCGTGGCCGGGCGGGTCGGCCGGAGGGGGGCCGAGCACGCAGTCGGCGAACAGGCCCGAGTCGAGGCCGATCACCTCGTGTCCGGCCGCCGCCAGCACGGGGGCCATCACGCTGCCCAGGTAGCCCTGGTGCCCGGTCAATAGGATCCGCACGTCAGTCTCCAGCAAGATCGATGGTCAGCTTGGTCACGTGGAAGGCCTCGGCGTAGCGGGCCCCGCACTCGATGCCGCGGATGCGGGCGAGCCCGAGGAACGCCTCCCTGTCGTACCAGGGGCGGTGTCTCTGTGAGGGGTAGTGCTCCTGCAGCAGCCGCACCTTGGCCTCGGCCACCTCGTCGGCGAGCGGGTGGTGGACCGAGGGGCGGCCGAGGTCGCCGTCCCACTTGACGATCTCGTAGCCGAGCACGAGATGGTCGCGGTAGACCGTGGGCACGAGCTCGGCCAGGCCGCGGTGGTCCTGGTGGGCATCGCCGCGCCAGGGCGCGACGATCAGGTCGGGGGCGGGCTGGGCGGCCCGCAGGTCCTCCAGGGCGTTCTTGGCCTCGTCCCAGTGCGCGGGCAGGCGGCCGTCCGGGATCTTGAGCACGGTGAGCCGGAGGTCGGCGCCGGGGCAGAACGCGGCGAGCGCGGCCCGCTCCTCGCGCTCGCGCTCGGTGCCGCCGCCGGACAGCACGAGCGCGTCCACGCGAAGCCCGGGGCGCGCGGCGCAGAGCGTGAGCAGGCTCCCGCCCGCCCCGATCGCGAGGTCGTCGCAGTGCGCGCCCAGGGCCACGACCGCGTCCGTACGCGCGGGCCGCAGGCCGATCACGTTTCCCACAACGCCCACGGCCGCTCGCCGCGGGCCCACGAGCGGTCCAGCTCCAGGCGCTGGTTCACGGTGTCGCTCGGCCGCCAGTAGCCCCGGTGCGGGTACGCCATCAGCCGCCCGCGCTTGGCCAGCTCGGCGCAGCCGTCCGCGACCAGGTCGCCCTGCTCCGGGATGTGCTCGAAGACCTCCTGGCGCAGCACGAAGAAGCCGCCGTTGACCCAGAGCGGCATCTCGCTGACCGGGGTGATGCCGCCCACCAGGCCGCCCTCGCTGACGTCGATGACGTGGAAGGTGTTCGTGGGCGGGACCACCATCATCGAGGCGCCGGCGTCGGAGGCGGTGAAGCGGTCGATGATGTCGGGCAGCGGGGCGTCGGTGAGCACGTCGGCGTAGTTGGCCAGGAACATCTCGTCGCCGTCCAGGTGCGGGCGCACCCGGCGCAGCCGTTCGCCGATCGACGAGTCGAGCCCGGTGTCGATCAGCGAGACCGACCAATCCGAAATATCCGTGGATAACAGCTCGGCCCGGCCGTTACGCAGGACGAAGTCGTTCGACGCCGTCTCCTTGTACGTCAGGAAGAAGTCCTTGATGTGCTGCGCGCCGTAGCCCAGGCACAGGATGAACTCCTTGTGCCCGAAGTGCGCGTAGTAGCGCATCACATGCCAGACCAGCGGGCGCGGGCCGACGAACTGCATCGGCTTCGGCATGTCGCCGCCGGGCAGGTCGCTGCGCATCCGGGTGCCGCGACCGCCGCAGAAGAGGACGACCTTCACACGACCTCCAGCGTGGGGATGGGGAAGACCAGCCGGCCGCCCCAGTCGCGGATGTAGGAGAGCTGGTCGACCAGCTCGTCACGCAGGTTCCAGGGCAGGACGAGGACGTAGTCCGGCCGGTCGGCGGCGATGCGCTCGGGCGGGAAGATCGGGATCCGGGCGCCCGGGGTGAACCTCCCGTGCTTGTACGGGTTGCGGTCCACGGTGTACGGCAGCAGGTCCGGCCGGACCCCGCAGTGGTTGAGCAGCGTGTTGCCCTTGCCCGGCGCCCCGTACCCGACCACCGTGCTGCCGTCCTCGGCGGCGGCGACGAGGAAGCTCAGCAGGTCGCGCCGGACCTTGGCCACCCGCTCCGTGAAGTCGATGTAGCCGGAGATGTCGTGCAGCCCCGCCGCCTTCTCCATCGCCAGCACGTCGGCCACCCGCTGCGAGGGCGTGCCCGACGGCCGGGCCCACAGCCGGATCGAGCCGCCATGCGTGGTCAGCAGCTCCACGTCCACCAGCGTCAGGCCGCCACTGGCCAGCGCGCGCTGCGCGGAGGCGACCGTGTAGTACTGGAAGTGCTCGTGGTAGATCGTGTCGTACTGGTTGAGCTGCATCAGCGTGAGCAGGTGCTGCACCTCGATCGAGACCGAGCCGTCGTCGGCGACCAGCGTGCGCAGCCCCTCGGTGAAGCCGATCACGTCGGGGATGTGCGCGTAGACGTTGTTGGCGACCACGTGGTCCGCGGTGCCGTGCTCCCGCACCACGGCCCGGGCGCTCTCCGGCGTGAGGAACGCCGTCACCGTCGGCACCCCGCGCTCCCTGGCGGCCTGGCCCACGTTGACCGACGGCTCGATGCCCAGGCAGCGCGCCCCCCGGTCCAGCACGTGCCGCAGCAGGTAGCCGTCGTTGCTGGCCACCTCCACCACGAACGAGTCCGGCCGCAGGTCGAGCCCCGCCACGAAGGAGCGCGCGTGCTCCACCCAGGAGGCGGAGTAGGAGGAGAAGTAGGCGTAGTCGGTGAAGGTCTCCTCGGGGGTGATCAGCGGCGGGATCTGCGCCAGCCAGCACGACGTGCACACGCGCAGGTGCAGCGGATAGGTCAGCTCGGGCTCGTCGAGCTGCTCCGCCGTGAGGAACCGCTCGCAGGGCGGCGTCGCCCCCAGGTCGACCACGCCCGTGAGGTCGGTCGAGCCGCATAACCGGCAAGTCTTCATCCACATGCTCCAAGAAGTTGATGTTCCGCTCGGCCCGGTGGTCTCGTTACTGTCGGATCATGGATCCCCTCGGCATCGACGGCGCCTGGCGCCACACGCCGCTCGTCCACGCCGACCCCCGTGGCTCGTTCTTCGAGGCCTACCGCGCGGCCGACCTGCCGCGACGGTTCGAGCTGGCCCAGGTCAACTGCTCCGTGTCCGCCCGCGGCGTGCTGCGTGGCGTGCACTTCGCCGACGTGCCGCCGGGGCAGGCGAAATACGTGATGTGCCTGTCGGGCAGCGTCATGGACGTCGTCGTGGACATCCGCGTGGGATCCCCCACCTTCGGCCGGTGGGAGGCCCTGACGCTGGACGACGAGACGCGGAGCGCCGTGCTGATCGCCGAGGGGCTGGGCCACGCGTTCATGGCGCTCAGCGAACAGGCGACGGTGGCGTACCTGTGCTCGGAGCCGTACGCGCCGGGCCGCGAGCACGGCATCCACCCGCTCGACCCGGCCCTGTCGATCGGCTGGCCGGCCGGCGTGGCGCCCGTGCTGTCGGAGAAGGACGCCAAGGCGCCCTCCCTCGACGAGGCGCTCGCGACCGGGCTGCTGCCCGACTACCAGGTGTGCCGGGAGTTCTACGCCACGCTGCACTGACGGCTCCTCGACAGGACGGGCCAGGCCGCGTGCAGCGCCGCGCGCCAGTGCCGGATCGGCTCCCACCGGGTGTGCGCCAGCACGCTGTTCGCCGGGCGGGCGGCGGGGCGCGGGAAGGACGAGGTCGGCACCGGACACACCCGTCCGGGATCCTCGCCCAGCAGCGTGAAGATCTCCTTGGCGAACCCGCACCAGGTCGTCTCGCCCTCGCTCGTGCCGTGATAGACGCCCGGCGGCAGGTCCGACTGCGCGAGCCGGACGAGGTAGTCGGCCAGATCGGCGCTCCACGTGGGCTGACCGCGCTGGTCGTCGACCACGTTCAGGGTCCGCCGCTCCCCGGCCAGCCTGATCATGGTCCGCGCGAAGTTGGCGCCGTGCGCCCCGTACAGCCAGGCGCTGCGCACCACGTAGTGCCCGTGCTCCAGCGCCGCCCGCTCGCCCGCCAGCTTGGTCCTGCCGTAGGCGTTCACCGGCCCCGTCGGCGCGTCCTCCGGGTAGGGCAGGAGGCCGGTCCCCGCGAAGACGTAGTCGGTGGAGACGTGCAGGAGCCGGGCCCCGACCCGGTCGCACGCCTCGGCCAGCCAGCGCACCGCGCTCCCGTTGACCGCCAGCGCCTCGGCCTCGTGCGTCTCGGCGTCGTCCACCGCGGTCCAGGCGGCACAGTTGATCACGGCTCGGGGCCGGTAGGCGGAGACGAAGTCGTGCACCGCCCGCCTGTCGCGCACGTCCAGCTCGCCCCGGCCGAGCGCGAGCACCGGCTCGCCGGTCAGCGCGGTCCGGTCGAGGACGTCGGCGGCCAGCATGCCACCCGCCCCCGTGATGAGCCACCTCATGCCGCCTCCTGGCATAAACGGGTGATCACTACCGGGCCCACCAGTCGCGGTGCTCGGCGTACCAGCGGACGGTGTCCTTGAGCCCCTGCTCGAACGGGACCTCCGGCCGGTAGCCGAGGGCCCGCAGCTTGGCGTCGTCCAGGGAGTACCTGCGGTCGTGGCCCTTGCGGTCGGCGACGTACTCGACCATGTCCCAGTCCTGGCCGCAGGCTTCGAGCAGGCGCGTGGTGAGCTCCTTGTTGGTCAGCTCCGCGGTGCCCGCGATGTGGTAGACCTCGCCCGGGCCGCCCTTCTCGGCGACCAGGCGGATGCCCGCGCAGTGGTCCTCGACGTGGATCCAGTCCCGTACGTTGCCGCCGTCCCCGTACAGCGGCACCTTCCTGCCCTGCAGCAGGTTCGTGATGAACAGCGGGATGACCTTCTCGGGATACTGCCTGGGGCCGTAGTTGTTGCCGCAGCGGGTGATCGAGACGTTCAGGCCGTACGTGATCGCGTACGCGCGGGCGATCAGGTCGCCGCTCGCCTTCGACGCCGCGTACGGCGAGCGGGGCCGCACCGGCGCGGCCTCGTCCCAGGAGCCGATGTCGATCGAGCCGTAGACCTCGTCGGTCGACACCTGCACCACCTTCGGCACCTCGGCCTCCAGGCACGCCTGGAGCAGCGTCTGGGTGCCGAGCGCGTTGGTGCGCATGAACTCGGCGGCGCCCTCGATCGAGCGGTCCACGTGGGACTCGGCGGCGAAGTTCACCACCAGGTCGTGCCCGGGGACCAGGTCGGCCAGCAGGTCGGCGTCGCAGATGTCCCCGTGCACGAACTCGTGCCGCACCCCGTCGAGGTTGGCGCGGTTCCCGGCGTACGTGAGCTTGTCGAGGACCGTCACGTACCCGTCATGGAGGTTCCGGACGAAGTGGGAGCCGATGAATCCCGCACCACCCGTCACCAGAATTCTTGTCATGAACTGATCTGTACCTTGCTGTGATCGCCCAGCACCAGACGGTGGGCTCTGGGCGTGTTGGGCGCGGGGGTGACCTCGACGTCGTGGCCGATCAGCGACGACTCGATGCGGCCGACCCCGGCGATGGAGGCCCGGGGCAGCACGATCGAGTACTCGATCTCGCTGCCGATGATGGCGCAGGCGGCGCCGATCGAGGTGTACGGGCCGACGTAGCTGTCCTGGATCCGGGCGCCCGCGCCGATGATCGCCGGGCCGACGACCCGGGACCGCTCGACCACCGCGCCCGGCTCGATCGCGACGCGGCCGATGAGCTCGCTGGCCGCGTCCACGTGCCCCTGGATCCGCCGCTCCACCGACTCCAGGACCAGCCGGTTGACCTCCAGCATGTCGGTGACGTTGCCGGTGTCCTTCCAGTAGCCCGAGATCACCGAGGACTCGACGCGCATCCCGGCCTCGATCAGCCACTGGATGGCGTCGGTGATCTCCAGCTCGCCCCGCCACGACGGCTTGAGCTCCGCCACCGCCGCGTGCACGGCCGGGCTGAACAGGTAGACGCCGACCAGCGCCAGGTCGCTCTTGGGCCGGGCCGGCTTCTCCTCCAGGCCGATCACGCGGCCCGCGGCGTCGAGCTCGGCGACCCCGAACTGGCGCGGGTCGCCGACCTGGGTCAGCATGATCTGGGCGGCGGGCCGCTCCCTGGCGAACCTGTGCACCAGGTCGTTGATGCCGCCGACGATGAAGTTGTCGCCCAGGTACATGACGAAGTCGTCGTCGCCCAGGTAGTCGCGGGCGATCAGCACGCCGTGGGCCAGCCCGAGCGGCGCCTCCTGCCGCAGGTACGTCACCTGCAGCCCGAATGCCGAGCCGTCGCCCACCGCCTCCTCGATCTCCGCGTGCGTGTCCCCCACGACCAGGCCCAGCTCCTGGATCCCGGCGGCCGCGATGGCCTCCAGCCCGTAGAACAGGACCGGTTTGTTCGCGACCGGGACCAGTTGCTTGGCCGAGGTATGGGTGATGGGTCGTAGCCGTGTGCCCGACCCCCCGGCGAGCACGAGTGCTTTCACCGTTAGTACGCCCCTTCTCCACGGGTGACGACGGACCAGGTCTTCCACAGGATCTGCAGGTCGAGGATGAGCGACCAGTTCTCCACGTACCGCAGGTCGAGGCGTACGGACTCCTCCCAGGTCAGGTCGGAGCGACCGCTGACCTGCCACAACCCGGTCATGCCCGGCTTGACCACCAGGCGGCGGCGGACGTCGGCGCCGTACTTGCCCACCTCTTCCGGCAGCGGCGGGCGGGGGCCGACGAGGGACATCTCTCCGCGGAGGACATTGAGCAGTTGAGGCAGCTCGTCGAGGGAGTATTTCCGCAGGAAAGCGCCTACCCGAGTGATCCTTGGATCGTTCCTAATCTTGAAGAGCACCCCGTCGAACTCGTTCGCGTCGAGTAACGCGCTCTTGAGTCGTTCCGCATCAACCACCATCGTACGAAATTTCACGACACGGAACTCTTTGCCGCTTTTGCCGATCCGCACCTGGTGGAACAGGGCGGCACCCGGGCTCGTCATGCGGATCACCACCGCGATCGCCAGCAGCGGCAGGGCCAGCACCACGAGCGCGGCCCCCGCCACCAGGCGGTCGAAGACCGTCTTCACGAACTGCCGCATGCCGTCGAACTCGGGATGCTCCACGTGCAGGAGCGGCATCCCCGCGACCGGCCTGATGCTGATGCGCGGCCCGGCCACGTCGAGAAGGGCGGGGGCCACGAAGAGATCGGTGCGCGCGGTCTCCAGGCTCCAGGCCAGCCGGCGCAGCGCCGCCCCGTCCAGCTCCGGGCAGGCCAGCACCGCCACGGCGTCCGCCTGCTGCCGCTCGACCGCGCTCGCCACGTCGGCGAAGGAGCCCAGGACCGGAATGCCGTCCACGTCGACGTCGAGCGCGTTGTCCGGAAGGCAGGCTCCCACCACCCGCATTCCGTGATACGGCTGCCGCCTGAACTGCACCACCAGGTCGAGGATCGACTCCCGGTGCCCGACCGCTATGACCTGGCGCATGTAGTCGCCCACCGCTCTCCTTCGGTGGAGTCGTTTGCGCATCCGGTAGCGGTAATAGAGCGTGATCAGCAGGGCCAGCGGCAGCATCGCCATCACGAAGCTGCGCGCGATCACCGCCTGCGTGGCGTAGGCCATGATGGCGACGGTGGCCATCAGGCCGATGCCGCCGTTGAAGACGGCCTTGAACTCCTCCGTTCCCTCGCCGTTGGCGCGCTGGCGATACGCCCCGCTCATCAGGAGCGCGACCGGCCAGGCGATGACGAGACCGAACCCCAGCAGGTATTCGGCCAGTGGAATGTACGCGCCGGCGATCAGCCGGATGCCCAGCACGCATACGCATGCGAGCAGCACGCAGATCGTGTCCCCGCATAACAGGAGCCGTAAATACGCCCGCGTCCAGATGCTGGACGCGCGGCGTGGTACGGCCTCGAGGAGCACGACAGCGGACTCCCCAGTCCCCACCCTCATAGCACCACCCTGACAACTCTGTGCACCGCGATAACTTGACGTTCCTTGAACCACATGGGTTGACAAGTCCCACGCACAACAAGGGCGGCGGCCCCCACTAAAGAGTAAAGATCGAGTCCGGCGCGGGGAATAACGTCAAACGTCCACAATCGGACGATTGCCGGGCTGCCGGAGGGGTTGACGGAACGGTCCACAAGTGGCAGCAGTTCCGTAGGGAAATGGAAGTTTTACGGCGACATTTCAGCAGGTTGCCGTTGCGTGAAGCGGCTAGTCGTACTCGAGGTCCGGCAGCGCCGACGGCGGATCCGGGCTGCGCCAGACGACCACCACCCCGTCGTGCGCGGAGTCGGCGGCCAGGGTCAGCCGGTCGAGGTCGAAATCGGGCAGGTAGCGCAGGCGCGCGAGGAACGTGGCGTCCGTGGCCGAGCGCGGTACGACACAACCTTCGCCGTCGCGATCGAGCAGGATGTAGAGGACGTCTTCCCCGGATTCGGTGACGACACGGACCTCCACCACGTCCTCCCAGGCGAGGGCTTCGACGCTACCGTCCGCATAGTGACGAGTGACGCCCTCTTCCGTGACATACACGTAGGAGTCCGGCATCGGATTGCCGTGCATGGCCGCGATTCTTGCGAGTTCCGGGGCAGTCCCGCAAGGGTTCGCGCTCAATGGTGCTCATGCGCACCCCAATCACCTCAATCACCCCGCCGTCACCCTCCGGCGGGCCGGCTCAATGACCCCGCCCCCTCACCGCCCCAGGAGTGGCTGAGATGTGCCGCCACGGCCGCCCGCGCCGCCTCCTGCGGCCCGTCCGCGATGGCGTCGAGCAGCTCGCGATGCTCGCTGATCAGCACGTCGCGGTCCTTGTACACCTCGCGCAGCCGCACCAGCCCGAGCCTGGTCTCGGCGGACAGCGCGCCGTAGAGCCGCTCCAGCCGCGGGCTGCCGACCGCCTCGATCAGCGCCTGGTGCAGCGCCATGTGCTCGGCCACGGTCTCCGACCAGGGCGCGTCGTGGGGCAGGGCGGCCATCCGGTGCAACGCGGCCTCGGCCCCCGGCACCGTCCGCCCCGCCACGGCCCGCGCCATGAGGTCCTCCAGGGGGCGGCGGACGTACATGAGGTCTTCGAGGTCCGAAAGCGTCACTTCCGGGACATAGGCACTGCGGTTGCGTTCGCGCCTGAGCACTCCCTCGTTGACCAGGCTCGCCAGCGCCTCGCGCACGGTCGGCCTGGCGACGCCGTACGCCGCGGCGATCTCCTGCTCGGGCAGCGCGGTGCCGGGTGGGATCTCGCCGGACAACACCCTGCTGCGCAGGGCGTCGGCGAGCGCGCCGACGGTGGAGACGGGTCTGAGCGGCAAAGTCACGGCTGCGACTCTAGCTCCCTTTCCGGGCTTCTTTCCGGCCTCTTGTCTGGTACGGCCACCGCCACGAGGCTGAGGCCCAGCAGCACCAGCCCGGCCACCGAGACCGGGGCCAGCCGCTCGCCCAGCACCACCAGGCCGAGCAGTGCGGCGACGGCCGGCTCGGCCAGGGCCAGCGTGGCGGCCGTGGCCACGGGGGTGGTGCGCAGGCCCCGGCCGTACAGGAAGTAGGACAGAGCCGTGGTCCCGAGCCCCAGGTAGAGCACGGCGAGCAGCGCGCGCGGCTCCGCCATCCAGCCGGCCCCGCTCACCACCAGCACGGGCAGCATGATCAGCGCCGCCCCGCCGAACATCACGCCCATCACCGCGTTGGACTCGCCGCCCTGGCCGATCGCCCGGGCCGCCATGACGGCGTAGAAGGCATAGAGCAGCCCGCCCACCAGCGCGAACAGGATCCCCGAGACGACCTGCGCACCGGCCTCGGCGCCACCGCCCGCGATCAGCGCCGCGCAGCCGCAGATGGCCGCGGTGGTGGCCAGGGTCCAGCGCCCGCTGGGGCGGCGGCCGTGCAGCACCCAGGAGAGCAGCCCCGTGAAGACCGGCCCGCTGCCGATCGCGACGACGGTGCCGATGGCCACGCCGGTGCGGCCGACTGCGGCGAAGAAGCACAGCTGGTACGCGGCCACCGCGACCGCTCCCAGCAGCAGCCCCGGCCGGACGACCCGGCGAAGGCCGGCCCCGGCCAGGAGCGCGAGAGCGGCACCCCCGATCACCAGCCGCGCGGCCGCCAGGGCCACGGAGTCGGCGGAGACCAGCAACCCGGCCGTCCCGGCGGTGCCCCAGAGCACGGAAGCGCCCACGACGGCAAGGGTTCCATTCCTCATGGCCCCATTATGCCGTAATTGTCAGACAATCAGACACCCAATTTGCCTAGCTGTCTGACAATTCCTCCAGCAACTGCTCGATCACCCGTGCCGCCGGAGCCGCCACCTCCCCCGCGTAGTCGTCGAACACGGCCAGCCCGTCGTGGATCCCCGGCACGCTCTTGCGCGGCAGGTCGAGCAGGGTCTCGGCCTCGGCCGTGATGCCGCCCTCCACGTGGAAGGCGTTGCCGGAGGCGACGATGGAGACCTCGAACCGCACCTCACGGCCGTCGGGCAGCATGAAGAGGGCGCCGACGCGGGCTCCCGCGGGCGGGAAGAAATAGGAGAAGCGCTCACTTCTCACGAAGGGATGACGTAATTCGGCGAGAATCTCCGACGCCCGACCCAGGGCCGCCAGCAGCCCGGCCGCGGCCAGACTCTCGCTGTCCACCCGCAAAGGTTAGTTCAGCGCGCCCCACCCTGACCACTCATCGGTGGCCAGCCGCGCATGCCGCTCGACGTCGTATCGGACGCCCTCGTAACAGAGCTTGCCCCGCTCGATGCCCTCCGGCAGGAACCCGGCCTTGGTAGCGACCCTGCACGAAGCCGGATTGTTCGTACGATGCCCCAGCTCAAGCCGATAGAGCCCGCGCTCGTCAAAGGCCCACCTCGCGAGCAACTCGGTGGCCGCGACCGCGATCCCCTTGCCCCTGGCCTCGGGGACCACCCAGTAGGACACCCACCCGTTGCCGTGATCATCGATCCGGGCCACCGCGACATTCCCGACGACCTGCTCCCCGCCCGGCCCGTCGACCGTCACCGCGAAGGCGTGCCCCACCCCCGACCACGACGCGATCCACCCGCAGGCGTCCTTGAGCGTGACAACAGGCCAGGGCGCCTGCCGGCGCAGGTCAGGCGCCTGGAAGGCGCGGAGCACGGCGGGCGCGTCGCCCTCGCGCCACTCCCGGAGCCGGACGTTCACAGGGATCACGTTGCCCGAGATTACCCGGATTGCACCCTCTGGCCGATCGGGTGGGAGGCTTCGAAGTCGGCCACCATCTGCCGCGGCGCGGTCAGACACCAGGCCTCGGCCACCAGCTCGAACAGCTCCTCGGCGTCGATCTTGTCGAGATGCACCACCACCCAGCCGAACCGCCCCGCCGTGAACTGCACCTCGAACACCTCCGGCCGCTCGGCCACGAGCGCGATCTGCTCCTCGATCGTGGCCTTGAGCCCGACGGTCTCGGTCGCCTCCCACAGGTAGCCGAACCCCTTGTCGCGCACCTTGAGCGCGATCCACTCGCCGCCATGGCCCATCCGGACCTCAGGCAGCTCGTCCAGCAACTCGAGGAACTCGTCGACACTCACACCCATGCCGCCTGTGTACCAGACCGGACCGACACTTCCCGAGCCGCCTTCGACCCTCGGCAGGGCCCGTAAGCGGACCTGGTGTCGCACGGGTTCCGGCCGGCGTGAGGCCGGACGGAGCAGGCCCGTCGCCGACCGACACTCGACCGACGCGAACCAACTCTGATCGAGCTGATCGACGCTGATCGAGCTGATCGACGCTGAGAAGCTCGACCTGGGCCGCGCGCTGCACGCCGAGGAGCGCGCGGAGGGCAGCGTCGCGGCGCTCGCCCAGCTCCTGGCGGACAGCCAGTCCGACCGGAAGCTGGCCCCGGCGGTGGTGGCCGGGCTCAACCTGTGGATCGCGGAGGTGGAGCAGGCCGCTCGGGAGAGTGCTGGCGAGCTCGCCCCCGGCCGAGTCCGTGGATGGGGCCGGCCAAGGCGACGGCGGCGGCGTTCGTGGGGCTGGAGCTGAACGAGGGCGCGTCCAACGCCTGGACGGCACCGTCGGTGTCCGCGCTGGAGGAGCTGACCGTGCTGGCTCACCCGCGGCATCGGACGTACCCGGGCGACCCGCACGTAACGCCGGCCGGGCTCACTCACTCGTAATATCGGACCTCGATCACGTTCCCATCGGGATCGGCGAAGAAGAACGTCTCCGGCGCGATGCCCTGCGCCCCGAAGGAGTTCGCCCCGGTGCCGGTGATCTCCACCCCGTTCTGCTTCAACCTGACCTGCAACGCGTCGAAGTCCTCCCTGCTGACCGCCAGGCAGAAATGGTTGATCGGATGCCCGGCGCTCCCCCGCACCCCGGTGCCCTCGTCCACACCCCGCATCGCCTCGAAGGACATCAGGTCGAGAATGCACTCGGGCGATATCCGTACGCTGGGAAAAGGCGCCTTCCCGTCACGGAACTCCGCGGCCCGGACCCCGGGCAGACCGATCACCTGTTCGTAGAAACGCAGGGAGACGAGCTGATCGGAGACCCAGCAAACGATATGGTCAAGGCGTGCATGCATGAAAACACCTCCGTTTTCCCTTCCAATATCTGACGCCCGAATCCCCCTGTCCACCGGCGACCTCGGATCGCCCGCTGTCGGAAATAGCCGGTTCACAGCGAGTTCGTGCCAAGTTCAGCACAATAGTGATGTGACGAACACGACCGCGGCGCCGGCGACGGATCGAATGCCGATAGCCGTGAAGACAGCCCAATATGTCATGACGTTCGAGGTGGCGTTCGGCCTTGCGGGCACGGCACTCATGCTCGTCGTCTTCGCCCCCTCCTTCGAGTGGCCCCTTCTTCTGCCACTCGCCTATGTCACCGCCCTCCTGTCGGCCATCGGCTGGCAACTGAGCCGCTGGCGACGGCGGAGAAGGATGCTGCGCTGGGAGATCGCCGCCGTACAGGTGGTGTCGATGGCGTCCAATCTGACGGACGCCGCCGTCTACTCCGAGCTCACCTGGTCCAAGCTGATCAACCCGTTTCCCCTGATCATCATCATCGCCATGCTCCTGCCCTCGGCGGGCCGCTGGTTCTGCGAGCCCCGCGGAAAATGGCCGCTCAGCTCGCCGGCGACCGCGCCCCGCACCCCGGACAGCGCCGGATGACGCACCTGCGCACCGGTCACCCGGCACGCCGCCCCTCCACACAGAACCGGTTGCCCTCCGTGTCGGCGAGCACCACATAAGGCCACTCCTCGGGCCGCGGATCGTCCGGATAATGCGCCCAGTCCACGCGCCGTGCCCCCAGGGCCACCAGCCTCTCGACCTCCTCGTCGAGGTCACGATCACCAGCGTGGAGATCGAGATGAACGCGCGGGAACTCCTCCGCCGGGCTCTCGCTCACATCCAGCGCGATCGCGACCCCGGCCACACCCGGCGGCGGCTCCAGCACGATCCAGTCGTCACCCTCGAACCGCGGCGCCCTGCGCACGTAACCGAGCGCCCGCCCCCAGAACCCGGCGGCCCGTACGTCATCCCCCACACCCAGGGAGATCTGCCCGATGACCGTCATCGACCGTCCAGGCGCCGCACCCACTCATCCAGGGCCGCGTGGACCTCGCGGGGGTCGTACCCCCTGAGCACGAGCTCCAGCCCGCCTTCGGTGAGCTCCTTGCGCAGCTCCGCCCCCGACAGCTCCCCGGAGCCACCGAGCGCCCGCTGGACGCGTTCGGCCAGCTCATCGACCTGGTCCCGGCGGTAACCACGGAACCGTACCCTGAAACGCGCCACGCGCAGATCATCACAGCCCCGCCGATCATTGTCGAGGGCCCCTATCGACGGCGGAACTCAGTAGCTGTCGCTCCACCGATACCAGTGACCCCGCACATGCTCGAAGGACGAAGCCACCGCATCGGAGTCGTCCGTGTCGACCGGCACGCCGTTCGGGCTCCAGACATAGCCGTAGGGATCCACCCCACCGGTGCTGTTGCCCGCCTGGAAATACACCCGGTCGCCGTCCCGATGGACCTCCTCGAACTCGAACGCCCCGATCTCCCGCGGCAGTTCCCCGTCACCCGCCGCCCGCGCCACCTCCTCCATGCTCGCCACCGACCGCGCGAACCGGTCCTTCTCGGAAAGCCCGCAACCCGACAACGAAACCACCGCCACGAGCACCACGACGGCATCCCGTGACCACGGCATCCCACCACCCACCGATCTCGGGCCGAGTCCCCGGTGAACCCGGCCGCCGCTCCGTACGTCACCCACGCCGCAGAAACCGCCGGCCCAGCAAGCCGTACCACAAGATGACCGGCAACTGCAGCGCGTACCCGAGCTGTTCCAGGGCCACCGGCACCCCCTCCGCCCCGGCCGTCCACGGCAGCACGACCGCGGCCAGACCGAAGAGAGCCGCGCAAAAGCCGGCCCGGCGAAGCCCGGCAGGCATCGGCACGCCGGCCGCCGCGGCGACGGTGGCCGCGGCCCACAGCAGCCCGGCCAGGTTGACCATCCACTTGGCGGTCAGAAGCACCGCCCCGGCGACTGCGGGAACGGGGCTCAGCTGGGTCAGCGCCAGATTCCCGGCGTCATGGAGCAGCCCGGCCACCCCGGCCGCCGCCAGCAGCCCGCCGGCGAGCACCACCAGGTACGGCCTGGGCGCCCCGCCCGCACCGGCGCCCATCACCAGCCCCGCCGCGGTCAGCCCCAGCCAGCCCAGCACGTCGAAGGCCAGCTCGGCCAGATGCAGCCCGGCCTGCTCGCGCACCGCGGCCAGCGCGGCGGCGGGGTCGGCCGGATTCAGGGTAAGCCCCGATGGCACCACGAGGGCCGCACCGGAGATCATGGCAACCAGCGAGCACAGCAGCAGTACACCGGCAAGCCGGCGCCCAGCGTTGGAGTCAGTCATGGCGGCGAACGTAGGACTCTGCCGCAGGGACAAGGTCAATACGAGAGGTCGAAATGTGGCGGATCGGGCAACTGGCACGCATGGTCGGCATCACCGAACGCACGCTGCGCCACTACGACAAGATCGGCCTCCTCATGCCCGCCGCCACGGACCAGGCCACGGGCTACCGCTGGTACGGCGTGACCGAACTGTCCCGGCTGGAACGCATCCGCGCCCTACGCCGCCTCGGCCTCCCGCTCCGCCAGATCGTCGACCTGCTGGACGCACCCGAGGCCCAACTGCGCCAGGCCCTGACCGAGACCCTGGCGGACATCCGTCGCGACATCACCGCGCTGGCCGCCACCGCGGCTCACGCCGAAGACCACCTCGCCACCCCGATGACGATCCTGCCGCAGCAGACCAGGGTAGGCCCACGCCACCTCCACGTACGCCATCTGCGCCTCGACCAGCCGTCCGCCCTGGCCGCCGTCTGCCCACCACCGCCCGCGACCCTCCTGACCTGGCTACGCGGCCACCCCACGGGCACCTTCACCGCGGCGGTGACCACCGACCGCGACGGAAAGCACCTCACCCTGCCCACCCGCACCGTCGTACGCGCCGTGGTCCCGCCCACGACCACCCTGGTCCAAGCCGGACACGACCTGTTCGGCTGGCTGGACCGCCACCACCTGGACGTAGCCGGCCCCACCGTGGAAGACCACCTCGTGGACGCCGACGGCATCCAGGCCACCGTCCTCGAACTCCCCGTACGCCCACGCCCGGTTGCCGCCGCACCCGGATGACCGCCGGCGCACCGGCCCGACGGTCGATCCCGGACGGAGGAGCCGGTTCTCAGGGGTTCAGGTCGTTGGAGAGGTTGATCCGGATCTCCGTGTTGCGGTATCCGGCGCGCCGGAACGCGGCCGCCATGGGTGCGTTGCCCACGTCGGTGGTGGCGGTGATGCGCGACGCTCCGCCGGCCGCGTGGATGCGGGTGATCTCGGCGAGCACCTCGTCCACGTACCCACGCCCCCGGAACTCCGGGACCACCCCGAGATACCCCACGTTCACGCTGTACGGCGTCGCCGAGGGGATCGCCATGCCGGCCACCTCGCCCTCGCCCGTGTAGGCGAGCCGCCACCACTCCAGTCTGCCCGGCGCGCCGAGATAGAAGTCCATCTCTCCACGCGCCGTCGCGTCCACGCCCTTGGCCGCCAGGCTCGCCCGGGTGTGAGCGTCCAGGCTGCCCTCGGCGATCCGCGCGAACACCGCCAGGAACTCCTCGTCCGACGCCTCGGCGAACCGCAGCACGCCCGTCGCCGCGGGCACCCCGTCGGCCGGCACCCACTCGAACTGCAGCCGCTCCACCTCCCGGGTGAGCCCCGCCGCGTGCGCCGCCGCCCGCCGCCATCCGACGGCCGCCGAGGTGGCCGGATCGTCGCGCCAGCCGCCGGCCGCCTTGATCGCGTACTGCACCGGCTGCGGGAACCCCGCCAGCCCGGCCCTGATCAGCTCGGCGGCGACGGTGGCCCGCTCACCCACCGCGGGATCCACGTCGAGGCAGTCGAGCGCGACCGGGTACGCGCTGTCCCGCGGCCCCCACCACAGCGCCCGCCCCACGACCCGGTCACCGACCTCGGCAATCCACGTCCACTCCGGCCGGTACATGTTCTCGGCCAGCTCGGCGAGGTAACGGTCGGCGGGGATCCAGCCGACAGGCTCGGACACGATCCAAGCAGTCACCCGTTCGAGTTCGGCGGGGACGATCGCACGGCAGGAAATCACTCGAAGAGGCTAGTGCACCTTTAGCCCACCACAACCCAAATGTCCGCGCACCCCTCGCACAAGCCACGAACACCACCGACGACGCGGCTACGACGCGGCGCGCCCCTGCACAAACGCGTCGATCAAACACCCGGTGAGATCACGCCCCGCCTCGCCACCCGGATCGAGCCCAGGATTGTAGATCGTCACGTCGACACACACCACCCGGTCATCGGCCAGCAACGCCCCCACCAGCACACCGAACTCCCGTCGATCCAACCCACCGGGCAGGCGGTAGTCGACCGCCGGCATGAGCGCGTCATCGAGGACGTCGGCATCGATGTGCAGCAGAAACCCTTCGACCCCCGCCTCGTCCAGATGAGCGAGCGCCCGCCGCGCGACCCCCTCCACCCCGCTCTCACGCACCTCCTCAAGCGAAACGACCAGGGCATCGGTCGCGGACAGCGCCGCACCGGTGTCCCGCCACTCGTCAGAGTCCCGGCGCCCGATCAGCACCGCCGCCCGAGGATCGACCAGCGGCCGCGCACCGTCCAGGTTCGCGATCACCTCCGCACCGTTGCCGAACGCGAGATACACCTCAGAGTCCGACGCCTGCCCCGTCGGCGAGTCGCCAGGCGGATAGAAGTCGGTGTGCGCATCCAGAAACACCAACCCGTAGGCCCCTCGCCGCCGCAACGCCAGCAAACTACCGAAGATCACGCTGTCGTCCCCACCAAGCACCACAGGCAACCGGCCGCCCTCGATCACGTCCGCCACCACGAGGGCCTGCCGCCGCGCCACCTCACCCATCGCCTCGGCATTGAGCAGCCGACTCGGATGAACCCGCTCCCCCGAGTACGCCGGCGCCTCCACCACCGCCCCGACCCTCGCCCCGATCCCCTCCGCCAACCCTTCCCCCAACAGCACCTCACCCAGCCGCTCAACCCCAGGCACCAACCCCAGATTGGTCCGCACGTGAACGATCTCGGGACGACGCACCATCGGCTTCCCCTCTCCTCAGGCCGACGATCTCACCCCATACATGCCCGTCAACCCCGGACACACCAGCCCACGCGTGTCATACGGGGCAGCCACGTCGCCCGCGAGCTACACCCGCCCCCTGAGGACATCGTCCGCATCCCCGGCCAGGCACGCGACCCTTGCCACCGATACCGCAGTAGCCCGTTGAGTACTCCAAAAGACATTTCTGGTGATAGCGCTTCGCTTCGGGCAATAGATGCACGACCTAATGTGGCTTGGACCGGTACTCAGCCCACATGTCGACTGCCTCTTGAAGGTCAAGAGCGGCAACGTCCTCACGCGCCATCCCCACTGTGTAGATCAACCGGTCCGCGAGCCAATCTGGAACCGATTCCCTAGGAGGTGCTTTCTCCACCCGAATATGATCGGCCAGCGTGCCCAGGCGTTCGATCACCTGGCCGAGCTGGATGATCTCAGGACGGCCTGCACCCGCCTCACGGACCCTCGCCGTCGCCTCCGCGTACACTTCCGCGTCAGCACGTTCACCGACAGCCCACACCTCGCAGATCTCCACCGACTTGTCCTCAGTTATGCGGTAGACGACACGCCAGGTGTTGCGACCGACCACCAGCTTCCGGAAACCGGTCAGTTCCCCGCCAAGCGGGTAACCAGCTTCAGGGTTGTCCAGCAGGAGAAGGATCTTCTTGAGCACCTTGGGTACCGCGTCTGGGCCAATGCGCCGGAGGTCGTCGACTGCCGGCGCCGTGAAGACGACGTCGGACACGATTCACTCATCGTCTGGGATGGCGGACAGCGACTCGCGAGTATGCCCGAAAGCGGCAAGCACCTCATCGAGTGAGACCCGCTCCCCCGTGTCCGTGACCGAACGGGCGAGCACCAGCGCCAGATCACGCAGATCAGCCGCCGCCTCCTCCAGCTCATTGAGCCGACGAATACTCACCACGGCCGCCACTGGCTGATGCCGACGGGTGACCACCAGATCGGCCCCCTGCTCCGCATCAGCCACCAGGCGGGCAACGCCTCGCTGGGCCGCCTCCGTGACGCTCAGCTCAGTAGCATCGTGCAGAACAGTCATGCATCAACTGTACATCTTTCTGTATAGAACCGCAGCGCCTACGGCAGAGCATCGGCTCACGCGTCGCCCGACGCCAGACCGACCGGACAGGTGACGCCGGTGCCGCCGATCCCGCAGTAGCCGTTCGAGTTCTTCACAAATCGTTCGTCACCTTACCGCCCCATCCTTCGGAGCCGTCCACGCGCACCGCGAGCAGTCAGGCCGGACGCTCCCATGCCGTCCACCCCGGGATCGTCCCGTCTGTGAACACGGCCGGCCGAGGGCTGCGGCTTGCATCACGAGAGCGATGACGTGCAGGTCGGACAGCCCTTGTGGGTGGACTGCTACGACTACATCGGGGCCGCCCGGTGGAACGCTCACGCGGGCGCGCTCTGGCGGGAGTTCACCAGGACCATAGCTTTCTGATCTTGTTCACGACCGCTGTCCGCGTAAGGGTGCAGAGCTCGAGTCCGGCCTTCTGGCCGTTGGCGATCGTGAAGGCGGAGGCACGCTTTCTCGAGACCGGAGGGAACACCTGGCGTGCCGGACGGATGTGACCTGACCTGCCTGTCTCACCCGTTGGAAGGCTCCGTCGCGGGCCCCAGCCCCCAGACCCGCACGGTGCCGTCGTCGCTGCCAGCGGAAAGCGCGATCGTTTCGCCGTGCAGTTGACCGACCGCGACCGAACGTACATCGGCGGTGTGGCCGATGAGCGGGTCGCCCAGCTGCTTGCCCGCTGCCACGTCCCACACCCGTAGCGTGCCGTCCTTGCTTCCCGACACCGCGATCGTCTTGCCGTCGAGCTGCCCGGTCGCTACCGAGAAGACGTAGTCGGTGTGGCCGGTGAGCTCGTTCCCGAGCTGTTTGCCGGTGGTCAAGTCCCATACCCGCACGGTGCGGTCATTGCCGCCGGAGACCGCGATCATCCGGCCGCCGAGTTGCCCGAGCGCCGCCGCGTAGACGGCCCTTCGGTGGCCGACGAGCATGGTGGCCGGCAGCCGTCCCGCCCCCAGGTGCCACACCCCCACCCGGCCGGCCTGATCTCCGGCGACCGCGATCGGCTTGCCGTTCACCTGCCCCAGGGCGATCGATGACCCCACGCCGACGAAGTCGCCGATGTCCTCGCCGGAGGCCAGATCCCACATCCGTATGGGGTCGCCGCCGCCACCGCCGGCGACGAACTGCCGGCCGTTCATCGACCCGACCGCCAGGGCATCGATGAAGGCGTCGCTGCGGCCGTCGTCGAAGGCCGTACCGAGTCTCTTACCTGCGGACAGATCCCACAGCTGCGCCTGGTCACCGTGCGCGACGATGGCGACCGTACGGCCGTTGGACTCCGTCACGGCCACGGCCCCAGCCCATCTGGGGTCGCCGACGATCGGCTCGCCTATGAGCCGGAACGAAGGAGCCGCATCCGGCACAGAGGCAGCCACGAACAACCCCGCCGCGACCGTCACGATCACCGCCACCGCCGCCATGACCCAGCGTCGTGGGCCTCTAGGGTGACTCCCTGCCGCTGCGTGCGGTCTCGGTGGCGGCGCCACGTCGCCGGGAGACAAGGAACGGTGATCAGTCACCAGACCTCCAGCGGATACTCGGCCTGGCGGCGAGACGGGTAACAAACCCTAGATCACCATTAGTGCGGGCGAAAGAGCAGGCCAGGAACAACGCAAGATCTGCGCCTGCTCCCTCCGGCCACAAGTTGGCTCTGGCAACGGACATGCTTCATCCTTTTGCGGGATGCGCGTACTTGATCTTGTATTAGTGAACCGTACGCCGACAGCCGGAAACCCCCGTTATCCGGGTGGCAAGCGGACCCGGAGCGCAAGGCCGCCAGGCCCGAGCACCGAAAGCCGCACGGCAGTCGATCGCCCCAGCCGGTTCGGAGAGTACCGAAGTGAGCGATCGTCACGGCGTTAATTAACTGGTGACCTCTGGCGCCCGGCGGACCGCAGCGGTCCGCCCTTGACCCTGTAGAGAAAGTTGTCGCCGTGGCTACAATCGGCTACCAGCCCGGGGGTAGAACGTTCGGCCTTCGAGTCCACCACCATCGGGTCTCGTTCCCCTCTGCGAGGGGCCGCCAGTACCGTGCAAGCTCAGCGCCGCCGTCCTCGTGCGTCACGGCGCGGTAGCGGTCGTCGAGGCGATCCAAAGTGCTGGTGAGCTTCGTGCGGGCCATCCCTTGCAGAGCCTCGCAGTACTCCTCCAGACCATCCCGAATGGTGAGCTCATTGAGGTACTCGTAGACCGGGTAAAAGACCTGGCCAGGCCACCCTTCCATGTCATGGATCAAGTCCTCCCACCACCTGAGTGAGGAAAGAACGCCATAGATCGGTTCCTCGAACTGCGCCGCACGTTCGGGCACCATGCCCTCCTTCTCCAGGGCGAGGCGCTGAAGATCGAGGACAGTGATCATCTGGCGTTCGTCGGGAGTGAGACTTCCGGCCAGAGCCTCCGTCTCACTCCCAGGCGGCGTACCGCGAATCATCACTCGCTGGTTGTCAGACCAACGGGGCAGGCCACGCCCGTCCCGCCGATGCCGCAGTAGCCGTTCGGCTCCTTGAAAAGGTACTGCTGGTGATAATCCTCCGCGAAGTAGAACGGACCCGCCGGAGCCACCTCAGTCGTGATGTCCCCGTACCCCGCCACCTTCAGCACCCGCTGGTACGCCTCCCGCGAAGCCTCCGCCGACTTCTGCTGCTCCGGTGAGTGGTAGTAGATCGCCGACCGGTACTGGGTCCCGACGTCGTTGCCCTGGCGCATCCCCTGCGTGGGGTCGTGGGCCTCCCAGAAGACCTTCAGGAGCTCCTCGTACGAGACCTTCGCCGGGTCGAACACCACGCGTACGGCCTCGGCGTGCCCCGTGAGACCGGAACAGACCTCCTCGTACGTCGGGTTGGCCGTGTAGCCCCCTGGTATCCGACGGCCGTCGTGACCACCCCGGGCGTCTGCCAGAACTTGCGCTCGGCGCCCCAGAAGCAGCCCAGGCCGAAGTCGGCGACCTCCAGGCCCTCCGGGTACGGCGGCGCCGGCGGGGCGTCCAGGACCGCGTGACGGGCCGGCACGGGGATGGGGTCCGGGCGGCCCGGCAGGGCGTCCTCGGGCCGAACCATCGATGTCTTGTTACCGCCGAACAGCCAGCCCATAGCTGCCACCTCCATAGGTCGTTCGCCAGCCTATACAGGCCCCAACACTTAAGAATGTCTACACATTTCCGTGCAGAGACTGAAATTTGTGTTTAAAGGTGGTAATGCCCGAAAATCGGTTACATGCCTGACCTTCGGCGTGGTGTGTTCTACGGGATCGCCGCCTACACCATGTGGGGGCTCTTCCCCCTCTACTGGCCCCTCCTCAAGCCCTCCGGCGCCATCGAGATCCTCGCCCACCGCATGGTGTGGTCGCTGGTGATGGTCCTGGCCGTCCTCGCCGTCCGCAAGCACTGGTCCTGGATCAAGCAGATCGTCCGGCAGCCGGCCAAGGTGGCGCTGCTGGCCCTCGCCGCCGTCGTCGTGACGGTCAACTGGGGCACCTACATCTACGCCGTCAACGCGGGCCACGTCGTGGAGACCGCCCTCGGCTACTTCATCAACCCCCTCGTCAACGTGCTGTTCGGCGTCGTGCTGCTGCGCGAGAAGCTGCGGCCGCTGCAGTGGGCGGCCGTCGGGTTCGGGGCGCTGGCGGTGCTCGTGCTGACGCTCGACTACGGCCGCCTGCCCTGGGTGGCGCTCGTCCTGGCGGTCAGCTTCGGCGTGTACGGGCTGATCAAGAAGCAGGTCAACGTGGCCGCGACCGACAGCCTGGCCGTCGAGACGCTGGTCCTGCTGATTCCCGCCCTCGGTTACCTGGCCTTCCTGCAGAGCACCGGGGACGCCACGTTCGGGCAGGTGAGCGTGGCGCACGCGGCGCTGCTGGTCGGAGCGGGCCTCATCACGGCCGTGCCGCTGATCTGCTTCGGGGCCGCGGCCATCCGGGTGCCGCTGAGCACGATCGGGCTGTTGCAGTACATCGCGCCGATCCTGCAGTTCGCCTGCGGGGTGCTGATCGCCAAGGAGGTCATGCCGTCCAGCCGGTGGATCGGGTTCTCGATCGTCTGGCTGGCCCTGGCGATCTTCACGTACGACAGCCTCCGGGCAGCGCGGGCGGCCCGGAGCCGTCGTCGTCGTGAGGCGTCAGCCGGAGCGCTGGACCACGTAGTCACATAGCGCCAGGAACGCGTCCTTGGCCGGGATGTCGGGCAGGCCCGAGATGTCGTCGCGGGCCCGGTCCACCCAGGCGTCCAGCTCCGCCCGCGCCCGGGCCATGCCGGAGTGGGCGCGCAGCAGGGTGAGCGCCTCCTCGACGTCCTCCTCGGCCACCGGGCCCGACAGCAGGGCCGTCAGGCGCGGGGAGTCGCCGACCGCGAGCGCGTACAGGACCGGGAGGGTCTTGATGCCCTCCCGGAGGTCCGTGCCGGGCGTCTTGCCCGACTGCGCGCCCGTCGAGGCGACGTCCAGGAGGTCGTCCCCGAGCTGCCAGGCCACCCCGATCGCCTCGCACGCCCGGCTGAGGCGCTCCTCCACGTCCGCCGGGGCGCCCGAGAGGAGCGCGCCGAAGCGGCCGGAGGCGGCGATGAGCGAACCCGTCTTGTCCGACAGGACGCTGAGGTAGTGGGCGATCGGGTCCTCGTCGTCGCGCGGGCCGATGGTCTCGCGGATCTGGCCCTGTACGAGGCGGGAGAACGTCTGGGCCTGGATGCGGATCAGCTCGGGACCAAGGTCGGCGAGGATGTCCGAGGCCTGGGCGAACAGGTAGTCGCCGGTGAGGATCGCCACGGTGTTGTCCCACCGGGCGTTGGCGGACGGCGAGCCCCGGCGCACCGGGGCCTCGTCCATGACGTCGTCGTGGTAGAGCGAGCCCAGGTGGGTCAGCTCGATGACCACGGCGCCGGGCACCACGCCCGGCGCCGACGGGTCGCCGAACTGCGCGGCCAGCAGCACCATCAAGGTACGGAACCGCTTGCCGCCGGCCTCGATGAGGTGCTTGGACGCCTCCGTGACGAAGGCGTCCTCGCTCTCCACCGACGAGCGCAGGAGCTTCTCGACCGCGGCCAGTCCGTTGGCCACGTCCTGCGCCAACCGCTCGTCCTCAATGGGAAGGTCAACCACGGGAGGCGCAGACATACGAGATCCCCTTATCTAATGAACAGGCTGCTAGCAGCGTCGTTGGCAACACCGAGTACGGACTCCGGATAGAGCCCCACTCCTACGGTAACCAGCAGCGAAACTGCGATGACGGCCACGGTGCCCATACTGGGTGCCGCGATCGCCGGGCCGTCGGCCGCCGGCTCGCTGAAGAACATCAGCACGATCACGCGGGCGTAGAAGAACGCCGCGACCGCGGAGGCGACGACGCCCACGACGACCAGGCCGGCCATCCAGCCGCCCATCGAGTCGCCGGGCTGGGTGCCGCTGTTCAGGGCGGCGGCGAAGACGGCGTACTTGCCGAAGAAGCCGCTCGTCAGCGGGATGCCGGCGAAGGCGAGCAGGAAGAAGGCGAACACCCCGGACAGCACCGGCGCGCGCTTGCCGAGCCCGGCCCAGCGCGACAGGTGCCCCGCCTCGCCGCCCGGGTCGCGCACCAGCGTCAGCACCGCGAACGCGCCGACCGTGGTGATGCCGTAGACCGCCAGGTAGAACAGGATCGCCTTGAGCGAGTCGGCGTTCTGCTGCGCGCTGCCGAACGTGGCCATCACACCGACCAGCAGGAAGCCGGCGTGCGCGATGGACGAGTACGCGAGCATCCGCTTGATCTCGGTCTGCGTGATCGCCAGGATCGAGCCGACGACCATCGTGAGCGCGGCGACGCCCCAGATGACCGGCCGCCACTCCCAGTCCAGGTTGCCCAGGCCGACCCAGAACACCCGCAGCACGGCCCCGATGGCGGCCACCAGCGTGCCGGAGGCCATGAGGGCGGTGATGGGGGTCGGGGCGCCCTGGTAGACGTCAGGCTTCCAGGCCTGGAACGGAGCCGCGCCGATCTTGAACAGCAGGCCCACGCCGAGCATCGCGAACCCGATCAGCAGCAGCGGATCGAGCGTGTTGCCCGCGGCCATGGCCTGGTTGATGCCCGGCAGCGAGACGGTGCCCGCGAAGCCATAGATCATCGCGGTGCCGTACAGGAAGAACGCCGAGGAGAAGGCGCCTAGCAGGAAGTACTTCATGGACGCCTCCTGCGACAGCAGGCGGCGCCGGCGGGCGAGCCCGCACAGCAGGTACAGCGGCAGCGACATGACCTCGAGGGCCACGAACATCATCAGCAGGTCGTGCGAGGCCGGGAACAGCAGCATGCCGCCGACCGCGAACAGGACCAGCGGGTAGACCTCGGTGTGCCCGGTGCCGTTGTCGTGGGCCTCGGCCTCCTCCTCGTCGGCGCTGCCCGGCACGGCCGCGGCGGAGGCCACGAAGTGGCCCTCGTCGTTGATCAGCAGCACGCAGACGAACGACAGGATGAGGATGACGCCCCAGATGAACAGCGAGGGCCCGTCCACGGCGATCGCGCCCATGGCGGAGGCCGTGGTGGACACCTGGCCGCGCAGCGTCTGCACGAGGACCAGCGCGAACGCGCCGGCCAGGCTCAGCAGGGTGAGCGGCACGTGGATCGACTTGCGCAGGTAGCGCGGCGCGAACGCCTCGACGAGCACGCCGATGCAGGCCGCGCCGAAGATGATCAGCAGCGGCGCCAGCGTGCCGTACTCGATCGTCGGCGCTTCGATGGCGGGGTTCACTGACCTGTCCCCTTCTCAGCGATGGTGGAGGTGGGTACCTTCACGTTCGTCAGCGTCTGTTGCACCGACGGGTTGATCACGTCCAGCAGCGGCTTGGGGAAGAAGCCGAACCCGATGATCAGGGCGACCAGCGGAGCCAGCACCCACACCTCGCGGGCGTTCAGGTCCTTGAAGGCCTTGACCGGCTCGGCCGTCGGCCCGTTCATGATCCGCTGGACCATCCACAGGATGTAGACGGCCGCCAGGATCACGGCCACCGCGGAGATGATCGCCGCCACCGTCAGCGCGCCCGAGCCGTGGGCGGTGCTGGAGTACGTGCCGATCATGACCATGAACTCGCTGACGAAGGACGACAGGCCCGGCAGCGACAGACCGGCCAGACCGGCGACCAGGAAGAAGCCCGCGAGCACGGGCGCGACCTTCTGCACGCCTCCGTAGTCGCCGATGAACGGCGAGCCGCGCCTGGCGATGAGGAACCCGGCGGCCAGGAACAGCGCGCCGGTGGCGAAGCCGTGGTTGACCATGTAGAGGGCCGCGCCGGACTGCGCGATGTCCGACATGGCGAACACGCCCAGCACGATGAAGCCGAAGTGCGAGATCGACGTGTACGCGATGAGCCGCTTCATGTCGGTCTGCCCGATGGCCACGATGGCGCCGTAGATGATGCTGATGACCGCCAGCACGACGATCGGCATCGTGAACGCCTTGGCGGCGTCGGGGAACAGCTCCAGGCAGAAGCGCAGCATGCCGAACGTGCCGACCTTGTCCAGCACGCCCACCAGCAGCACCGCGGCGCCGGCCGGGGCCTGGGCGGCCGCGTCGGGCAGCCAGGTGTGCACCGGCCAGAGCGGCGCCTTGATGGCGAAGGCGATGAAGAAGCCGCCGAACAGCCACTTCTGCATGTTCGGGTCCTGGATGGCCCCGATCAGCTCGGGGAACATGAAGGTCTGCTTGTTCGCGACCACGTAGAGGCCGATGACCGCGACCAGCATGAGCAGGCCGCCGAACAGCGAGTAGAGCAGGAACTTGACGGCCGCGTAGGACCGCTGGGCACCGCCGTACGAGCCGATCATGAAGTACATCGGGATCAGCATGGCTTCGAAGAAGACGTAGAAGAGGAAGATGTCGGTCGCCGCGAAGACGCCGATCATCATCGTCTCGAGCACGAGCAGCAGCGAGAAGTACGTCTTCACCGACCGCTTGGGCGTGATCAGCGTGCCGTCGGCGGTCTTGACGCCGTCGGCGTCGTGCCAGGAGGCCAGCACCACGATCGGCACCAGCACCACCGACAGCGCGATGAGCACGAGCGCCACGCCGTCCACGCCGACCCCGAACTTCACGCCGAAGCTCGGGATCCAGTTGTACTCGGCCGTGAACTGGAAGCGGTCGCCGTTCGGCTTGAACCCGGCGGCCATGACGCCCGTCAGGACCAGCGTCAGCAGCGAGACCAGCAGCGTGACCTGCTTGGCCAGCTTGTCACTGCCCTTGGGAAGCAGGGCCACCACGATGGCGCCCACCACGGGCACCGCCATGAGTATCGGAAGCCAGGGTGACATCAGATGTTCCCAACGAGGAGCAGGGCGCCGGTCAGCAGGGCGGCGCCGATCAGGATGGACAGCGCGTACGTTCTGGCGAAGCCCGTCTGGAGCCTGCGCAGGCGCCCGGAGCTGCCGCCGATGCCCGCCGCCAGCCCGTTGACGATCCCGTCGACGCCGCGGTTGTCGAAGAACACCGCGAGGCGGGTCAGCCACTGGCCGGGGCGCATGAAGAGCGACTCGTTGAGCGCGTCACCGTACAGGTCGCGCCGGGCGAACGTGGTGAGGAAGGAGCCGCGCGGCTGCACCGCCGGCACCTCGACCCGGCCGTACTTCATCCAGGCGAAGACCACGCCGACCGCGACGAGCGCGAGCGTGGCCAGACCCGGCGTGGTGAACGGGTCGAAGTGCGGCCTCTGCTCGGGCGTGCCGCCCACGGCCGGCATCAGGAAGTCGTACAGCGTCCCGTTCAGGACCAGGTAGGCGCCCAGGCCCAGCGAGCCGAGCGACAGGATCATCAGCGGCACGGTCATGACCAGCGGCGACTCGTGCGGGTGGGCGTCCTCGGCCCAGCGCTTCTCGCCGAAGAAGGTCATGAAGACCATCCGCGACATGTAGAAGCCGGTGATGCCCGCGCCCAGCACGGCCAGCCAGCCGAGGATCGGCTGGTGGTGCACCGCGGTCTCGATGATGCCGTCCTTGGTGAAGTAGCCGGACAGCAGCGGGAACCCGATGATCGCCAGGTAGCCGATGAAGAACGTGACGAAGGTGATCGGCATGAACTTGCGCAGGCCGCCGTACTTCCGCATGTCGACCTCGTCGTTCATGCCGTGCATGACGGAGCCGGCGCCGAGGAACATGTTGGCCTTGAAGAAGCCGTGCGTGATCAGGTGGCCGATCGCGAAGGCGTAGCCCACCGGGCCGAGGCCCGCGCCGAGCATCATGTAGCCGATCTGCGACATCGTCGAGCCGGCCAGGCCCTTCTTGATGTCGTCCTTCGCGCAACCGATGATCGCACCGGCGAGCAGCGTGGCCGCGCCGACGATGGCCACGGCGAGCGCGGCGCCCGAGCCCTCGGGGAAGAAGAACGCCCCCGAGCGGACCACCAGGTAGACCCCGGCGGTGACCATGGTCGCGGCGTGGATCAGGGCCGAGACCGGGGTCGGGCCCTCCATGGCGTCGAGCAGCCAGGACTGCAGCGGGAGCTGCGCCGACTTACCGCAGGCGCCGAGGAGCAGCAGCAGGCCGATGGCGAGCATGATGCCCTGCGACGGGGCGGGGCCGGTGTACTCGGCGATGCCCTTGAACGACAGCGTGCCGAACGCGGGCAGGATCAGGAACATGCCGACCAGCAGGCCGAAGTCACCCACGCGGTTGACGACGAACGCCTTCTTCGCCGCGACCGCCGCCGTCGGCTTGAACTGCCAGAACCCGATCAGCAGGTACGACGCCAGACCGACGCCCTCCCAGCCGATGAACAGGCCCACGTAGTTGTCGGCCAGCACCAGCAGGAGCATCGCGGCCACGAACAGGTTCAGGTAGGCGAAGAACCTGCGCCGGTGCTCGTCGTGCGACATGTAGCCGATCGAGTAGATGTGGATCAGCGAGCCCACACCGGTGATCAACAGCGCGAAGCTGATCGAGAGGGGGTCGATGAGCAACCCCATGTCGACCAGCTTGGGAATGAACTCGTACAGATGGACGGCCCGGCGGCGCTCCTCCGTCCCGAACCCGATGAGCTCGAAGAACGCCAGCACCGCCACGACGAACGAGGCGAGGGACATGGCCACGCCCAGCAGATGGCCCCAGCGGTTGGTGATCCGGCCGAACACCAGCAGGACGAACGCTCCCAGAAGCGGGAAGGCGATCATCAGCCAGGCGTTGCCGATCACTCCGCCGGTGTGCTGGACGATCTCAGCGATTTGAGATTCCACCAGTCACCTCTTAGTACTTCAGCAGGTTGGCGTCGTCGACGGACGCTGACCTGCGGGTTCGGAAAATCGTCACGATGATGGCCAGGCCCACCACGACCTCGGCCGCGGCCACCACCATCACGAAGAACGCGATGATCTGGCCCTCCAGGTTGCCCACCTGCCGGGAGAACGTGACGAAGGCGAGGTTGCAGGCGTTGAGCATGAGCTCCACGCACATGAACACCACGATCGCGTTCCGCCTGATCAGCACGCCCATGGCACCGATGGCGAACAGCAGGCCGGACAGGACGAGGTAGTGCGTCGTCACTTTGTCACCTCATTGGTCTCGGCGTCCTGCTCGGCCTCGGTCGGCGCCTCGTCGTGCTCGGCCGTGTGCTTGATGGCCTCGGCGAGCCTGGGGTCCGCCGGCAGGTGGTCGTGCTCGACGTCGTAGCGCGCGATGTAGCGGTTGACCGAGGTCTCCGCCACCGACCCGTCGGGCAGCAGCGCCGGCATGTCGATGGCGTTGTTCCTGGCGTAGGTGCCAGGACCGGGCAGCGGCGAGGGGTGGTCGCCGAGGAACCGGGCGCGGGCCAGGTCCTTCTGCGTGACCTTCTCGGTGAGCTTCTCGCGGTGTGCCAGCACCATCGCGGCCAGCGCGGCGGTGATCAGCAGTGCTGAGGTGATCTCGAACGCGAACACGTACTTGGTGAAGAGCTGCAGCGCGATCGAGCGGATGTAGCCGCCCTGCTGCGTGGCCGCCGCCAGCCCGGCCTGGGGCGCGAACACCGCGTTGCCCACGGCCGCGACGATCAGCGCCAGGAAGCCGAGGCCCGCGATGATCGCCCAGAAGCGCTGGCCCTTCAGCGTCTCGACGAAGGAGTCGGACGAGTCCACGCCCACGAGCATGAGCACGAACAGGAACAGCATCATGATCGCGCCGGTGTAGACGATGATCTGCACCGCGGCCAGGAAGGGCGCGTCCTGCACGGCGTACAGGACGGCCAGGCAGAGCATCACGGTGCCGAGCATCAGCGCGGAGTACACGGCCTTGCGGTTGAAGACCATGCCGAGTGCCGCACCGACGGAGACGACGGCGAGCACCCAGAAAGTGATGGTCTCACCCATTGGTCCGCCCCAGCCGGTAGTAGTCCTCTTCGGTCTCACCGAGCCGCATGGGGTGCGGCGGCTGTTCCATGCCCTGGGTCAGGGGCGCGAGCAGCATCTCCTTGGTGTAGATGAGGCTCTCGCGGTTGGTGTCGGCGAGCTCGTACTCGTTGGTCATGGTGAGCGCGCGGGTCGGGCAGGCCTCGATGCACAGGCCGCACAGGATGCACCGCAGATAGTTGATCTGGTACGTGCGCCCGTAACGCTCGCCCGGCGAGAAGCGCTCCTCGTCGGTGTTGTCCGCGCCCTCCACGTAGATCGCGTCGGCCGGGCACGCCCAGGCGCACAGCTCGCACCCGACGCACTTCTCCAGCCCGTCAGGCCAGCGGTTGAGCTGGTGACGCCCGTGGAAGCGAGGAGCCGTCGGCTTCTTCTCCTCCGGGTAGTTCGTCGTGACGGGCTTCTTGAACATCGTGTGGAAGGTGACCCCGAAGCCCTTGACGGGGTTCAGCCAATCAGTTAGTCCCACTGGGAATCTCCTTGTGCTGCACCCCGTGGTAGTGCGGCAGATCGAGCGGCGGCACAGGGAAGCCGCCGGCCGTCGGCTCGTTGGACAGTTCCTCGAACTCGGCCTCCACCTGAGCCTTCTTCGCTTCCTTGCGCCGTTGGTTGACGGTGTCGAAGCGCATCCAGATGG
>NZ_JBQQCB010000048.1:0-74432 GCF_052246675.1 Nonomuraea sp. KM90 | reverse complement strand
ACCCCACCACGAGTGCCGCCGCCAGCACCGCCGCCGTCTCCCACCCGCCGTCTCCCCGGCCGAGCCTGCTCCCCACCCGCCTTCACGGGGCGGGGCGAGGGCTTCCACCGGTGTCCGGGCCGGACGCGGAGCGCCGCCGCCCGGGGAGCCGTCGCCCGGGGAGACGTCGCCCGGGGAGACGTCGCGTGGCGGGCATGCCCGTACGCCTGCTCCTCCCGGTCGCCTTTCTGGTGCTGCTTGCGGTGGCCGTGGCGGCGCCGGGGTTGCTCACCGGGGCGGACCCGCTGGCGGCCGATCCGCTGACCGCGCTCGCGCCGCCGGGCTCCGGGCACTGGTTCGGCAGCGACCACCTCGGCCGGGACGTGCTGGCCAGGGTCGTGTACGGTGCTCGCCACTCCATCAGCATCGGCGTCGCCGCCACCGTCCTGGCCGTCACCTCCGGCGTGCTGCTCGGCCTGGCCGCCGGGCTGTCTCCCAAGTGGCTGGACGAGGCTCTGGCGCGCTCGTTCGACGTCCTCTCCACCCTGCCCGAGCTGCTGCTCGCGCTGCTGATCGTGGCGATCACCGGCCCCGGCACCGGGAACGTGATCTTCGCCATCGCCGTCGCGCAGATCCCCAGCTACGCCAGGATGATCCGTGCCCAGACCTTCGTCGTCCGGCGCTCGGGCTACGTCGAGCAGGCGGTCACGTTAGGCCGATCCCGGCCGGCGATCACGGCGGGGCACGTGCTGCCGAACGTGCTCGGGCCGATCCCCGTGCTGGCCACGATCGGGCTCGGCCAGGCGATCATCGCCAGCTCGGGGCTGAGCTTCCTCGGGATGGGACCCCAGCCTCCGGCCGCCGAGTGGGGCGCGATGCTCTCCGAGGCCCGCAACTACCTGCGGGTGGCCTGGTGGGAGGCGCTGTTCCCGGGGGTGGCGATCACGCTGACCGTCGCCTGCCTGACCGTCGTCGGCCGCCGCCTCCAGCACCGCTTCGAAGGAAGGACCCAGTGACCACCACCCACGATGCAGACACCCCACCCGCCCCGACCCCCGGTCCGGCTCCCGGTGGGGGTCCCGCCCCAGCGTCGGCCTCCGTCCCAGATGGGGGTGCCGGCGCCCCGGTTGCCGTTTCCGGTGGGGAGGCTGTCGCGGCTGCACGGGCACCGAGCGGCGCGCTTGTCTCCGTGCAGGACTTGCGGGTGGGCTTCGGTGGGAGCGAGGTCGTGCGGGGGATCTCGTTCTCGGTCGCTCCCGGGGAGTGCGTGGCGATCGTCGGGGAGTCCGGGTCCGGCAAGAGCGTCACGGCGCGGGCCCTGCTCGGGTTGGCCGGTGCGGGATCGGACGTGCGGGCGACGGCGTTCACGGTCGCCGGGCGGGACGCGCTCGGCTTCGGGCCGCGGGACTGGCGGCGGTTGCGTGGCGGGTTCGCGGGGCTCGTGCTGCAGGATGCGCTGGTCTCGCTCGACCCCCTCCGCACCGTCGGCGCGGAGATCGGCGAAGTGCTGGCCGTCCACGATGTGGTGCCGCGGGCCGGACGTACGGCCAAGGTGCTGGAGTTGCTGGAGTCCGTGGGGGTGCCGGAGCCGGAGCTGCGGGCGGGGCAGTATCCGCACGAGTTGTCTGGCGGGCTGCGCCAGCGGGTGCTCATCGCCTCCGCCATCGCGGCCGGGCCCGAGCTGATCATCGCGGACGAGCCCACCACCGCGCTGGACGTCACCGTACAGGCCCAGATCCTCCGGCTGCTGGCCGGGCGCAAGGCGGCGGGGACCGCGTTGCTGCTGATCAGCCATGACCTGGCCGTCGTCGGGTCGATCGCCGATCGCATCCTCGTCATGCGGGACGGCCAGATCGTCGAGCAGGGGCCCGCCCGGGACGTGCTGACCACGCCCGCGCACGACTACACGTGCGCGCTCCTGGCGGCGGTGCCCTCCGCCGCCTCCCGCGGCACCCGCCTCTCCGACCGAACAGGTGCGTCCGATCAGGCCCGCCTGCCCGACGGGGCCCGCTTGTCCGACGGGGCAGGCGTGTCGGACGGAGTAGGCGTGTCCGGTCGGGCCCAGCTGGTCAAGGGCTCGCGCTCTGCCGATGGCGTGCGGCCCGGCGAGACCGCGCGGCCCGCCGAGGGCGTGCGGCCTGCTGAGGGTGCCCAACTGCCTGATGGCGTGGGGCCCGCGCAATCGGGCGCCCTCGCCGCCGCCACAGCCCCCGTCCCCGTGCCCGTGCTCGCCGTCACCAACCTCACCCGTTCGTACGGTTCGCGGCGGGTGGTCGATGACGTGTCCTTTGCCCTGTACCGGGGCGAGACCCTGGGGATCGTCGGTGAGTCGGGGTCGGGCAAGACCACGCTCGCCCGGCTGGCGCTCGGCCTGCTGGACCCCGACCGAGGCCAGGTCACCCTGCACGACCAGCCCTGGAGCGGCCTGCCGGAGCGACTGCGCCGTCCCCTCCGGCAACGGATTCAGCTCGTCTCCCAGAACCCCCTGGACTCCTTCGACCCCCGTCACACCGCCGGCCGCCTGGTCGCCGAGCCGTTGCGGTCGCGGTCGCGGTCGCGGTGGCGGTGGCGGTTGCCGCGGGAAGAGCGGCGTGCCGCGGTGCTGGAGTTGCTGGCCCGCGTCGGCCTGCCGCCGGAGGTGGCCGCCCGCCACCCCCGCGAGCTGTCCGGCGGCCAGCGGCAGCGGATCGCCATCGCCCGCGCCCTCGGCCCCCGGCCCGACGTGCTGGTGTGCGACGAGCCCGTCTCCGCGCTGGACGTCTCGATCCAGGCCCAGGTGCTGGACCTGCTGGCCGAGCTCCAGCACGAGTACGGCACCGCGATGGTGTTCATCTCCCATGATCTCGGCGTCGTCCACCACCTGGCCGACCGGGTGCTGGTGATGAAGGACGGCCGGGTCGTGGAGGAGGGAAACGTGGACGAGGTGTTCAGCCGGCCCCGGCATCCGTACACGCGTGACCTGGTCGCCGCTGTGCCTCGCTTGCCGGACTGACGGGCCGGCCGGCCGACGGATCAGAATGGTCAGATATTCGACGGGAGTTTTCCGCCGGACTCAGACACAATTGGCGAAGTGTGCCGCTTTCGCGGCGCACGGCCGATTTATGGTCCATCGAGCGATTGGCAAATGCATGGCGGGCGAGCACAGGCGTACGGTTCTCGTGGTGCGGGGCGGCTGGGAAGGGCATGTCCCGGTGGCGGCCACCGACCTCTTCGTACCCTTCCTCGAAAAGAACGGGTTCGAGGTGCGGCTGGCGGACAGCCCGGCGCCCTACGCGGACCCCGCGTACATGTCCGGAGTCGACCTCATCGTGCAGTGCTACACGATGGGCACGATCGAGCAGGACGAGCTCAAGGGACTGCGGGCGGCGATCGAGGCCGGCACCGGCATGGCCGGCTGGCACGGCGGCATCGCCGACTCCTACCGCAACTCCTCCGACTACCTGCACCTCATCGGCGGGCAGTTCGCCTGCCACCCCGGCAAGCACCCGGACGACGAGGACGCGGGCACCGAGCGGCACAACTTCGTCCCGTACACCGTCAACATGTCGCCCGAGGCGGCCGCGCACCCCATCACCGAGGGGATCGGCGACTTCGACCTCGTCACCGAGCAGTACTGGGTGCTGGCCGACGACTACAACGACGTGCTCGCGACCACGACCCAGAAGATGCGCCCGTGGGATCCCTGGCACCGGGAGGTGACCTCGCCGGCGATCTGGACCAGGCGGTGGGGCAAGGGGCGGATCTTCGTCGCGACCCCGGGACACAGCCTGGACGTCCTGGAGAACGACAGCGTGCGCACGATCATCGAGAGGGGAATGTTGTGGGCCAGCCGCTGAACCTCGGCATCGTCGGTTGCGGGGCCATCTCGGCCCAGTACTTGCAGACCATCGACCGGCTGCCGCAGGTGAGGCTGGTGGCGGTGGCCGACCTGGACCTCGACCGGGCGCGGGAGGCGGTGCGGCCGTACCCGGGGGTGGACGTGCTGGGCGTGGCGGAGCTGATGGCGGACGCGCGGGTCGACGCGGTGCTCAACCTCACCGTCCCGGCCGCGCACGCCGAGATCGCCCTGATGGCGATCGCGGCGGGCAAGGACGTCTACTGCGAGAAGCCCCTCGCCGCGACCGGCGCCGACGCGCGGCGGGTGCTGGAGGCGGCCGAGGCCGCCGGCGTACGGGTGGGGTGCGCGCCCGACACCGTGCTGGGCACCGGCACGCAGACCGCCCGCATGGCGATCGACGATGGCCTGATCGGCCGGCCGGTGGCGGCCACGGCGACGATGATGACGCCCGGCCACGAGCGCTGGCATCCCCATCCCGACTTCTACTACGTCCCGGGCGGCGGGCCGCTCCTGGACATGGGCCCGTACTACGTCACCAGCCTGGTGACGCTGCTCGGGCCGGTGGCGACGGTGATCGGGGCGGCCAGCCGCACGCGGGCCAAGCGCACGATCGGCTCCGGCCCCCGCCAGGGCGAGGACATCCCGGTCACCGTCGACACCCACGTGACCGGCGTGCTCGTGCACGACTCCGGGGCCCTGTCCACGCTGGTGATGAGCTTCGACGCGGTGGCCACCAAGGCGGCCAACATCGAGGTGCACGGTGAGCAGGGCTCGCTCATCGTTCCCGACCCCAACCACTTCGACGGGCCCGTCCTGCTGTCGCGCCTGGGCGATCAGGACTGGCGCACGCTGCCGGTGTCGGCCGGGTACGCCGAGGCGGGCCGTGGCGTGGGCCTGATCGACTTCGTCTCGGAGCGGGAGCCCCGGGCGGGCGGGTCGCTGGCCTTCCACGTGCTCGACGTCATGGAGTCGCTGCTCGCCTCCGCGCACTCCGGCAAGGCGCTGGACGTCCCCAGCACCTGCGAACGGCCCAGGCCGGTGGCACTGAGGAGCGCCGCCGCGGACGGGTGAGCCGAACCCCCGCGCCCGGCCGCCCCCGACGCCGCTCGCCGCCGGGCGGCTAGGCGCGGGGGCGGCTGTCGCGCAGGTGCCGCAGGCCGGTGTCCAGGGCGGCTTCGAGGTGCGTGATGCGGCCGGTGGACAGCAGGATCAGCACGCCGCCCTGGACCCCCGCGAGCAGGGCCGCCGCGGTGTGGTCCGGGTCCAGGGCCGGATCGATCTCGCCGGCGGCCTGCATGTGCCGCACGCCCGCGGCCAGCTCGGCCTGCCACTGGTCGATCAGCTCGGCCACCACCGCCTGCGCGCCCGGCGTGGTTCTGCTGATCTGGGACATCACGACGTTCAGCGGGCAGTGCCGGCCCTGTTTGCGATAGCGTTCGACGACCCGGTCACGCCAGTCCTGCCAGGCCGCCCAGGACGTGAGGTCGCCGAGTTGCGGCTGCTGGTCGGTCAGCACGCGGCCGGCCTCCAGGCGGGCCACGGCCAGCAGCAGCTCGTCCTTGCCGCCGGGGAAGTAGTGGAAGAGCTGGCTGCGGCTGGTGCGCGTGCGAACCCGGACGTCGTCGAGGGTGAGGTCGAGCAGCCCGTTCTCACGGATCTCGGCGGCCGTTCCCTCGATGATCCGTTGCCGCGTCGCGGCGCCCTTCGCGGTCAAAGTGCCCATGCATCCCTCTTTTTCTGGACTTGCCAGTCCATTTTGCCACAGGCAGCATGAGCCGCGCACGTATCGGGACACCTGAAAGAAGCACCACCGTGAGCGCACGCCTGCACAACCGCACCGCCCTCGTCACCGGCTCGACCGACGGGATCGGCGTCGCCATAGCCCGCGCCCTGGCCGCCGAGGGCGCCTACGTCGTGGTCAGCGGCCGCGACGCCGCCCGTGGCGAGAAGGTCGTGGCCGCCATCGCCGAGTCCGGCGGCCGCGCCGGGTTCGCCCGGGCCGACCTGTCCCTCGGGGCGACGGCCGTACGCGAACTGGCCGCGACCGCCACCGAGCTCGCCGGCGGCCGTCTCGACATCCTGGTCAACAACGCGGCCATGCTGCTCGTACCGACCCCGACGGCCGAGGTCGGCGAGGACGTCATCGACCGGGCGCTGGCGGTCAACGTCAAGGCCGCCTTCCTGCTCACCGGCCTCCTCGCCCCCGCCATGGCGGCCAGGGGCGCGGGCGCCGTCGTCAACCTGGGCTCGATCGCCGGCCTGTTCGGCACCGGCGGCTCGGCCCTCTACAGCACCACCAAGGCGGCGATGCACTCGCTGACCAAGTCGTGGGCCGACGAGTACGGGCCCTCCGGCGTCCGGGTCAACACCGTGGCCCCCGGCCCCACGCTCACCGAGAAGGTGGCGGCGATGGAGGAGCACCTCGCACCCATGATCGCCCGGATCCCGTCACGGCGGCCCAGCACGCCGGAGGAGGTGGCGAAGGCCGTGGTGTTCCTCGTGAGCGACGACGCCTCGAACATCCACGGCGCCACGCTCTCGGTGGACGGCGGCCGCGCCGCGATCTGACACGGGATCCGGTGCCCGCGCGCGAGCGGGGTAGGGGGCAGCCATGGCGAAGGTCGAACGGGAGCAGATTCTGGCCTACCGGCTGCACGGTCACCAGCTTGCCGAGCCGGCCCCGGCCACCGGCCTGGCCGAGGTCGCCGGGCGGTGCTACCCCCAGAACACCCCACCGGGATCGGCCGGGCTCGCGCTGTCGGCGCGGGTGCGGGACGTGACGGAGGAGACGCTCGCCGAGCAGCTCGTGGGGGAGAAGGCGCTGCTGCAGGCGTTCGGGGCGCGCGGGGCGCCGCACGTCTTCCCCGTACGGGACGCGGCCGTCTTCACCCGCGGGCTGCTGCCCGGGAACGAGGAGGCGCTGCGGGAGTTCCTCGGGGGCGCGGTGCCGTCGCTGGACGAGCTCGGCATGACCGCGGCCGATCTCGTCCGGTACACCTGCGAGGCGGTCGCCGACGTGCTCGACGGGACCGCTCTGATCAAGGACGACCTGGGGCGGGCGGCGGGGGAGTGGATCACCGGGCGGTTGCCCGCCGGGCTGCGGAACGGCTGGAACGGGCACTCGCCCTACTCCCCGAAGCAGTTCATGGGGGAGTCGCTCGTCCGGTTCGCCCTGCCCGTGGCGTCCCTGCGCGGCATCCTCTGCCATGGGGGCAGGGAGGGGCGCTCGCCGCTGCTGCGGCGTACCGACCAGTGGGTGGGGCGGGTCCCCGGCGGTGACCGGGACGCGTCCGCGGAGCTCGTCCGGCGCTACCTGCGCTGTCACGGCCCCTCCACCGCGCGGCACTACGCCGAATGGGGCGGGATCGGGATCGGGCAGGCGGAGGCGGCGTGGGAGGCCGTGCGGGACGAGCTGGTCGAGGTGGACCTCGGCTCCGGCGTGGCGTGGGTGGCGGCGGGGGAGTTGGCGCGGCTGGAGTCGCCGGCCCAGGCGGGTCCCCAGGCGGGCCCCGAGGCGGGCAGGGTGCGGATGTTGCCGCCGCACGACCCGTACCTGCAGGCCAGGGACCGCGAGCGGCTGCTGCCGGACCGGACGTCGCACCGGCGCGTCTGGCGCACCTCGGGCAATCCGGGGGTGATCCTGGTGGACGGCGAGATCCGGGCAGGGTGGCGGCCGCTGACCCGATCGCGCCGGCTGGCCATCACCGTCGAGCCGCTGGGCAGGATCGCCCGCGCGCACCGCGGCCCGATCGAGGAGGAGGCCACCCGGATCGCCCGCCACCGCGGCCTGGAGCTGGGGGAAATCACCGGCTGGTGACCTCCCCGCCCCGATCGTGCGCCGCGGACGAATAATGGGGTTCCAGGAGCGTTCCAGGAGGAGACGACGTGAGCAATTCCGCGGCACTACCCCTGTTCATGAGCCGCTCGGTGTTCGACCCCGACCCCGAGCTGGCGACCGTGCGGGAGGCGGAGGGGGTGCGGCGGGTGAGCACCATGTTCGGGCAGGACGCCTGGATGGTCACCCGGTTCGCCGACGTCAGGGAGGTGCTCGGCGACCCGGCCCGGTTCAGCAACGCGCAGCGGACGGCCCCACGGCTCCCGGGCGTGGAGCTGACCGACGAGCAGATCACCCGGATGCGGGCGGGCAACCTGCTGGCCTTCGACCCGCCCGAGCACACGCGGCTGCGCCGGATACTGACGCCCGAGTTCACGATGCGCCGGATGCGCCGTCTGGAGCCGCGCGTCAGGGACATCGTCGCCGAGCACCTCGACGCGATGGAGGCCGCGGGCCCGCCGGTGGACCTGGTCAGCGCGTTCGCGCTGCCGATCCCGTCCCTGGTGATCTGCGAGCTGCTCGGGGTGCCGTACGCCGACCGCGGCGACTTCCAGCGGCGTACGGCGAAGGCGCTCGACCTGTCGCAGCCCGTCGAGGAGCGCGTCGCGGTCCAGCTGGAGTCGCGCGCCTACATGACCGAGCTGGTCGCCCGCGCCCGGAAGGACCCGGGCGACGACCTGCTCGGCATGCTCGTACGCGAGCACGGCGACGACCTGACCACCGACGAGCTGATCGGCATCGGCGGCCTGCTGCTCCTGGCCGGCCACGAGACCACCTCCAACATGCTCGGCCTCGGCACCCTGGCCCTGCTGCGCCACCCCGACCAGCTCGACCTGCTCAGGAACGAGCCCTCGCGGATCAACTCGGCGGTGGAGGAGCTGCTGCGCTGGCTCAGCATCGTGCACTCGGGGACGTTCAAGTTCACCACCACCGAGGTCGAGCTGTCGGGCGTGCGCATCCCCGAGGGCGAGCTGGTGGTGTGCGCGCTGCCCGCCGCCAACCGCGACCCGGCGCTCGTCCCCGACCCCGACCGGCTCGACCTCGCCCGCGGCGACCTCGGCCACGTGGCCTTCGGCCACGGCGTGCACCACTGCCTGGGGGCGCCGCTGGCCAGGATGGAGATGCACCTCGCCTTCCCGGCGCTCTTCGAGCGCTTCCCCGGCCTGCGCGAGGCCGGGCCGCCCGCCGAGTTCCGCGCCTTCAACGTCGTGTACGGGCTGACCTCCCTCCAGGTGGCCTGGTAGCCGCGGCCTCAGCCCTTGAGCCCGCTGAACGTCATGGTCGCCACGAACTGCCGCTGGGCCACCACGAACGCGATGATGAGCGGCATCGTGGCCACCACGTTGCCGGCCATGAGCAGCGACCACTGCGTGTGCCGGGTGCCCTGGAAGTTGGCCAGGCCGAGCTGGATCGTGTAGAGGCTCTCGTCGCTGATCGCGATCAGCGGCCAGATCAGGTCGTTCCACGAGCCCAGCAGCGTGAACACGGTGAGCGTCGCCAGGGCCGGCTTGGCCAGCGGCAGCACCACCCGCCAGAACACGCCGAACGTCGAGCACCCGTCGATGCGGGCCGCGTCCTCCAGCTCGGCGGGCAGCGAGAGGAAGAACTGCCGCATCAGGAAGATGCCGAACGCCGACGCCAGCCACGGCACGAACGCCGCGGCCAGTGTGTCGACCAGGCCGAGCCGGCTGAACATGACGTACGTCGGGATCATCAGCAGCTGGGTCGGGATCATGATGGTCGCCAGGATCACCAGGAACCCGGCCCCCTTGCCGAAGAACTTCAGCCGCGCGAAGCCGTACCCGGCCATCGAGCAGAGGATCAGGTGCGAGACCACCGCGACCGCGGCCACGATGATCGTGTTCAGCAGCCAGTGCAGGGCCGAGGACTCGGTGAACAGGCCGATGAAGCCGTCGAGCTGCAACCGGCTCGGGATGAACCGGGGCGGGAAGCGGTTGATGTCGCTGTCCGGCATGAACGCGGTCAGCACCATCTGCACCAGCGGCAGGGCGAACAGCAGGGCCGCCGGCATCAGCAGCAGGTGCCAGGGGCTGAACGGCAGGCGTCTCATCAGAAGGCCTCGATCTTGCTGCGCCGGGAGTAGAGGATCATCCCGACGGTGATGAGAATGGTCACGGCGAACAGCCCGTAGGCCACGGCCGAGCCGTAGCCGAACTTGGTGAGCTTGAACGCCTGGGTGTAGACGTAGTAGACGATCGTCTGGGTCGCGCCCAGCGGGCCGCCCCTGGTCGTGGTGAAGACCAGGTCGAACAGCTGCAGCGCGGTGATCGTCTGCCAGATGGAGGTGAAGACCGTCACCGGGCCCAGCGCGGGCAGCGTGACGTGTCTGAACACCTGCCAGCGGTTGGCGCCGTCCATCCTGGCCGCCTCGACGACGTCCTTGGGGATGTCCTGCAGCGCGGCGAGGTAGACGACCACGGTGAACCCGACCTGCCCCCACAGCGCGATCAGGCAGATCACCGCGAGCGCCTGCGACTGGCTCTCCAGGAACTGCTGCTGCGGCAGGCCCAGGGTGCGCAGCACGCTGTTGGCGGCGCCGTACTGGGGGTTGAAGACGAAGTTGGCCAGGATGCCGGTGGCCGCCGCCGACGCCACGAACGGGACGAAGATGCACGTACGGTAGAAGCCGACCAGCCTGATCGGCCGGTTCAGCGCGACGGCGATGAGCATCCCGAGGAAGATCGACGACGGCACGAACAGCAGCGTGAACACCACCGTGTGCTGGACCGCCGACAGCAGGTCGGGGTCCTGGGCCATGAGCTGGTAGTTCAGCCAGCCGATCGGCTTGGCCGGGGAGATGCCGTTCCACTTCTGCTGGGAGATGAGGAACGCCCACACCGCCGGGAAGATCGACAGGCCCACCACGATCGCGGTGGCGGGGCCCGCGAACCCCCACCCGACCAGGGTGCGGTTCAGCCACCGCACCCTGGTCGCAGGGGCTGCCGTCCGGTGCGCGGCCGGGCGGCGCCCGGCGAACAGCAGCGACATCGTCACCCCCCGGCCAGGGCCTGGGCCGACTTGGTCGCCGCCTCGTCCAGCGCGGCCTTGGGCGTGGCCGCGCCCTGCATCGCCTTGGCGATGGCCTCACCGACGTATCTCGACATCTCCACGTATCCGCTGACCGTGGGCCGGGCCTGCTTGGCGTTCGCCAGGTTGTCGACCAGCTTCTCGACGCCCGGGAACTCCTTGACGTAGGTCTCGTACTCGGGCATCGACGTCTCGGAGTGGCGCAGCGGCAGGTTGCCCTGGGCCAGGTTCCACTGGGCGTCGCCCTCGGCCGAGGTGAGCCACTTGATCAGCTCGTACGACCAGTAGGCCCGGTTGGCGTCGCCGTTGTCGAACAACGTCCACAGGTCGGGGCCCGACACCGTCTGGTGGTCGCCGTTCGTGCCCGGCAGGTAGGCCACGCCGTAGTCGGTCTTCTTCTCCTTCAGGTCGAACAGCGTCCACGGGCCCGAGATGATCATCCCGATCCGGCCGTCCGCGAACAGCGGCGCGTACCGCTCGTCGGTCTGGTCGAGGTAGACGCTCTTGTCGTCCACCGCCATCGCCCGCAGGAACTCCAGCGCGTCCACGCCGGCCTGGGAGTTGAACGCGGCCTTCTTCTGGTCGGGCGTCAGGACGCTGCCGCCGCGCTGCCAGAGCAGCGGCCAGAAGTGCCAGGTGGTGTCCTCGGAGGCGCTCACCGAGTACGCCGTCCCGTATACCTTGGCCGCCGGGTCCGTCAGCTTCTTCGCCGCCGCCCTGAAGTCGTCCCAGGTCCAGTCGTCGGTCGGGTACGGCACCTTCTTGGCGTCGAAGACCGTCTTGTTGTAGAGCAGCGCGAGGTTGTCCACGATCGCCGGAAAGCCGATGACCTGGCCGTTCGGCGTCGCGGTGGTGCGGGCCGCCTCGGGGAACTCCTCCCACTTGACGGCCGGGTCCTTCACCTTGGCCGTGAGGTCGAGGGCCTTGCCGGACTCCTGGAGCTGCGAGGCCCAGCTCCCGAAAGCATACGAAATATCGGGATACACGCCGCTGGCGAAGCCCGCGGAGAGCTTCTGCAGCAACTCGTCGGTGGTGGACGCGCCCGAGGAGACCTCGATGGTGACGTTGGGGTGCTGCTGGGTGAACTTGGCCGCCAGTCCCTCAAGGATCTTCTCGGCGTCGGCGGTCTGGCCCGTCCACCAGGTGAGCTTCACCTTCGCCTGCGGGTCCACCGTCTTGGGGCCTTCCTGGGACGACCCCCCGCAGCCTGAGGCCGCCAGGATGATCGCCGCGACCAGGGCCACCGCGGTTCTTCTTCGCACTGTGGATGCTCCTCCCGGAATGTTGGAGCCAATCATGGTTACTTTCGAAGTCTTGTCAATACCTTCGAAAATCCGCAAGGGTTGACAAGGTTTCACAACTCCTGGGACTGTGCCGTGGTGTCCAGAACGACCTTCGACCTTCTTGTCGTAGGCGACGCCAACCCGGACGTGATCGTGTCGGGTTCGCCTCGCCATCCCGAGTTCGGCCAGCGCGAGCAGCTCGTCCCCGCCGCCGGCCTGGTGCTCGGCGGCTCCGGCGCGATCACCGCGTACGGCGCCGCCCGCCTCGGCCTGCGCACCGCGTTCGTCGGGCGGGTGGGGGACGACCCCGCGGGGGCCTTCGTGCTGGACGCCCTGCGCGGCGGCGGCGTGGACGTGTCCGCGTGCGCCGTCGATCCCGCCGTGCCCACCGCCATGACCGTGGTGCTGGTGGACGGCGACGACCGGGCCATCCTCACCGCCCCCGGCTGCCTCGACCGGCTCTCCGCGACCGACGTGCCGCCCGGGCTGATCGAGCGCGCCGCGCACGTCCACGTCTCGTCGTACTTCCTGCAGCCGCTGCTGGCCGCCGGGCTCGCCGGGCTGTTCGGCCTGGCCAGGGCCGCGGGCGCGTCCACCTCGCTCGACACCAACGACGACCCGGCGGGCCGCTGGGCGGGCCTCGACGAGGTGCTCCCGCTCACCGGCGTCCTGCTCCCCAACGAGTCCGAGGCCCTGGCCATCGCCGCCGCCGTCTCGGGCGTCACGGAGAGCCTCGACCTGGAGCGGGCCGTGCGCGAGCTGGCCGCCCGCGGCACGCTGCCCGTCGTCAAGCGCGGGGAGCGGGGCGCGCTCGCCTTCGCCGACGGCGAGCTGGTCGAGGCGCCCGCGCGGCCCGCGACCGTGGTCGACGCCGTCGGCGCCGGAGACAGCTTCAACGCCGGCCTGCTCGCCGCGCTCCTGCGCGGACTGCCGCTGAGCCGGAGCATGGGCGTGGCCGTGGCCTGCGGCACCCTTTCCACCCGCGCCGCCGGGGGCACCGCGGCGCAGCCCACCTGGGAGGAAGCAACCTCATGAAGAAGATCGTGTTCGTCGGGGCGGGGAGCGTCGTCTTCACCCACGGACTGCTCGCCGACCTGGTCAAGTTCCCCGAGCTGCGCGGCATGCACATCGCGCTGCACGACATCGACCCCGAACGCCTCCAGGTGGCCGAGGCCGTGTCCCGCCGCATCACCGAGGGCGCCGCCACCGTCACCGCCCACCTCGACCGCCGCGAGGCGCTCGAAGGCGCCGACTTCGTGATCAACATGGTGCAGGTCGGCGGCTACGACGCCACCGTCACCGACTTCGAGATCCCCGCCAGGTACGGCCTGCGGCAGACCATCGCCGACACGATCGGCGTCGGCGGCGTGTTCCGCGCGCTGCGCACGTTCCCGCTGCTCGACGCGCTGGCCGCGGACATCGCCGCCGTGTGCCCCGACACGCTCCTGCTCAACTACACCAACCCGATGGCGATGAACGTCTGGTACCTGTCGGGCAAGGTCAAGAACGTGGTCGGCCTGTGCCACTCGGTCTACTGGACGATGCGAGGGCTGGCCGAGCTGGTGAAGGTCCCGTACGAGGAGATCTCGTACGTCGCGGCCGGCGTCAACCACCAGGCGTGGGTGCTGCGCTTCGAGCGCGACGGCGAGGACCTGTACCCGCGCCTCGACGTGGACGACCCGGAGCTGCGGCGGCGGGTTCGGGTGGACATGTACCGGCGGCTGGGCTACTACCCGACGGAGACCAGCGAGCACTCGGCCGAGTACGTCCCGTGGCTCATGCACCACGACTCCGAGCTCGACCGGCTGCGCATCCCGGTGGGGGAGTACCTGCGGGTCAGCGAGGAGAACCTGGCCGAGTACAAGCGCACCCGCGACCTCGTACGGCACGGCGGCGAGCTCGACATCGCCGGGACCGACGAGTACGCCCCGCAGATCATCCACAGCATCGTCACCGGCACGCCCCGCGTCGTCTACGGCAACGTGGTCAACGACGGGCTCATCTCGAACCTGCCGCACGGCTGCGTGGTCGAGGTGCCCTGCGCGGTGGACGCCACGGGTGTCCGCCCCACGGCGATCGGCGCCCTGCCCCCGCAGTGTGCCGCTCTGAACAGGAGTTATGTCAACGTCAATGAGCTCACTGTACGTGCCGCGCTGGAGGGCGACCCCCGCCATGTCAGGCACGCCCTGATGATGGACCCGAACACCGCCGCCTCACTCACGCTCGACGACATCTGGCGGATGGCCGATGACCTGACCCGCGCCCACGGCGACCTCCTCCCGGAGGCCCTGCGCGCGTAACCGGATCGCCACCGGAGCGCTCGGCGGGAGAACCCGGCGCCCTGCCCGCCGCGCTCAGCGGGCGATCTCGACCTCCAGCCCCTTGTCCCGCAACGCCGCGACACATTCGGCATCGGCCGAATCTCCCGTGATCAGCAGATCGATCTCCCCGATCGCGCAGATCGGCGCCATCTCCACCACACCCAGCTTGGACGCGTCCGCGACCAGGATCTTCCTGGCCGCGGCGCGCAACATGCGCTGTTTCATCTCCGCGTCCGGCAGGCTCACGTTCGTCACCCCGCCCGCCGCGTCCACCCCGCCGCAGCCCAGGATGACGGTGTGGGCGCGGATGCCCTCCAGCAGCTTGCCGCCCAGCGGATCGACCAGCGAGTGCTGCTGGCGGCGCAGGCTGCCGCCGGTCACGACCACCGAGATCCTCGGCAGCGCCGGCTCCAGCTCCAGCGCCGTGCGCAGCCCGTTGGTGAACACCGTCACCTCGGTCAGGTCGGAGCGCGCGACCAGCTCCCTGGCCACGTAGGAGGTCGTGGTCCCCGCTCCCATCAGCACGCTCTCGCCCGAGCCGACCAGCCCGGCGGCCACCTTCGCGATGAGCGACTTCTCCACCGCCGCCGTGCCCAGCGACAGCTCGAACGACGGCTCGACGTGCGGCGCGGGCCCGGCCGACACGGCGCCGCCGCGCACCCGCCGCACCTTGCCCTGCTCCTCCAGCGCGTCCAGGTCCGCGCGGACGGTCACGCTGGACACCCCGAACGCCTCGGCCAGCTCCGCGACCCGCACGAACTCCTGCTCGGTCAGCATGGCCAGCATGCGCTCGCGCCGGACCTCGGTCGGCATCGACTCCATCATGCACGGACCGCCGGCGGCAGCAGGTCGCCGTGCGCCTCGATCAGCTCGTCGCAGAGCCGCTCGATCTCGGGCAGCGGCAGCGTGGCCCCCGTGTTCGGGTCGAGCATCGCCGCGTGGTAGACGTGCGTACGGTCGCCGTCGAGCACGGCGCGCACGGTCAGCTCGACCACGTTGAGGAACGTGCGGTTGAGCGCGACGAGCTGCACGGGCAGGTCGCCGACCGCCCGCGGGCGCACCCCGGCGGCGCCGACCGCGGCCGGCACCTCCACGCAGCACCCGTCGGGCAGGTTGCCGATCAGGCCCCGGTTGGCCACGTTGACGTAGATCTCCTTCTCCTCGCCGGTCAGCATCGCCAGGATCATCGCGGCGGCCGGCTCCTGGTGCTGCCATCGGATGAGCAGCGGGTGACCGGCGGACAGGGCCCGCCGCGTCTCCTCGTAGAGGTGCAGGCTCTTGCCCACGCGGCGCAGGTATTCCTCGACCGGCACGCCGAGCCGGCTCGTCTCCTCGGGATGCCGCATGATCCACGGCACGTATTCGGCCGCGTGCTCGCTCGACTGCGTGGGGAAGTAGCCGAACTTGCGGTAGAGCTCCGCGCGTACGTGCCGCCTGAGCTGCGGGTCGGCCTCCAGCACGGCGTCGAGCTCGGGATAGAGCGACCGGCCCGCGGCCTCGAAGCGCAGCACGAACGACTGGTGGTTGAGGCCGGCGCTGAGGAAGCTCACCTCGTCCTCGTCGCGCCCGACCAGGTCCGCCAGGTACGCGTGCGTGTCGCACACCGAGTGGCACAGCCCGGCGAACCGCTCGAACCCGGTGGCCTCGTGGACCGCCCACCCGGTCATCGCCATCGGATCGCTGCAGCTCAGCAGCCAGGCGTCGGGGCACTCCTCGGCCATCTGGGCGGCCAGCTCGACCAGCACCGGGATCGTGCGCAGGCCGCGGAAGACGCCGCCGATGCCGATGGTGTCGCCGATGGTCTGGCGCAGGCCGTACCGATGGGGGATCTCGAAGTCGCGCAGCGTCGCCTCGAACCCGCCGACGTCGAGATGGCTGACCACGAAGTCGGCGCCCTTCAGCGCCCGCCGCCGGTCGAAGACGCTGCGGATCTTCGCGCCCGCGCCCGCCTCGCCGTCCAGCGCCCGCACGAGCGTCTCGGTCGTCGCGAGCCGGCCCGGGTCGTCGTCGTGCAGCACGATCTCCAGCTCGCCGTGGAGCGAGGGGGCGAGCATCAGGGCGGAGACCACGCGGCGCGTCAGTTCCACGTCACCGACCCCGATGAAGACGATCCGCGCCATCCACGAAGTATCGCACGCCTGCCACCCCGGCCGGCCCGCCCGCCGAACCGGGGCGAGACCAGCGGAAAGCCGCTTGCCCGTTCGCCGCCGGCCATGTTGTGATCTGCGATGCGGAGACGCGTCCGAGGTGAGGAGGGGTGGTGCGCCGAGAACATGCGGCCGGCCCGGCCGGGCTCTGAGGTCAGGGGACGACGCCGACGCCAGTGAGGGCGGGACGACACCTACCGCCGGCGGCTGAGGAGGCTCGGCCGACAGTGACCGGGACAATCAGGCAAACCCGGTCGTGGTACGGATCCGTGGGATGAGAACGCCGCGGTGAAGCAGGAGGCGGAACTAATCGCCGACCCCTGACGAGGGGGAACCGGCGGTGAACCGGTCCCTCGCCCGTATCGAGCCTGGGAGCCGTCGAGCCGGGCCCGTCCCGGCCCAACGGAGAGAACGAAACGGAACCCTGCGCTCCGGTTGAAGATCACTTCTTCGACCCGGAGGCGGAGACCATCGGCAGGGCTGCCCAGAACCAGGGCTTCACATGTGACAACTGCGGCGCCGTGGTGGTGCCGTTGAGCAACGGGAGTTACCGCAATCACTGTCCCACGTGCTTGTGGTCCAAGCACGTGGACCTCGAACCGGGCGATCGCGCGGCGGCCTGCCGCGGGCTGATGCGCCCGCAACGGATCGAGCACCGTGGCCGCAAGGGGCTGGTGATCGTTCATCGTTGCGTGGCGTGCGGTTTCGTCCGGCCCAACCGAGTCGCCGACGATCCCGGGCAGGGCGACGACATCGACGCGATCATCGCGCTGATGCTCGGCGGCGGGTGAGGGGCTGATGCGGCGTCCACGCGAGTGACCGGCCTCGGCACCACTCGCGTGGACACCGCTCCGCGCCGGGCGGCCGGGACAATCGTGGACGTGATCGTCATCGACCCGGTCCTGGAGCTCTCCCCGACAACGGACTTCACCTCCTGGCCGCCCTCCTCCCCACGGTGCATCTGCAGCTACGAGGCTTCCTCATCAGCGGGCCGCTCGAACGCGCGTGAGTATGCGGGAGGATGTCCGGGGTGGATCCCGAACTGTCGTCTGAGCGGGTTGCCGATCTTCTTGTCGGGCAGGTACCCGAGTTCGACCCGTTGCTGCGGGAGCATCTCGACTCCAACGGGGAGGTGCTGCAGCACGTGCTGTTCGGAGACCTCACCCGATTCGTGCTCGAGGCACATCGGCAGGGCCGGGAGGAGCTGGTCGAGCGGTGTCTCGCTTTTCTCTCCGTGGCTCTGCATGCCTCTGACGTGCGGGTCGGTGAGCTCGTGGCGGTGTCGTTCGTGGAGAACGTCGGCCCGTGGGATCCAGGGGTCGCCGATTTCATCGCCTCCTGGCCGGACGCTCTGCGCGCGGAAGCAGAGCGGCAGGGATGGCGACCGCTGGGCTGAGCGGCGGCACCTGCCCTTGCTTGGACGCGGTTGGCCGCCATGATCGCCTGCTGGTCCCGATGCGGTGCCAGTCGTCAGCGTCGTCGTGGAGGCGGCGTCGTGCTCCCGCTGAATGTCTGAGTACATTAACAATATTCATCTGGTGAAGGGGGCAAGGTGACCGCCCATCTGAAGGGCTCATACCCGGCGGACGAGCCGGCCTGCTCGATCGAACGGAGCCTGCAGATCCTGGGAGAGCGGTGGACGTTCCTGATCCTGCGCGAGATCTTCCGGGGCAGGCACAAGTTCGCCGAGATCAGGGACGCCCTGGGCATCGCTCCCAACCTCTTGAGCGCCCGGCTGAAGACACTCATCGGTGCCGGGGTGCTGCGCACCCTCACCTACAGGGAGCCGGGCAGCAGGCAACGACAGAGTTACCACCTCACCGAGGCCGGCGCGGATTTGCAGGTGGTGCTGGGCGCCTTGCAGCAGTGGGGCGACGTCCACCGCGCCCGATCGGCCGGGCCCTCGGCCCTGCGCAGGGCGCGCTCCACGGGCGAGCCGGTGCGGGTCGCGTTCGTCGACAGCGCCGGCAAGGAGGTGGCCGGCGCGGACGTGCATCTCGACATCCGCCCCTGAGGCCGGTCCTCATACTGCACGAGCTCCATGGTCATCCGCTCCGGTGGCCCTTGCCCGTCCACGTCGGGCCCGGAGCCAAGGTGTGACCCGGAAGGTGGCGCAGTGGTCACCCAGCGACGCGCTCGGGCAGCAGTCGCGGGATCTCTCGCTGCCCGCCGGTGGGCACCTCGGCCTGCCGGTGGCCGGGCGCTGAACGCCGGAGGGGCTTGGGGGCGCGGCTTTGCCGGATGTTGAGGTAGGGCGCGGGGTCACCGGGCAGGCACGGGGTGGATATGCGGCAGGAGGTGCCCGGCCGGTGGGCGTCCGGTCCTGCACCGCCGGCACGCCAGGCCTTGGCGGGCAAGCAGAGAAAGGAACCCCGTGATGACTTCTGTGAGGGCCGACGCATCGGGCCAGTACATGATCGACGATGCTCTCCCCGTCAACCGCCTCGGCTACGGGACCATGCAGCTGACCGGCCCCGGCGTGTGGGGGCCGCCGGCCGATGAGGACGAGGCCGTGCGGGTTCTGCGCCGGGCGGCGGAGCTCGGTGTGACGCTCTTCGACACCGCCGACTCCTACGGCCCGTTGGTCGCCGAGCCGCTGCTACGGCGCGCTCTCGCCCCGTACGACGAGAGCATCGTCATCGCCACCAAGGCAGGGCTCACCCGGCAGGGCCCCGACATGTGGACACCCGTCGGCAGGCCGGCCTACCTTCGCCAGCAGTGCGAGATGAGCCTGCGCATCCTCGGAGTCGAACGGATCGCGCTGCTCCAGTTGCACCGCGTCGATCCCGACGTGCCCATCGAAGACCAGGTCGGCGAACTGAAAGCGCTGAAGGACGAAGGGAAGATCGCGCACATCGGCCTGTCGGAGGTGAGCGTCGACCAGATCGAACAGGCTCGCGCCATCGCGCCGATCGCCTCCGTGCAGAACCTGTACAACCTGGCCAACCGCGCGGCCGAGAACGTGCTCGACTACTGCGAACGCCACCACATCGCCTTCATCCCGTGGTTCCCGCTGGCCACCGGCGGTCTGGCGAAGGCCGGTGGACCGCTCGAAGCCATCGCCTCCCGGCTGTCGGCCACGCCGTCACAGCTCGCGCTCGCGTGGCTGCTCCACCGCTCACCGGTCATGCTGCCCATTCCCGGCACCTCGTCGGTCGATCACCTGGAGCAGAACGTGGCCGCCGCGGGCCTGCAGGTGACCGATGACGACGTCGCCGAGCTGACCGCGGCCGTCACGTCGCCAAGCTGACCTCGGCGATACACCCCCGGTGAGGGCACCCGCTCCCGTTCCGGGCGGCCGGAACGGCGGGCTCGGCGAGCGACGCCCTCATGGGGCCCACGGCACCGGGTCACCTGGGCCGCCGGTCTCCTCGGCGCAGCCGGCCGAGGCAGGATCGGGGGGCGCCGGGGTCCGGCGGAGCGGATGAGCGGCAGGGCCGCCGGTCACGCAGGCCGGCGGCGTGGCGGAGCCGCGCGTCCAGCTGTCCTGCGCGTCCGCCGGACTGCCGGACACCGATGAGAACAGCAGCGTGCCGGCCGTGGCGACCACAGCCGCGCCGGCGGCCACGAGCGCGACGCCGCGCCTCCGGCGATCGGCCCTCGAGGACGCGGGAGCGGTCGGCGTCGTCGTCGCCGAAGCCGGCGACGCCGCATGCCTGCCCTCCACCCGGCCCCGCCCAGAATCGCCGGCGGCACGGTGCTCAGGGCGGTGCTCAGGACGGTGCTCGGGGCGGTGCAAATTGCGGTGCTGGTGACGCTGCTGACGGTGCCGATGACGGCTGGCAGGCCGGACATCGCGCGCGGGAGCGGTGTCGCTGACGGCGGATGACGGCCCGCGGTCGCCGCCGACGAGGCCGCACAGCACCTCCACGGCCGCCGGACGAGCCGCCGGATTCTTGGCCAGGCACGCGGCAACCAGCCGGCGCAGCTCGTCGGGCAGGCCGGAAAGGTCGGGCTCGGCGTGCAGGACGGCGTTGAGCGTCGCCGGCACCGTACCGCCGGCGAAGGCCGGTCGGCCGGTGGCCGCGAAGACGATCGTGCCCGCCCACGAGAACATGTCGGAGGCGGGAGTGAGCGGCTGGTCGTCCAGTTGCTCCGGCGCCATGTACGCCGGCGTGCCGGCCGGCTCGGTCGAGCCGGTGGTCGCGTCCAGCGCGTACGCGATCCCGAAGTCGATCACCACTGGCCCTTCCGGGCCCATGATCACGTTGCTCGGCTTGAAGTCGCGGTGCACGATCCCGGCCGCGTGGATCGAGGTCAGAGCGGTCAGCGTGGTGACCGCCAGCCGCTCCAGCCCGCTGCCGCTCCGCGGCCCGCCCTCCTTGACCAGCGCCTCCAGCGACGGCCCCGGAACGTATTCGCTGATGATGTACGGACGCTCCTGGGTGAAGCCGGTCTCCAGCACGCGGGCCGTGGAGAAGGTGGCCAGCCGCTGTGCGATCTCCGCTTCCCGGCGGAATCGTTCCCTGACATGGGAGTCGGCGGCGAAGCAGGTGTGCAGCATCTTGATCGCCACCTGCCGCCCACCGGGGGACTCACCGAGGAAGACCGCGCCCTGGCCGCCTTCGCCCAGTCGTCTCACCAGGTGGTAGCCGCTGACGTGTGCCGGGCCTTCGGGGTCCGGCACAGGAAGATCCTGCATGGTGTGTCACCTCTCCTGATCGTGCCGTGCTGCTCGGTCCCGGGCGGTCATGGAGGGCTCCTCCGGGAGTTACTTTTGGTCACTGATGTACTCTTCGATAACCGGTAACAGCAACGTGACCTGGTCACTTTCAGGTGACGGAGGAGGCGGGAGCCCATGTCGCACCAGGCTGAGGCGGACAGGGTGCTGCGTTCGTTGGACAGGACGTGCCTCGAGCACGACCCCGATGTTCTCCGGTCCGTGCTGGACCGGGTGGGTGACAAGTGGAGCCTGATCCTCATCGGGTTGCTCGAGAAGGAGCCGATGCGCTTCACCGAGCTGCTGCGGACGGCGCCCGGCATCTCCCGCCGCATGCTGTCGCTGACGTTGCGCAGCCTGGAGCGTGACGGGCTCGTCAAGCGCGTGGTCTATCCGGAGATCCCACCCCGGGTCGAGTACGAGGTCACCCCGTTCGGACGCACCCTGTCCGAGCCCGTCCTGGTGCTCGCCCGCTGGGCGGCCGACAACCAGGACACGATTCGCGCCAACCGCCACGCCTTCGACAAGGCGGCCGGACACGACACCGACGATCTCGACTGAGCCCTGGCCGGTTCACCCGATGTGACCACGGTTCAGTTGAAGTTACCGATCACCGGCGTGTAGTCAGTACTTGGAAGTCACTGAGGCCGGCGGCGAGCACTGCTCCAGCCGTCGGCGCACGTACGGGAGATGATCGTATGTTTTCGCCCACCCGCTGAGCCGATCGACGGCTCGGCGATGACCTGCCGACCGGGCAGGTGATCCAGAGTTCCGACCGGCCCGCGAGGTCCCGCACCGCGGAAACGCCGGCCCCCGCCGCCCGATCGCGCGCACCCCACCGCGTCATGCTCCCGCCCCGCCCTGCTCCAGGGCTTCCTTGGCGACCCCACAACACGGGTCGCCTGCCATGTCACACATGACTACCGCGACACATCCCTGTTGAAAGGACCATGCAATGACCCGCATCGGCATCATCCTCGGCAGCACCCGCCCCGGCCGCAACGGCGAACAGGTGGCGCACTGGGTGCTGGAGCACGCCTCCCGGCGCACGGACGCCGCCTTCGAGCTCGTGGACCTGCTGGACTACCCGCTCCCGCACCTGGACGAGCCCATGCCGCCGGCCTACGGCCAGTACCAGAACGAGCACACCAAGGCGTGGGCCGCCAAGATCGGCTCCTACGACGGCTTCGTCATGGTGACGCCGGAGTACAACCACTCCACCTCGGGCGTGCTGAAGAACGCCATCGACTACCTGTTCGCCGAGTGGAACCACAAGGCCTTCGGCATCGTGTCCTACGGGAGCGTCGGCGGCGCCCGGGCGGCGGAGCAGCTGCGGTTGATCGGCGGCGAGCTCAAGCTCGCCGACGTGCGCACCAACGTGGCCCTGTCGCTGTTCACCGACTTCCGCGACTTCAGCAAGCTCGCGGCCGGTGAGCACCAGGTGGCGGCCCTCACGACCATGCTCGACGAGGTCGTCGCCTGGAGCCGCGCCCTGGCCCCGCTCCGCCAGGCCGCCTGAACCCGTGCCGGCCGGGGCCTTTCCCCACACACGCCCCGGCCGGCACGGCACCACCGCCCGCGGAGATCCGGTGCGTCCGGCCTCCCGCCGCGACGCCCGAGCTGGGCGTCGATCACCTTGGAACACCACAGAGCAGGAGGAACCGTGAGCGTCGGCAGGGTCGAACACCCACATTTCGAGCTGGGGCTCAACTCGTTCGGAGAGGTCGCGACGGACGGCGGACGCGTGCTCAGCGACGCCGAGACCGTGCGCCTGCTCGTGGCGGAGGCCCGGCTCGCTGAGGCGGTGGGGCTGGACGTGTTCAGCGTGGGCGAGCACTACCGGGAGGGGCACAACGACTCCGCCACCCCGGTGCTCCTCGCCGCGATCGCCACCGCCACGCGGCGTATCAGGCTCGGCACGTCCGTGACCGTGCTGAGCACCAACGACCCGGTCCGGCTGTACCAGGAGTTCTCCACCCTCGACGCGGTGTCCGACGGCCGCGCTCAGATTGTGCTCGGCCGCGCCTCCGCGACGGAGTCGTTCCCGCTGTTCGGCTACGACCTGGCCGACTACGAGCGGCTGTTCGAGGAGAAGCTCGACCTGTTCCTCCGGCTCGAACGGGAGGAGGAGGTGACCTGGTCGGGAACGGTCAGGACCCCCCTCACCCGGCAGCGGCTGCACCCCCGCATGCGCCCGGGCGGCATCCCGACCTGGATCGGCGTGGGCGGCAGCCCCGACTCCGTGGTGCGCGCCGCGCGCCACGGCCTGCCCCTCATGATGGCCATCATCGGCGGACAGCCCCTGCGCTTCGCGAGGAACGTCGCGCTCTACCTCAAGGCGCTCGAGCGCTTCGGCCATCCCGAGCTGCCGATCGGACAGCACTCGCTCGGCCTCGTCGCCGACACCGACGAGGAGGCCGTCGAGACCTGGTGGTCGTCCTGGCAGCCGGTCGTCGCGGCGCTCGCGGCCGAGCGCGGCTTCTACGCGCCAAGCCGGCAGCGGTACGAGGCCGAGCTCGAGCACGGCGCGCTCTTCGTCGGATCGCCGGAGACGGTCGCCCGCAAGATCGTCCGGATGGCCCGCGACCTCCACCTGAGCCGCTTCGACCTCAAGTACGACATCATGCACCTTCCTCGCGAGGCCCGTGCCCGCACGATCGAGCTGCTCGGCCGCGAGGTCGCCCCGCGTGTCCGTGAGCTGCTCGCCGCCGACACGGCCGGCTCCTGACGCCCGAACCCTCACGGCACCCCGAACAAGACACCCGGACGAGGCGGCTTCACCTCCGGGCAGGACGATGACGCCACCCGACAGCGACCTGGAGCGACCATGAAACCCGGCGACGTCCGCACCATCGGCATCCTCGGCGCCGGCAAGGTCGGCACCGTGCTGGCCCGCCTCGCGGTCGCGGCCGGCTACCACGTCCTGATCGCGGGCTCCGGCGAGGCGGCGCGGATCTCCCTGATCGTCGAGGTCGTCACGCCCGGCGCGACGGCGGTGACCGCGGCGCGGGCCGCGTCCGAGGCGGACGTCGTGGTGCTCGCCCTGCCGCTCGGCAAGCATCGCGACATCCCGGCCGAGGCGCTGCGGGGCAGGCTGGTGCTCGACGCGATGAACTACTGGTGGGAGATCGACGGGGTGCGCGACGACCTCACCGACCTGCGTACGTCCTCCAGCGAGATCGTCCAGGACTTCCTGGTCGGCGCCCGGGTCGTCAAGGCCTTCAACCACATGGGCTACCACGACCTCGAAGAGGGCGCCCGTCCGGCCGGCGCCGCCGGCCGGAGCGCGATCGCCGTCGCCGGGGACGATCCGGACGACGTGGAGGTCGCCGCCGCGATCGTGGACGCGCTCGGCTTCGACCCGGTGATCGCGGGCCCGCTCGCCGAAGGCGTCCGCCTGGAGCCGGGGACGGAGCCGTTCGGCGCGAACGTCGGCGCAGCCGAGCTGCGCGCCATGCTCGACCGGTTCCCCGAGTCGCCGCGCGGGCGCGAGGTGCTCCGCGCGCGGCGGGGAACGTCCTCGGGGCGGTGGAGCGTTGACCTCCAAGCCTGAGTTGCAAATATAAACTCAGGCGTTAGGATGGCGCCTCAGAGGCGTCGATGCCGGGCGGAACGGCCCGGGGAAGCCCGAGCCGGCCCGCACGGCATGCGGGCATGACAAGCGCACGATGAGGAAGAACCATGCGAATCAAGGGATCGGTCGCCCTGGTCACGGGCGGAAATCGCGGAATCGGCCGCGCGTTCGCCCGCGCGCTCATCGACCACGGTGCGGCGAAGGTCTACGTCGGCGTCCGCGACCCGGCGAGCGTGCCGGACGCCGACGTCGTTCCCGTGCGCCTGGACGTCACCGACGAGGCGAGCGTCGCGGCTGCCGCGGCAGCCGCGGGCGACGTCTCCATCGTGATCAACAACGCGGGGATCGGCGGTGCGAGCACCAAGCTGATGGAGGGCGCCTTCGACGGCGCGCGCCAGGCGATGGAGGTCAACTATTTCGGCACCTGGGCGGTGTCCCGCGCCTTCGCTCCCATCCTGGCCAGAAACGGGGGCGGAGCCCTGGTCAACATGCTCTCGGTGGCGTCCTGGGTCGGTCAGCCGCAGTTCCCCGGGTATGCCGCTTCCAAGGCCGCGCAGTGGTCGCTGACGGACGCCCTGCGCAAGGCGCTGGGCGAGCAGGGAACCCTGGTGGTCGGGGTGCATGCGGGTTTCGTGGACACGGATCTCAGCGCCTGGACCGACGCGCCGAAGATCAGCGCCGGCACCGTGGCCGAGCTGACCATGGACGCCCTGATCCATGACCGGTTCGAGGTCCTGGCCGACGAGCAGAGCCGGAGCGTCAAGGCCGCACTGTCGGAGCCGGTCGGCGGGCCGTCCGGTCCCTGATCCGGCGCTTCGGCCCGCGGCCCATGTCGGCCCTGCCTTTACGGGGAGCGGTGGGTGGGATCACCGGGCAGCTGGACGACGAGCATCATCCACGTCTGCGCAAAGTGGTATTTGACCAGGGCTTTCTTGCTTCTGTGGCTGATGGGATTGATCCTTGGGCTGGACGTTTGTATCGCCCAGAGCGAGGAGCAGGAGCCATGCCCCAGGCGTACGACCCGCGCCACACGGCCGTGCTGCTGGTCGATCCCTACAACGACTTCCTGTCCGAGGGCGGCAAGATCTGGCCGCGCGTGGCGTCCGTGGCGCAGCAGGTCGGTCTGCTGGACCACCTGCGATCCGTGATCGCATCGGCCCGGGAGGCCGGCGTACGGGTGATGATCGTTCCGCACCGTCGCTGGGAGCCGGGCGACTACGAGACATGGGATCACCCCAACCCCACCCAGCGCGCCATCATGGAGCGGCACAGCTTCGCCCGCGGGACCTGGGGCGGGGAGTTCCACCCCGACTTCCAGCCGCAGCCCGGCGACGTCGTGGCCCGGGAGCACTGGGCGCAGAGCGGGTTCGCCAACACCGACCTCGACTTCCAGCTCAAGCAGCACGGCATCACCCATGTCGTGCTCGTCGGCCTGCTGGCGAACACCTGCATCGAGTCCACCGGCCGATTCGCCATGGAACTCGGCTACCACGTCACCCTGGTGCGCGACGCCACCGCGGCGTTCCTCCCCGAGATGATGCACGCCGCCCACGAGCTGAACGGCCCCACCTTCGCCCACGCCATCACCACCACCGGGGAGCTCACCGCCGCGTTCGAGGGGGCGCACGCATGAAGCCGGTGCTCCACCGGCTTCCGCGGCGCCTGCCGACCTTGGGTGACCAGGGCGTTTTCCTTGGATCACCCGGGGGCAGACTGCACGAATCCCGTCGTGCCGGCCTTGGTTACGAGCGCAGGAGGCGCAGGTCATGGACATGAAGCTCGAAGTGGTCGTGGTGCCGGTCGCGGATGTCGACCGGGCCAAGGACTTCTACACGGCGCTGGGCTGGCGGCTGGATGCCGACGTCGCCACCGGTGAGGACTTCCGGGTGGTGCAGGTGACCCCGCCCGGCTCGCCGGCCTCGGTCATCTTCGGTACGTCGGTCACGTCCCAGGCGCCGGGTTCGGCGCAGGGCCTGCACCTGATCGTGGCCGACATCGCCGCGGCGTACGAGGAGCTGAAGCGGCTCGGCGCCGGCCCGAGCGAGGTCTTCCACGACGCCGGCGGCGTCTTCCACCACGGCGGCACCGACGCCCGGGTGCCCGGCCCGGATCCGCAACGCAGCAGCTACGGCTCGTTCCTGTCGTTCAGCGACCCCGACGGCAACGGCTGGGTGCTGCAGGAGGTCACCACCCGGCTCCCGGGACGGCTGGACCCGTCCGCCACCACCTACGCCTCCGCCTCGGACCTGGCGAACGCGCTGCGCCGCGCCGCGGCCGCGCACGGCGAGCACGAGGCGCGCACCGGCGCCGAAGACCCCAACTGGCCGGACTGGTACGCCGACTACCTGGTACGCGAGCAGGCCGGAAGCGAGCTCCCGTCGTGAGCGCGCGCGCCCACCGTGCCGTCACCGGCCCGCGACCGTTCGAGCTGATCGGATGACCACGACCAGGCTGCCCCGGCAGGAATGTGCGATCACCGTCCTGGGCGGGCCGACGGCTGTCATCGACATCGGGGGTCTGCGCATCGTCAGCGACCCGACCTTCGACGAGGCCGGCCCGCACGGATACCTGACGAAGACGGCGGGTCCCGCCGTCCCCGAGGACGCCCTGGGCGCGATCGACCTGGTGCTGGTCAGCCACGACGGCCACCCGGACAACCTCGACGAGCGCGGACGCGTGTTCGCCAGAACCGCCCCGCTGGTCATCACCGGCCCGCTCTCCGCGGCACGACTCGGTCCTCCCGCGGTCGGCCTCGCCGGCTGGAACGGCTACCAGGTGCTCCGCGGCGACGGCGCGGGCCATCTCACCGTCCAGGCGGTGCCCGCCGTCCACGGCCCCGAAGACGGCGATCGCGATGCCGACGGCAACGTCAACTGCGAGGTCACCGGGTTCGTCCTGTCCGGCCCGGGACTCCCCACGGTCTACATCAGCGGCGACAACGCCTCCATCCGTACCGTGGCGGAGATTTCCCGCCGCGTGCCGGACATCGACGTAGCCGTGCTCCACGCCGGAGCGGCCCGCGTGCCCGCGAAGTTCGGCGGGCGCCCCCTGACGTTCGACAGCCGGCGGGCCGCGGCCGCCGCGGCCGTCCTCGACCCGGATCTCGTGATTCCGGCCCACTACGACGGCTGGGCCCACTTCTCCGAGGGACTGGCCGACCTGGAGCTGGCCTTCGACGAAGCCGGCCTGACCGCGCTTCTTCGGACGGCCCCGCACGGCACCTGGACACCTTTGCACCGCTGACGCCCTGACGCGTCACCCGATCACCCGGCAAGATCTGTTGCGTATGTGATACGGCATTGGGATTTACAGCGCCTGGTCAAGATCGCTTTCTCTTCCCTAAGATTCCCCCCGGTTCTATCCCTTCCGTACCATAGAGGCACATTTGTCACTCTCATCCCGGCACAAGCATGTGCTGGCAGCATCGAGCATCGCCCTGGCCGCGTTCGCGGCCGTTCCACCCGCCGGCGCCACCTCGACCGCGGCCCCGGCGTTATCCCCCTCCACCGCCGCCGCGCCCGCGCGTACGGTCACCCTGATCACCGGTGACAAGGTGACCGTCACCACCGCGCCGGACGGTGGCGTGACCCGCACGGTGCTGAGCCCGGACGGGCGCCCCGTGGACGCCGTCACGCACGCGGAAGGCGGCGAGACGTACGTCTACCCCCGGTCCGCCCTGAAGTACCTGGCGGCCGGTCTGCTGGACCGGGACCTGTTCAACGTCACCCGGCTGCTGGCCGACGGATACGACGACGCGCGGCGTGACCGCCTTCCGCTCATCGTCTCCTACACCGACGCCGCCGCCCGCGCCCGGACCTCGGCCCTGCCCCAGGGCGCCCGGCAGGTGCGCGCCCTGTCCAGCATCCAGGGCGCCGCCGTGGACGCCGACCGCTCGGCCGGGTTCTGGGCCGCGCTCACGAAGGACGCCCGCGTCCCCGACGCCTCTGGCCGCACGAGCGCCGAGCCGGCGCTCTCGGGCGGCATCGCCAAGGTCTGGCTCGACGGCAAGGTACGGGCGGAGCTCGCCGAGAGCACCGCCCAGATCGGCGCGCCCCAGGTGTGGGCGGGCGGCAACACCGGCGAAGGGGTGGACGTCGCCGTCCTGGACTCGGGCGTCGACACCGCTCACCCTGACCTGGCCGGTCGCGTGGCGCGGGCCGAGACCTTCGTGCCCGACCAGACCGTCGAGGACGGCCAGGGGCACGGCACCCACGTCGCCTCCACCATCGCCGGCACCGGCGCCGCCTCCGGCGGCAAGGAGCGCGGCGTCGCCCCGGGCGCCCGTCTGCACGTCGGCAAGGTTCTGGACAACGCCGGTGAGGGCCAGGAGTCCTGGGTGCTCGCCGGCATGGAATGGGCCGCCCGCACCGAGCGCGCCAAGATCATCAGCATGAGCCTCGGCGCCGGACCCACCAACGGCACGGACCCGCTCAGCACGGCCGTCAACCAGCTCAGCGCCGAAACGGGCGCCCTGTTCGTGATCGCCGCCGGCAACTCCGGCCCCACCGGCTTCACGGTCGGCGCGCCCGCCGCGGCCGACGCGGCCCTCGCCGTCGGCGCGGTGGACGGCGCGGACCGCCTGGCCGACTTCTCCAGCCGGGGCCCGCGCGCGGGTGACCGCGGCCTCAAGCCGGAAATCACCGCTCCCGGCGTCGACATCCTCGCGGCACGCTCGCAGTACGCCGCGGAGGGCGAAGGCCACTACCAGACGATGAGCGGCACCTCCATGGCCACGCCGCACGTCGCGGGCGCGGCGGCGCTGCTGGCGGCACGGCATCCGGACTGGACGGGCGGCCAGTTGAAGGACGCCCTCGTCAGCACCGCCAAGCCCACCCCCGGCTACACCGCCGCCGAGGCCGGCAGCGGGCGCCTGGACATCGCCGCCACCAGCGCGGCCACGGTCTTCGCGACAGCGAGCGCGTTCGCGGGCTACCACGCGTACCCCATCGAACCGGGCACCACGAGCACGAAGGACGTGACCTACACCAACATCGGGGACACTCCGGTCACCTTCGATCTCACCACCCGCGTTACGGGCGCGCCGCAGGACGCGTTCACGCTGTCGCAGCGGCAGATCACCGTCCCGGCGCACGGCACGGCCACCGTACGCGTCACGGCGCACTACGACGAGGTGCCGGCCGACACCACGGTCACCGGTACGGTCGAGGCCACGGACGCCTCCGGCACACCGCGGGCCCGCACCCTCATCGGCGCCGCGGAGGAGGGGGCGCGACACGTCCTCACCCTCACCGCCAAGGACCGCGCCGGCCGGCCGATGGGCGGCGAGCTCATCCTGACGGGCAAGAAGTTCTTCGCCCCGCTCTACCTGGACGAGTCCGGCACCGGCAGCGTGCGCATCCCCGAAGGCACCTACACCACCTGGCTGGACGCCGACGTGGAGGGCACGCACGGCCCCCACTCACGCGGCTTCGGCCTGCTCACGGTGACCGACATCGCACTCGACCGGGATCGCACCGTCGTCATCGACGCGCGCAAGGCCCGGCGCCTGACCGCGGTCACCCCCAAGCCCAGCTCCCTGGACGGCATGCGGGTCGACGTCTACCGGGGCGTCGCCGACGACGACTACACCGCCAGCAGCCGGTGGCCGGACGCGTCGTACGACAGCGTCTGGACGCTGCCGACCGGCGGCAAGGTGGGCGTGGGCGAGTTCGAGGTCGGCGGGCACTGGCGGTTGAACCAGCCGGCCCTGACCGTCTCCACCTCGGATCACGTCTTCGACGACGCGCTGGTGCACCGCGGCGCGGCCCCGCTGCCCAAGGGCCGCCACACGCTCGAGGCGATCTTCGCCGGCGACGGCGGCGCCGCCGCCTACCCGTCCAGGGGTGCCGCGGGCAAGGCCGTGGTCGTCCGGAACAACGGCACGGTCGGCCGCGAGGAGCAGGCCGCCGCGGCGGCGGCAGCGGGAGCGAAACTGCTGCTGGTCGTCAACGACGGCCCCGGCCGCATCACCCCCTGGAACGACCCGCTCTACGGAGCGCCCAACCTGGCACCGCTGGCGGTGGCCTCGCTGGGCCTCGACGAGGGCGAGCAGCTGATCGCGCAGATCCAGCGCGGGCGGCGCACGCTGCTCGACGTGACGTCCAACCCGACCACCGAGTACGTCTACGACCTGGTCCACTATTTCGAGGACGCCGTGCCCGCGGACCCGACGTACCGGCCCAGGGCCAAGGACCTGGCCCGGGTGGACGTCTCGTTCCGTAACTACCGGCAGTCCAGGGTGATCGAGGCCCGCCACGACTACTGGCGCTTCGGGTACACCTCCGCCACGAACGTGGCCGCTTCGGAGGCGCCGGCCATCGGCGAGCGCACCGACTGGGTCACGGCCGGGGTGCGCTGGCACGAGCAGGCGACGATCAACCGCGAGGTCGGCCAGCAGAGCGATCGTCCCGTGACGTACCGGGCGGGCACCAGCACGGATCTGCACTGGTTCGGCCCCGTCCACCGGCCGCGCTCGGCGCCCGGCGCGTCGCCGCTGCGCCTGGACGACACCCTGCAGGTGGTCCTGCCCGGCTGGGGCGACTCGGGAGCCGGCCACATCGGGGACACCTTCCTCAACAGCATGGTGTCCAACTCGCTGAAGCTGTACCAGGGTGACGGCCTGCTGGGCGAGGCACCCTACGACCAGCTGGTCGTCGGCGGCCTGCGGCCGGAACGGCTGCCGTACCGCCTGGTGTCGGAGAACTCCCGCGGCACCTGGGCGAACCCCTACTCCACCGCCACCCGCACCGAGTGGGGCTTCACCTCCGAGGCGGGTGCCTCCGGCGCGGTGGAGCGGCTGCCGCTGATCCAGCTCGACTACGCCGTGGACACCGACGTGGCCGGCAAGGCGCGCCGCCGCGCCGACCTCACCGTCGTCCCGTCCCACCTCGACGGCGTGGCGGGGGCGGGTGACCTCCGCACCCTCACCCTGGAGATCTCCTACGACGACGGGACGACCTGGCACCAGGCCCGCCTCGACCGGGGCAGGGACGGCTGGCGGACCCGCCTCGACGCTCCCGCCGGAGCCTTGTTCGTCACGCTCCGCACCGCCGCGGGCGACACCCGGGGCAACACCGTCACCCAGACCATCACCCGAGCGTTCGGTCTGAAGTGACGCCGTCGGTGGGAGGGCCGCCGTCCGGCCCTCCCACCGACATCCCCGTCCACGCCATCGCCTGATGAGCCCCATCACTGCCCACACACACGGTCACAGTAGGACAAGCATTCGCATACATCACGGAGACTGCGGATACCGTCACAGTGTGGTCCGCCGGGTCCCCTGAAGAGCCGATGCCGCCGCTCCGGAGAGAACCGCCGGACGCCTTCGTCCGTCCAGGCGGGGGCCGCCGCAACCGCCGCTTTCGAGCAACCGCGCGCGGAGGGCAGTGGGAGAGGGGGACGCATGTCACCGCTGGTCAGCAGGCGGCGCTGGCCGTACCCGCAGTCCATCCGCGTGCGCTTCGCCCTCGCGGTCGGAGCACTGTTCCTGGCGCTCCTCAGCGCGGTCGGCGCGCTGGCCGTCTACGGCATCCGCCACAGGATCGCGGCCGACCTCGCCGAAGGCGTCCACATGGCCATCGTCGACTGGGTCAGCAGGATGCGGCCCGGTTACATCCCGCCGCCCAGGCCGAGCGCGCGCGTCCGGTATCTCCAGCTTGTCAACTCCCGGGGGCAGGTGGTGGTGGCCAACGCCGCCGCAGCCGGAAAGGCCCCGCTGAGCACGCTCAAGCCCGCCCCCGGTGATGGCATGCACGACTTCACGGTGTGCCCGCCCTGGGACAACGGCACGTGCCTTCTGGTCACGGCCTTGCGACTTGAGGGCCAGATGCCCGATGTGCCCTTGAGGGGCGAGCCGCACTACATCTACGCCGGTACGGTGGAACCTCCCGCCCTGGCCAGGCCCTACCTGGAGGCCGGCTTCGGGGCCGCGGCCCTGGTCGCCTCCCTGATGGCCGCCTTGGGCACGCGCGTCGTGGTGGGCCGGACCCTGCGTCCGGTGCAGGCGATCAGCACGAAGATGCGCGAGGCCACGGCGAACGACCTGACCATGCGCGTCCCGGCACCGCTCCACAATGACGAGATCGCCGAGTTCGCCCGCGCCTCCAACGCCTATCTCGATCGGCTGGAGAAGGCGGTGAACGCATACCTCCGGTTCGCCTCCCTGGCCTCCCACGAGCTGAGGTCCCCGGTCACCGCGCTGCGTACCCAGCTGGAGGAGGCGCTCATGTATCCCGGCGACGTGGACGCGCACGCGGCCCTCGAGCACACGCTGCGCAGCACGGAACGCCTCGAGGCGATCATCGACGACCTGCTGGCCTACACCCGGGTCCAGAACGCCCGTCCTGAGGCGTACCAGCCGCTCGACCTGGCCGCCCTGGTCAAGGACGAGGTGGCCGGCATGCCCCGCGAGGGCATCCCGATCCGGCTGCGGGTGACCTGCCGCCCGACCGTACGGGGTTCGTCCGTGCAGCTGGGCCGCGTGCTGACCAACCTTCTGGCTAACGCGCGACGGCACGCCCGCTCCCACATCGACGTCACCGTCGAGCAGGTGGACCATCAGGCCGTGGTGACCGTGCAGGACGACGGCGCGGGCATCGCCGCCGAAGATCGCGAGCGCATCTTCGACCCCTTCGTCCGGCTGCCGGAGAGCCTGCGCCTCGATCCGGGCGGCAGCGGGCTCGGGCTGGCCATCAGCCGGGAGACCTGCCAGGCGCACGGCGGATCCCTCACCGTCGAGGACTGCCCCGACGGCGCGCGGTTCGCGCTCCGACTGCCGGTGTCGGAACCGGCCGCCGAGCGTGGAGCCCCTGCCTAGCGTCACGTCCTGTCGATCGGCGGGGACGCGCATGGGGCTACCCGTGCGCCGCCAGCCCGTACATCGCCGTGGAGAGCAGGCGCTCCATCAGGTCTGACGGCCCTCCTGGCTGCTGCGCCGCCCATGCCAGGCCGATGGCGAGCGCGATCACCTCATAGACCGTGAGGTCGGGGCGCACCTGCCCGGCCTCCTGGGCGCGCCCGAGCAGCCGTGCGCCGGAGGCTCGCATGGCGGCGCACGAGACGTACAGCTCGGAGCTCTCGTCGGCCAGCGCCGTCATGATCGATTGCGGTAGTCCCTGATAGGTGCGCGTGCTGGCGGCCAGGTCGTTCAGCCACGTCAGCAGCGCCTCGTGCGGGGTGTGCGACGGCGAGGCGAGCAGCTGCTCGGCGCGCTCGCGCAACGTGTCGAAGTTGCTGTCGAGGATGGCCTCAAGAAGAGCCTCGCGCGTGGGGAAATGCCGGTAGAGCGTGCCGATCCCGACCCCGGCTCGCCGGGCGATCTCGCGCAACGACGCGTCGGTTCCGTCGGTGGCGAACGCGTCGCGGGCCGAGGCCAGGAGTCGTTCTCTGTTGCGTCGTACGTCGGCCCGGGATGTGCCGGTCACGTGCTCTCCTTCGATGATTTGACCGACGGAGCAGTGCTCCGTATTCTTCCAACGCGACAGCGGCGGAGCGGTGCTCCGCCACTGCTGACCAGCGTACCCATGGAGCAGACATGATCACGGCAAATCGCCCCATCCTCGTCACGGGAGCGACCGGGCAGCAGGGCGGCGCCACCGCACGGCGCCTGCTCGCCGACGGCTGGCACGTGCGGGCACTGGTCCGGGACCCGGGCACCGCGGCGGCGGCGCGGCTCGCCCGCGCCGGCGCCGAGCTGATCGCCGGGGACATGGACGACCGGGACGGCATCGACGCCGCCGTCCGCGGCGCGTACGGCGTGTTCAGCGTCCAGCCCGCCTTCATCGCGCCCGACTACGCCGAGAACGAGCTGCGACGCGGGCTGAACGTCGTCGACGCCGCGATGGCCGCGGGCGTCCGGCACCTCGTCTACGCGTCCGTGGCCAGTGCCGACCGGGCCACCGGCATCCCCCACTGGGAGATCAAGTGGGAGATCGAGCAGTACATCCGGGCGCATGACGTACCGGCCACGGTGCTGCGCCCGGTGACGTTCATGGAGAACTTCGCCGACCCGACGTACGGCGTCCGCGGTGCGGCCTCCCTCATCCGGACGTTCCCGGCCGACGTGACGGTCCAGCTCATCGCCCTCGAGGACGTCGGCGCGTTCGCCGCGCTGGCCTTCGCCGCCCCCGACCGGTTCCTCGGCCGGGTGCTGGAACTGGCCGGCGACGAACTGGCGCCGCACCGGATCGCCTCGGCGATCGGCCGGGCGACCGGACATGACGTGGCCCTGCCGGCTCCGCCTCCCGGCGGGCCCGGAGGGACGACGTCGTTCTGCGACTGGCAGGCCGACATCCCCGCCCTGCGGAAGCTCCACCCGGGTCTGCTGGACTTCGGCGGCTGGCTCTCACGAGCGGGAAAGCCGCTGCTGGACAAGCACTTCCAGGGCCACGACCACCGCTGACGAGCCGGCCCGCCCGACCCGGCGCACGGCCGAACGACCATACGAGAAAGAGAGTCACTGACATGCGCGCGATCGTCACCGCTCACCCCGGTTCGGACGACGAGGTGGAGATGGTGGATCTGCCCAATCCGCAGCCTGCGGCGGGGCAGATCCGGATCAGGATGGCCGGGGCCGCGGTCAACGCGGCCGATCTTCACATCATCGACGCCTCGCGCGGCGCGGCCGGCGGAGACGGCCCCACACCGCGCGGCGGCCTGGGGCTGGACGTGGCGGGGATCGTCGACATGGTGGGGCCCGGCGTCGACGACCTCGCCCTCGGCACGCCGGTCGCGGCACTCCACTTCCCGCACGCTCCGCACGCCACCGCGGGAACGGCCGCCGAGTACGTGATCGTCCCAGCCGCCGACGCGGCGCCGGTCCCGGACGGGGTCGAGCTGCTGGACGCGGCCACCGTTCCGCTCAACTCGCTGACCGCCGCGCAGCTCCTCGCCCTGCTCGGCCCGTCCCGGGGCCGGCGACTGCTGGTCACCGGCGCCGCCGGCGGGGTCGGCGGTTACGCGGTCGCACTCGCCGCGCGCGCCGGGTGGAAAGTCACCGCGCTCGCCCGCGCGACGGATGAGGACTTCCTGACCAGGGCCGGAGCGGCGGAGGCGATCACCACCCTCGACCGGGCGATCGGCTTCGACGCGGTGCTGGACACCGCCCTGCTGAATGAGGCGGCGCTGCGGCCGGTCCGCGATCATGGCGCGTACGTGGGAGTCTTCCCCGGCCTCGAACCCGCGTCCGTACGCGGCATCACCGTGACCTCCGCGGTGGTGGTCCCCGACGGCACCCTCCTGGGGGAGATACTGGCGCTGACCGCGCGGGGCACCCTGGAACCGCGCCGGGCGGGCACGGTGCCCCTGGACAAGGCCGCGTACGCGTACCGCGCCTTCCGCGCCGGCGGACACCGCGGCCGATGGGTCCTCACGGGCTGATACGGGCTGATGCGGGCTGATGCGGGTTGATGCGGGGAACGCTGTCACCCAGGCGTCAGCAGGCCCGCACGGAGTTGTAGGCGATCTCGGGATTGAGCCCCTCCTTGTGCCCTGGCGGGACGGTGGCGTTGTGCACCTCGTAGTTCGGGGACGCGAAGAGGCAGAACGAACGGCCCGTCCGATTCCACGCCGAGCGGGCGTCCTTGACGCCCAAGGGTTCCAGGTTCGGCGCGCCGGACTGGAACCAGGCGATGGTGCCGTTTCCGTCGAACTCGCTGAACAGGCACAAGTGGCCGTTCGGACATCTGCTGAAGCCGTCGGCGGCGCGCGCCGGTCCGGCGAGCGGGAGCGGCGTGAGGGCGAGAGCGAGGGCGAGGGCGAGCATGAGGGTACGAATCTTGAACACGTGAGCACTCCGCGGATCTGAGTCGTCGCTTTCAGTGACCATCATGCGCTCACGAGTGGCGGTGCGCCATTGATTTAGGCGGGCTGTGGATCTTGCGGCCGTCTTCAGGGTTCGCCGGCGAGGATCCGGTTGGTATTATTATACCGGAAGGTGTTAGGGTGACCGGTATAATAATACCAACACCCTGTTACGCGAGGTACTCGTGATTGAACTCAAGACGCCTGCCGAGATCCAGCGCATGCACGTGGCCGGGCGTTTCGTCGCCGAGGTGCTCTCCGAGGTCGGCCGGCTCGCCGACGTGGGCGTCAACCTCCTGGACCTGGAGCGCCACGTACGCGGCATGATCGAACGGCGCGGGGCGGAGTCGTGCTACTGGGACTATGCGCCGTCCTTCGGGCACGGCCCCTTCCGCAACGTCATCTGCCTGTCGGTCAACGACGCCGTCCTGCACGGCCTGCCCCACGACTACACGCTGCGTGACGGCGACGTCCTCAGCGCGGACCTCGCGGTCAGCGTCGACGGCTGGGTGGCCGACTCGGCGCGCACGGTCGTCGTCGGGACCGCCGCCGAGGAGGACCTGCGGATCATCCGCGCCACCGAGGAAGCGTTGGAGGCGGCGATCGAGGTGGCACGTCCGGGCAACCGCCTGGGTGACATCTCGGCGGCCATCGCTGCGGTGGCCCACGACTACGGTTACCCGGTCAACACCGAGTTCGGTGGCCACGGCATCGGCCGCACCATGCACGAGGGGCCGCACGTTCCGAACAAGGGCCGGGCCGGGCGCGGCCTCACGCTCCGGCCGGGCCTGACCCTCGCGCTCGAACCCTGGCTCGCCCGCACGACCGACCGCATCGTCTACGACGCCGACGGCTGGACGATCCGGTCGGCGGACGGCTCGCGCACGGCCCACTCCGAGCACACGGTGGCCATCACCGAGGACGCACCCTTGGTGCTCACCCGGCGTGAATCGGAGACCCCGGCAACGCGGGCTGATTCCGCCGGCCGGCTGTCCGCAAAGGACGCCCAAGCCGCCCTGCACCCGTCCTCGGCCGCCTCGTCACGCTGATCGCGCTCCCGCGGCGGGACGTGATCGCTCACCGGTCAACGCGGGTCTCACTTCCCGCGGAGGCCGCTCCGCACTGGTATGTCGGAGCGGCCGGTAACCACGGAGAACAGTCCAGCCGCACGCTGAACCCGTCGCACGATCCGCACCTACCCCGGCTGACCTGCCCAAACGCCCTGGTAAACCGCCTTTGAGCAAGGCATTGTCGCGCTGCGGGGCCGCGCGATGCCGCTGGACGCCCAGGGACGCCCAGGGAGGGCCAGGGAGGGCCAGGGACGGCCGGTGATCGCCTGGATCGAGCCCGGCCGGCTACACGCGCAGCAGCGGAGCCCACGTCTTCGGTCCGACGAGCCCGTCCTCGCCGATGCCCTCGGCCCGCTGGAACCCGCGGACGAGCTCGATCAGGCCGGTGTCGCAGCGGGTGGACTTCAGCCAGCCCTCCAGGCCGTCCTCGACGCTCGCGTACGCGGCGGGAGGCACGTGGCCCCGGGCGAACAGGCAGCCTCTGACGGTCTTGACGTCGTAGTTGTCGTCGCCGAGCCGGATCAGCGGCAGTTCTTTCACGATCTCCTCCGTCCAGGAAGATCCCGGCGCGGGGGCGCCGGTGATGAGGGCGGCGACCGCCGCTCGGAAGTCGTTCATGTCGATGGAGTGAGGGTCGGGCTTGGCGGTGTTGACCTCCCGGTGCGCCTTCACGCGCGAGGCGGGCAGCCCGAACTCGCGGCACAGCTCCGCGCACAGCTGCCGGTACGCCTCCAGCTGCGCCTGCGGCCAGGGCTGGGAGCCGTTGTTCTCGGCCTCGATGCCGATCGAGCTGGAGTTGTCGTGTCGGGGCGAGGTCGAGGGGGCGTTGTGCCAGCAGCGCCCGGCGGCGATGACGTAGATGCGGCCGGACCGGCCGAGCCCGAACTGCGACAGCGGCCCGTCGAGCCCGGGCCGGCCGTCGCGCACCACGGCGAGCGAGGGGTAGTCGCCGCCGCCCGCCGGGCCCGCGGTGTGGTGGCAGACGATGCCCTGCACCTCGGGCTGCGGACCGTGGCCGCGCGTCCTCCAGCCGGCCACCTCGGTCACCGGGTGGCCGGTGCGGCGGGCGACGTCGGCGAGCTGCGTCAAGTAGGGCATCGAAGACCTCCGTCATGCGTCTCGATGAGTCTCACAACCTTCGATTGACGACGAGTAGTCACGCTATGGCTTTGGGTGATCACCGCTGGGTGGGCGGATGACCGCGTCTTTGCCGCAAAGGCGGACGCTTACCGATCATTAGCATGCCGTACCCGAGCGCGATGGGAAGAATCGGGAACCCCATCGGCCCGCGACGGTCCTCCGGGAGACACTGGGATATGGCAGATTTCGCCCGCGCGACCGCCTGGCTGGCGGGATTCGTCCTCGGCCTGCCGCTCCTGGGCCTGGCCCTCATGGTGGTCGCCCTGGGCTGGCGGCGGGGGTGGGTGTTCTCGTTCTGGTTCCTGGTGCTGATGGTGCTGGCCTTCGTCGTGGCCCTGATCCCGCTGGCCGTGCTCCGCGTGCCGACGCACTGGATCCGCGCCCTGATCGCGGCGGTGATCGTGTACGGGATCGCGCTCGCCGTCCCGCTCACCCACGCCATGGCGAGCTACCCGATCCACGTGCTGAGGTGCGGCGGCCTGCCCCTCGTCGCCACGGACTTCGCCGCCGCCAGGAGCTACCGGCTGCCCGGCGACGACTCCTACAGCGTGACGCCCCTGGACTCGGTGATCTTCTGCACCGAGGCGGAGGCCCAGGCCGAGCGCTACCACCGCGCCCCGATATAGCCAGTGCCGGCCGCTGCCGGCACCGCCCCTAGCGGGCCTCGGCGACCTGGCCGGTCTCGCGGACGCAGGAGTCGATGACGGCTCGCAGGAGGCCGGGGAAGCGGGCGTCGAGCTCGTCGGGGCGCAGGCTGTTCATCTTGGTGGTGCCCTGGTAGTGCTGGCTGATGACGCAGGCTTCGCGGAGCACGTTGAAGTGGTGGGTGGCGGTCGAGCGGGAGACGGGCAGGTCGAAGGTGCCGCAGCTGAGGTCGTGGCCCGCGATGGCGAGCTGGGCGATCACCGAGCGGCGAACGGGGTCGGCGACCGCTTCGAGAAGCTGCTGAAGGGTGACCTCGGAGACGGAGGGGTTGTCCACGGTGCGCGGGGTGCTCTTCGGTCGGGGCACGTGGTCTCCTCCTCCGCGATCAGGGCCGGCACGCCATACTACGACGGGCGTCGAACGAGCGGGCACGCCGCGCCGACCAAGCCGCACCGATCAGGGGGCACCGATCAGGGGGCACCGATCAGGGGCGCACCGCGCCGATGAGGCGGTTGCGCCAGTAGTCGTCGAGGTCGACCACCTTGACGACGTCCCCGGTCTGCGGCGCGTGCACCATCTTCCCGTCGCCCGCGTACATCCCCATGTGCCCCAGCCCCCGGCTGAACAGCAGGTCGCCGGGCTGGGCCTGGTCAAGGGGCACCCGCCGGTCGGCGCCCCAGCTCCACTGCGTGTAGGTGGTGCGGGGCAGCTGGACGCCCGCCGCGCGCCAGGCGGACTGCGCCAGGCCCGAGCAGTCGTAGGAGCTCGGCCCCGTGGCGCCGTACCGGTACGGCTTGCCGACCTGGGCGAAGGCGAACTGCAGGGCCTCGCGGGCGTTGCCGGAGGCCGGGCCGGTGTAGGTCAGGCCGGTGCTGCGGGGGTTGCCGGTCCGGAAGGCGCCCAGCCGGCGCAGCAGCTTCGTCTGCGCGCTGACGAGCTTGTCGACCTTCGCCTGCTCCCGGCGTACCTTGTCGCGCGCGTCGTCGGCCTCGGCCAGCGCGGTCCTGGCCGCGTCGCGCCGGTCGCGCAGGTCCTTGGTCGCCGCCTCGAAGGCCCGCAGCTTCGCCGCCCTGTCCTGGGCGATCTGCTCCAGGGAGGCCATGCCGCTGAGGATCTCCTCGGGAGTGCCCTTCATGACGAACCGCTGCCAGTGCAGCCCGGAGCCGAACTGGTATTCCTGGACCGCCACCGTGACGAGCTCCGTGCGCAGGGCGTCGGCCTGCGCCGCCTTGCCGGCGAGCTCGGCGTCGAGCGTCTCGTACTTCTTCCTGGCCTTCTTGTACGTCTCCGTCGCCTGGTTGAAGCGCTCGACGAGCTGGTCGGCCTGCTCGTTCAGCTTCACCAGCCTGGCCCTGGCCTGGGCGGGCGACGGGTCGGCCACGGCGGCGCCCGGCATGGCGGCCACGGTCAGCGTCGCGGCCAGCGCCACGGCCGCCGCCGCTCGCACGAGCCCCGTGACGGATCCCGTCACGAACCTCGCCGCCGACACCGCCGCCGACACCGCTGCCGACACCGCCGCCGACACCGCCACCGACACCGCCACCGAGACCGTCACTCCGCCGCCTCCTCCGCGTCGTCTCATGGGGAGATACGCGGGCCGCCCGGGTGGTGTTCAGCCGGAGCATGCGCGGACGGCATGGAACCGCTTGAACTTCAGGAGCGGAACGTGCAGGGCAGGCGCTTGTAGCCGTTGATGAAGCTGGACAGCAGCCGGTCCGGCTCGCCCGCCCTGATGTCCGGCACCCGGGTGAACAGCTCCCGGAACATCACCGCGATCTCCCGCCTGGCCAGGTTCGCCCCCAGGCAGAAGTGCGGGCCGGGCCCGCCGAAGCCCACGTGCGGGTTGGGGGAGCGGGTGATGTCGAACGCGTCGGGGTCGGTGAAGACGCTCTCGTCGCGGTTGGCGGAGGCGTACCAGAGGGTGACCTTGTCGCCGGCCTTGAACAGGTGGCCGTTCAGGTCGTGGTCGCGGGTGAGGTTGCGGCGCATGAAGACGACCGGGGAGCTGTGCCGGACGATCTCCTCGATGGCGCCGCCGATGCGGGCGTCGAAGTCGGACAGCAGCAGTTCACGCTGCTCGGGGTGGTCGGTGAACAGCTTCAGTCCGTGGGCGATCGCGGTGCGGGTGGTCTCGTTCCCGGCCACCACGAGCAGCAGGAAGAACGCCGCGAACTCGCGCGGGCTCAGCCGTTCCCCGTCGATGTTGGCGTTGACCAGGGCGGAGGTCAGGTCGCCGGTCGGGGCGGCGCGCCGCTGCCTGCCGAGCTCGGCGGCCAGCCGGTGCAGTTGCCAGCCCGCCAGGGCCACCGTCCCCAGCAGGCGGGCCGCGCGCAACCGGCCGACCTTCGCCCTGGCGCCGGTGTAGTCGACGGGGGAGCCGACGTACTCGGGGTCGGTGTAGCCGACGACGATGTTGGTCAGCCGCACCACGCGGGCGTGCTCGCGGGGCGGGATGCCGAGCATGTCGCAGATCACCTCGACCGGCAGCCGCATCGCCACCCGGGCCACGAAGTCGCCGGGGCCGGCCGCGATCAGCTCGTCCACGATGCGCCCGGCCCGGCGGGCGATGTCGTCCTCCGCCTTGGCCAGCGTCTTCGGCGTGAACGCCCGGGACACGATGCGGCGGATCTTGGCGTGCCGCGGGTCGTCCATGTCGATCATGGAGTTGAAGTAGCCGTCCATCCAGCGGGGCAGGTCGGTCGGGCTGGTGGCGCTCGGCTCGCTGCTGAAGATCTCGGGGTGGCGGCTGGCCTCCAGGACGTCGGCGTGGCGGACGAGGGCCCAGGCCCCGGGGTCCTGGCGCAGGAAGGGCACCTTGGGCAGGCGGAAGAGCCGCGGACCGGGCTCGGCGCGCAACATCGCGAACGCCCGCGCCCGCTCGGCCGCCGGCCGCTCCCAGAACCGCAGGTCGCTCAGATCGATGTCGGCCGGAGAGAGGTCCACAGGCTGCTGTTCCGTGGCCACGATCCACCGCCTCTGCAACAGGGGAACTTGGTGTTAACCATCACCAGATTTACCCGGACCCGTCAAGGGCTACGGCAGAATCGGGGCTGTGACGCCTCACCGCCCTCCCGTGCGCCCGTACCGAGGCGTGCCCGCCGAGCAGCGCCGCGCCGGGCGGCGGGCCGCGCTGCTGGCGGCCGGCCTCGACCTGCTGGGCACCCAGGGCTGGGCCGCCGCCACCGTGCGGGGGGTGAGCGCGCGGGCGGGGCTGAACGACCGCTACTTCTACGAGAGCTTCGCCGACCTGGACGCCCTGCTGCTGGCCGTCGTCGACGACCAGGCCGCGCAGGCCACCGACATGATCCAGGCGGTGGCCGACGGCGCCCCGCGCCGCCTGCGCGCCCGCACCACGGCCGTGGTGACCGCGATCGTGGACTTCCTGGCCGCCGACCCGCGCCGGGCCCGCATCCTCGCCTACGAGTTCCCGGCCAGCCCGCTGCTGCAGCAGCGCCGACGGCGGATCACCGGGGTGCTGGCGGGCATCTTCACCGCGCAGGTCCACGAGCTCCTCGACGAGGTGCCGCTCAGCGAGACCGATCTCGCCATGACCGCGCTGACCATCGTGAGCGGCCTGTGGGAGCTGCTGTCGGCGTGGTTCCGGGGCGAGGTGGACACCGATCGCGACCATCTCGTCGACTACGTCGTCGCCCTGCTGCTGACCACCACGGACCTCGCGCCCGCGCTGGATCACCGGCTGCGTTGACAGTTCTCGTCAGTAGTACTGTACGAACTCGTGGCGCGATGGCAGACCAAGGCTCCGGCGGTACGGCGGGTCACCGTGCCGCGCGAGACACCCCCGCCCCTCCAGGGACACCTCCGGCTCGGCGACCCCCCGGACGAGCCCGGCGCGATCACCGTGAACTCGCGCCACCTCACCCGCGGCGGGCGCCCGTGGTTCCCGGTCACGGGGGAGTTCCACTACGGCCGCTACCCGGCCGCGGAGTGGCGCGAGGAGCTGCTCAAGGTACGCGCCGGCGGCGTGACGGCGGTCTCCGCGTACGTCTTCTGGAACCTGCACGAGGAGCGCCGCGGCGTCTTCGACTGGAGCGGCGACCGTGACCTGCAACGCTTCGCGATGATCTGCGCCGAGCTGGGCCTCGACCTGGTCGTGCGGATCGGCCCCTGGGCGCACGGGGAGTCGCGCAACGGCGGCTTCCCCGACTGGCTGCTCGCCGACGGCTGCGTGCCGCGCACCGACGACCCCCGCTACCTCGCGCTCGTCCGGCCGTTCTTCGAGCAGATCGGGGCCCGGCTCCGCGGGCTGACCCGGGCGCACGGCGGGCCCGTGGTGGCCGTACAGGTGGAGAACGAGCTGCACGACCAGCCCGGCCACCTGCTCACCCTCAAGCGCCTGGCCAAGGAGGCCGGCATCGACGCGCCGCTGTGGACGGCCACCGGCTGGGGGCACGCCGTGCTGCCGCCGGACGAGCTGATCCCGCTGTTCGGCGGCTACCCGGAGGCCGCCTGGGACACCGCGCACGACGGCTGGCCGCGGCAGAGCCGGGCGCACTACTTCTTCGGCCCCGGGCGGGACGACGACTCGATCGGCGCCGACCTGCGTACCACCGAGGTGGCCGCCTCCGACGAGGCCCAGCCGGCGCGCTACCCCTTCGCCACCTGCGAGCTGGGCGGCGGCATGTACACCTCCTACCACCGGCGCCCGATCGTGGCGGCCGCCGACGTCGCGGCCCTGGCCCTGGTCAAGCTGGGGAGCGGGTCGGTGTGGCAGGGCTACTACATGTACCACGGGGCGTCCCAGAAGGTCGGCGCGCTGTCCACGCTGCAGGAGTCGCACGCCACCGGCTACCCCAACGACTGCCCGGTGATCAGCTACGACTTCCAGGCGCCGCTCGGCGAGTTCGGCCAGTTCCGCGAGTCCTACCGCCACCTCCGGCTGCAGCACCTGTGGCTGGGCTGCGACGGGCCCGATCTGGCCACGATGACGCTGACGATGCCGCCGGGCGCGCCCGAGGACACCGCCGACCGCGACGCCCTGCGCTGGGCCGTGCGGTCCGACGGGCGTTCGGGGTTCCTGTTCGTCAACAACCACCAGCCCGTCGAGACGCTGCCGGCCCATGAGGGCGTCCGGTTCGCGGTCGAGCTGGACGGGCGCGAGCTCGTCGTCCCGCGCGAGCCGGTGACGGTGCCGCCGGGGGCGTTCTTCGCCTGGCCGCTCGCCCGGCGGGTCGGGCGGAGCGTGCTGCTGACCGCCACGGCACAGCCCGTGTGCGTGATCGGGGCGGATGCGGCAGCGCCCGAGGCCGCCCGGGGCGCGGGGGAGCCCGTGCACGTCTTCACGCAGACGGCGGGCATCCCGGTGGAGCTCGTCTTCGACGCCGCCACCGTCGCCGGTATCGAGGGGCCCGCGACGGTCACACGGGAAGGGGACGAGGGGCCCGCGACGGTGACGCGGGAAGGGGACGACCGTCCCGCGACGATCACGCGGGACGGGGGCGAGGTCGTGGTGAGCGGGTTGCGGCCGGGGCCGGGCTGCCTGCTCCGGGTGACCGATGCGGGCGGCGGGACGGCGGCGGTGCTCGTGCTGGATCACGACAGCGCCCTCACGGCGACGCGCGGCCGGCTCTGGGGGGCCGACCGGCTCGTCCTGAGCGATCGGCCCGCCGTGATCGACGACGACCGTCTCGTGGTGTACGGCGGCGCGGGCGAGACGGCGCGCGCCGGCCGTTCCCGAAGCGCGGGATCCAGGTCCCCGGGGGTGACCGGGGACAGGGTGCTGGTCTTTCCCGCGCCGGAGCTCGCCGGCGAGACCGACGGCGTGTTCGGGGTCCTGCCGGTGCCCGGGCCCGTGGGCGGGGAAGGCCGGGTCGTGACGGTCGAGGTCGTCAAAGAGGCGGGGCCGGCGCGGCGGCCGGTGGTCGACCCGGCCTCCGGCCGGGCCTCGGCGCCCGTGGACGCCGACTTCGACGACGCGGCCGTCTACCACCTCACCGTCCCCCCGGAGGCCCTGGAAGGGGACGACGAGGTGCTGCTGCGCCTGGACTGGGTCGGCGACGTGGGCCGCGCCTACATCGGCGGGCGCCTGGTGGCCGACCAGTTCTGGTACGGCCCGCCCTGGGAGATCGGCCTGCGCCGGTTCCGTACGGAGCTGCTGAAGCACGGGCTGGAGCTGAGGCTGCTGCCGCTGCGCGAGGACGCCCCCGTCCACCTGTCCCCGCAGGCCCGCCCGCCCGCCTACCCGGGCGGCAGCGTGCTGGAGCTGCGCGGGGCCACGCTGGTCCCGCTGTCCCGCACCGTGGTCGGGGCCGGCGCCCGCTGACCCGGTCGCCGTGGACCTTCCTGGCCAGACCGACGTCCGCGATCGAACGCCCGACCAGCACCCGCATCGCGGTCTCGGCCGCCTTCGGCCGCTGCCTGCCCACCGCCGGCAGCACCCCGGCGTGCCCGCCCGGCAGGCGGGCCGTGGAGCGCGCGGCCGAGCGCGCGGCCAAGCGCGGCACCGCTGGCGCGGCGCGATCTGGCGCCACCCGGACGGCTCCTTCGCCGAGTGGTGACCCGCCGCCGGAGGGCTCAGGACGGCGCGGGCCCGGTGCTGTCGCGGACGAGCAGCCGGGGCTGGTAGCGCACGTTGTAACCGCCGCTCTCGCCGTTCATCAGCGCCCACAGCCGCTCCCACGCCTGCCGGCCCAGCTCGCTCTTCGGGATCGACACCGTGGTCAGCGGCGGGGTGGTGTAGCGGGCGAAGGGGATGTCGTCGAACCCGGTGACGGACACCTCGCCGGGCACCCGTACGTCCAGCTCGTGCAGGCCGGTCAGCACGCCCGAGGCCACCATGTCGTTGAAGCCCACCACCGCGCTGGCCCCGCACTCCACCACCGCGGGCGCGGCGGCGTGGCCGTGGTCGAACATCGACCCGCACGGCAGCACGGTCAGGTCGAGGCCGGGCGCGGCGCGCAGCGCGGCGAGCCGCTCGGCGTTGCCCGCGCTGCCCGGCGGACCGGCGAGATAGGCCACGCGACGGTGGCCGAGGCCGGTGAGGTGGGCCACGATCTCCCCGATGCCCGCGGCGTTGTCGATCGACAATGACGGCGCGCCCAGATCGGGGATCTCCCGGTAGACCAGCACGAACGGCGCCAGCCTGTCGCTGAGCGCGCGCAGCCGCCCGCCCGGCGCGCGGGGCGAGGCCAGCACGAGCCCGTCGGAGTTGCGCCGCGCCTCCAGCGCGAGGATCACCTCCTCCTCCGGGTCCTCGTCGGACTCGGCCACCAGCAGCTGGCGGCCCGCCTTGCCGGCGGCCTGGCTGAGCCCGCGCAGCACGCCCTGGAAGAGCGGGTTGGCCAGGTCGGGGACGACGAGCGCGACCGTGCCGGTACGGCCGAGCGCGAGCCGGCGGGCGGCCACGCTCGGCTCGTAGTCCAGCTCCTCGGCCGCGGCCCGCACGCGGGCGGCCAGCTCCGGGTTCACGGTCGGCGAGCCGTTCATGACCCGCGACACCGTCGCCCGCGAGACCCCGGCCGCCTCGGCGACCCGGCTGATCGTGGCCGGGCCGGCCGGTCGCGGCCCGCGCCGTCCGCCCGGGCGGGCGGGAGCGACCGGCGTCTCCTCCCTGGCCGACCCGTCCTGGTCACCGTCTCCGGCGCTCGCCCTCATCCGCTCTCCCCGCACGCTCGGGCCCGTTTGCTGCATGCATTAAATCGCCGGACGCCCCCGGCCGGGCACCGACGTTGAGATACCGGTTTCTCACCTTGCATTACAACCGGTTGCCAAGAGGCGCGCAAGACCTGTTCACCCAGTTCAGTGCTTCGCTAACGGAGCGTTGACACCCGATGTGGGCGATGTTAGAAACTGGTTACTCACAAGACATCACGGCTTGTGCCCCTGCTTATCCCGGTCGCGTGCGGCTCAGCGCGACTGCGAAGGGTGATAGATGAGCAAACGTTTGGATCCCCCCGAAACCACCGTCACCCCGCTCACACCCCCACACCCGCCCCCCGCCGAGCAGCCGCCGGCACCGCGACCGAGCGGCCCGCCCAAGGACCGCGTCGGCTACCTCTTCCTCACGCCGTGGTTCATCGGCATGGCCCTGTTCACCGTGGGGCCGATCCTGGCCTCCCTCTACCTCTCGTTCACCGAGTACAGCCTGCTCAAGCCGCCCGAATGGCTCGGGCTCGACAACTACCGCCAGATGCTGGACGACCCGCGGCTGCACAAGTCGCTGCTGGTCACGTTCGTCTACGTGTTCGTGTCGGTGCCCATCCAGCTCGTCCTGGCGCTGGCGCTGGCACTCCTGCTCAACCGCGGCGTACGGGGCCTGAGCTTCTACCGGTCGGTCTACTACCTGCCCTCGCTCCTGGCCGGAAGCGTGTCCATCGCCATCCTGTGGCGGCAGATCTTCGGCAAGGACGGCCTGGTCAACCAGCTCCTGGCCACGGTGGGCGTGGACGGCGTGAGCTGGGTGGCCCACCCGGACTTCGCGCTGGGCACGCTGGTCCTGCTCAACGCGTGGACGTTCGGGGCTCCCATGGTCATCTTCCTGGCCGGCCTGCGCCAGATCCCCGCCTCCTACTACGAGGCGGCCCAGGTGGACGGCGCCGGGACGGTGTCGCGGTTCTTCCACATCACGCTGCCCATGCTGACCCCGATCATCTTCTTCAACCTGGTCCTGCAGCTCATCGGCGCCTTCCAGAGCTTCACGCAGGCGTTCGTGATCAGCGGCGGCCGGGGCGGGCCGTCGGACGCCACCCTCCTCTACACCCTCTACCTGTACGAGCGCGGCTTCGGCTCGTTCGACATGGGCTACGCCTCCGCGATGGCGTGGGTCCTGCTGGTCCTCATCGCCGTGCTGACCGGGATCAACTTCCTCTTCGCCAAGCGGTGGGTGTTCTATGGCAACTGAGCTCAGGGCCCCAGGCGGCCGGTCGCGGCGCCTGTCGAAGCACGCGCTGCTCATCGGCTTCGGCCTGGTGATGCTCTATCCGCTGCTGTGGATGGTGTCCAGCTCGGTCAAGCCCACCGAGACCATCTTCCGCGACCCGTCGATCTGGCCCAGCCGGCTCGACCTGGGCAACTACGTCGAAGGCTGGACGGCGCTCGACCATCCCTTCCACTACTACCTGCTGAACTCCGCGGTCATCGCGATCCTGGCCGTGGCGGGCAACCTGCTGTCGTGCTCGCTGGCCGCGTACGCGTTCGCGCGGCTGGAGTTCCGGGGCAGGAAGATCTTCTTCGCCATGATGCTGGCGACGCTGATGCTGCCCATCCACGTGCTCATCGTCCCCCAGTACGTGCTGTTCTCCCAGCTCGACTGGATCAACACCAACCTGCCGCTGGTCGTGCCGAAGTTCCTGGCGCACGACGCGTTCTTCGTCTTCCTCATGGTGCAGTTCATCCGCGGCCTGCCGAAGGAGCTGGACGAGGCGGCCCGCATCGACGGCTGCGGCCACTTCAGGATCTACTGGCGGATCATCATGCCGCTGTCGGTGCCGGCGCTGGCCACCTCGGCGTTGTTCACCTTCATCTGGACCTGGAACGACTTCTTCAGCCAGCTCATCTTCCTGACCGACCCCGAGCTGTGGACCATGCCGGTGGCGCTGCGCTCGTTCATGGACGGCCAGGGCGAGACGGCCTGGGGCCAGCTCTTCGCCATGTCGATCGTGGGGCTGGCGCCGATCTTCGGGTTCTTCCTCGCCGGACAGCGCTATCTGACGCAGGGCATCTCCACGACCGGCTTTCGCTGATCCGCGATCAAAACGTTCTCATAGAAGGAGAAGGGCCATGCCGACAAGATCCAGTGGCCTGGCGGCGCTCTGCCTGGCCGGCGTGCTGCTGGCGGCCTCCGCCTGCGGCGGCGGCTCGTCCGGCGGCGGGGACGGCACCGTCGAACTGCGCTTCGGCTGGTGGGGCAACAACGACCGGGCGGCCGCCACGCAGCGCGTCATCGACGCCTTCCAGGCCAAGAACCCCGGCATCAAGGTCAAGGGCTCGTTCACCGACTTCAACTCCTACTTCGACCGCCTGGCCACCGAGGTGGCCGGCGGGCGCGCGCCCGACGTCATCACGCTCGGCGGCGCCTACCCCCGCGAGTACGGCGACCGCGGCGCCCTGCTCGACCTGGCCAAGGTCGGGCTGAAGACCGACAGGATCGGCGCGGCGGCCCTGGACAACGGCAAGTTCGGCGGCGTCCAGTACGGCGTGCCCACCGGCGTGAACGCCATCGCCGTGGTCGTCAACGAGGCCGTGTTCGACAAGGCCGGGGTGCCGCTGCCCGAGGAGGACACCTGGACCTGGGACGACTTCAAGCGCATCGCCAAGGAGCTGGCCGGGAAGGTGCCCGAGGGCACGTTCGCGCTGGCCGACCCCACCAGGACCGACATGCTGGACGTGTACTCGCGCCAGCGCGGCGAGGCCCTCTACACCGCCGACGGCAAGGTCGGCATCAGCGACAGAACCCTGGTGGACTGGTGGACCATGACGCTGGAGCTGCAGAGCGCCGGGGCGACCCCGCCGGCCTCGCAGACCGCCGAGCTGATCACCCAGCCCGCGCCCGAGCAGTCGCTGATGGGCCGGGGCCAGGCCGCGATGCAGTTCGACTGGAGCAACCAGCTCAGCGCCCTGAGCAAGGCCGCCGGGCAGCCGCTGCGGCTGATGCGGGTGCCGGGTGAGAGCGGCGCCGCCCAGCCCGGCATGTGGCTGCAGGCGTCGCAGATCTACAGCATCAACGCCAAGTCCGAGCACCCGCAGGAGGCGGCCAAGTTCGTGGACTTCCTGGTCAACAGCCCGGAGGCGGGGAAGATCATCCTGGCCGACCGGGGCATCCCGGCCAACTCCGACGTCCGCACGGCCGTCCAGGGCGTGCTCGGCGAGCCGGAGAAGGCGCAGGCCGCGTTCATCGACGCGCTCACGCCGAAGGCCGGGCCGCCGCTGGTGATCGGGCCGGCCGGGTCCACCGACACGCCCAAGATCCTGGACCGGGTCAACGCCGAGGTGCTGTTCGGCCGCGAGCAGCCCGCCGCCGCGGCGGCGGACTTCATCCAGCAGGTCGGGACGGCGATCAAGCAGTGATCGACCGCCGCGAGCTGGCCGGGCGGCACGCCGTCGAGGTGACCGGGATCCTGCCCGAGTCGCCGCTGTCGGTGGGCAACGGGGAGCTCTGCTTCACGGTGGACGTCACCGGGCTGCAGACCTTCCCGGCCTCCTACCCGGTCGAGGACCGCTCCGGCACCGGGCCGGGGACGCTGCTGGCCACCATGGCGTCATGGGGCTGGCACAGCGTCCCCGGCTCGTACGGGCTGGCCGAGACCATGCGCACCTACAGGACGCCGCGCGGGCCGGTGCCGTACGTGGACATGCGCGGCGACCTGAGCGGCTCCGCCGAGGCGCCCGCCTCGGCCGCCGAGTCGTGGCTGCGCGCCAACCCGCACCGGCTGGACCTGGGGCGGATCGGGCTGGCCCGGCCCGGCGCCGCCCCGCTGTCGCCCGCCGACCTGAGCGGGGCCCGCCAGCGGCTCGACCTGTGGACCGGCACGCTGACCAGCCGCTTCCGGCTGCGCGGCACGCCCTACCGGGTCGTCACCGCCTGCCACCCCGAGCGGGACGTCCTGGCCGTGCGGATCGAGTCGCCCGGCCTGACCGAGGACGGGGTGCGGCTGGCGTTCCCATACGGGTCGCAGGCGTGGGGGAACGCGGCCGACTGGTCGCGGCCGGAGGCGCACACGTCGGAGCTGCGGGCTTCGGCGGGCGGGTTCACGGTGGCGCGGGTGCTGGACGGGACCGCCTACGACGTGGCGGTGGCCGTGACCGGCGGGGGCGAGGTGGCGCGGTGCGGGCCGCACGAGTTCCTCATCACCTTCCGCGAGCCGGTCGCCGAGCTGGTGATCGGGTTCGACGCGCGCGGGGCCGGGCGGCTGCCGGAGTTCGGGGAGGTGATGGCGGCGTCCGGACGGCACTGGGCCCGGTTCTGGAGCACGGGCGGCGCGGTCGACCTGTCCGGCAGCCGCGACGAGCGGGCCCCGGAGCTGGAGCGGCGGATCGTGCTGTCGCAGTACCTCACGGCGATCCACTGCGCCGGGTCCACCCCGCCGGCCGAGACCGGGCTGATGGCCAACAGCTGGCGCGGCCGCTTCCACCTGGAGATGCACTGGTGGCACGCGGCCCACTTCCCGCTCTGGGGCCGGCCCGGGCTGCTGGAGCGCAGCCTCGGCTGGTACGCCGCCGTCCTGCCCCGCGCCCGCGAGACCGCCGCCGCGCAGGGCTGCCCCGGGGCGCGCTGGCCCAAGCAGGTGGGCCCGGACGGGCGGGAGAGCCCGAGCCCGATCGGGCCGTTCCTGCTCTGGCAGCAGCCGCACCCGATCTTCCTGGCCGAGCTGGTCCGCCGCGCCGTCGGCACCCGGCGGGCGCTGGCCCGGTACGCGGACCTCGTGCTCGACACGGCCGCGTTCATGGCGGCGTTCGCGGTCGAGGGGCCCGGCGGGTACGGGCTGGGGCCGCCGCTGGTGCCGGCCCAGGAGTCGTACGCGGACGTGCGGGCGAGCGCGGCCAACCCGACGTTCGAGCTGGCGTACTGGTCGTGGGCCCTGGAGGTGGCGCAGCGCTGGCGGCGGCTGATGGGGCTGGGCCCCGACCCGCACTGGGCCGAGGTGGCCGCCGGGATGTCCGCGCCCCGCGTGCGCGGCGGGGTGTACGCGGCGATGGACGCGCCGCCGTACACCGTGCGCGACGACCACCCCTCCATGCTGTACGCGCTCGGCTTCGTCCCCCAGACCCGCCTCATCGACGCCGGCACGATGCGCGCCACGCTCGCCGACGTGCTGGCCACCTGGGACTGGGAGACGACGTGGGGCTGGGACCACCCGGCGATCGCCATGACCGCCACCAGGCTGGGCGATCCGGCCACCGCCGTGGAGGCGCTGCTGCGGCCCGTGGCCAAGAACGCGTACCTGCCGAACGGCCACAACCGGCAGAGCGCCACCCTGCCCGTCTACCTGCCGGGCAACGGCGGCCTGCTGGCGGCGGTCGCCCTCATGGCCAGGGGCTGGGACGGCGGCCCGCCCTCACCCGGCTTCCCCGCCTCCTGGGCGGTCCGGCACGAGGGGCTGCTCCGCCTGCCCTAACCGGCGTGCCACTCCAGCTCCTCCCGCTTGGCCAGGAACTCCTCGGCCACCGGCCACTCCAGCGGCAGCGGCATCGGGTACGTCGTGCGGATCCGCGCCAGCTCCCGGTGCGCCCGCACGAGCCCGGCGAAGTCACGCGGGTAGGCGTCGGTGTCGACCCCGGTGAACACCCCGAGCTTGCGGCCCCGCGCCAGCAGCGCGCGCCAGTCGTCGATCCCCGCCAGCCCGACCGAGTCCACGCCGTGCGAGAACAGGATGAGCCTGATCTCGTCGAACGGGTCCACGTCGTCGAGGTAGGACATCGCGTGCGCGTGCGACTGATCGGTGTTGAACACCATCCAGTACGGCACCGACCCGCTGCGCAGCGTCCACCACGGCTCCAGCAGCAGGAAGCACTCCACCAGCAGCCGGTCGCCGGGCAGCCCGCGGGTCCGGTACCAGCTCCGGTACAGGTCCGCCACGACCGGGCTCAGGTCCTCGGGCTCGCCGAACCGCATGCGGACCAGCTGCCACCGGTTCCGCTCCGCCAGCTCCGTCAGGTCGCCGAGCAGCTCCGGCTGGAACCCCCACTCCGCCTCCGGGTGCTCGCCGTCCGCCTCCGGGTAGTCCCACGCGGACCGCCCGGCGCCGTACCGGGCGAGGTAGCCGGCCACGCGCGGGCCGCCGTGCTCGTACTCCTCGCGGGTCGCGCCGCCGAGCGCGCCGTGCTGGAAGAGGTGGCGCGGGCCCACCTCCGTGGCCGGCCAGCGCAGCCCGCAGTCCACCACCACCAGCGTCGCGCCGGGCGGCAGCGACTCCTCCAGGAACCGCCGGTACGCCTCGGCCAGACGCCGCCACTTCACCCGGAAGTACGTCATGCCCGCGATCATCAGGCGGTCCTGGTTGGCGTCGTGCATGTGGTGCAGCACCAGGTCGGGGTTCGCGTCCAGCAGCGCCCGCCCGGCGCCCTGGGTCACCCGCAGGTCGCCGCGCGGGTCGTCGGGGCGGACGCCGCGGCGGCGTACCGGCAGCAGCAGCGTCTGCGGCAGCCACGGCGCGCGCAGCGCCGCGGCCAGGTGGACCAGGGCGCCGTTGGACGAGCCGACGAAGGCCACCGGGTACGGGCGGCGCGGGTAGTGCCCGGTCACCCACCCCGCCAGCTCCTCGGAGCGGATCTCGGGGACGCGGCGCATCGGCACGGCCTCGGCCCAGCCGCTCACGGCGTACGCCCGCTCCTTGGCCTTGCGCGGCAGCCGCCCCGCCCCGCCGAGCAGCGCGGCCGCCACCGGCTCCAGCGCCGCCGGGCCCTGGCCGAGCAGCGGCACGTCCTTGTCGTGCAGGAACCGCGATAGCGCCCGCAACATGCCGGTCGCCGAGTCGAACGACGCCACCGCCTTGCCCGGCCTCACGCGGCCACCTCCTCCAGGAACGCCGCGACCTCGCGGGCCAGCCCCCGGGGATCGCGGTACGGGACCATGTGCGGAAGGCCGTCCATGACGACCAGCCGCCCCCTGGGCAGCAGCCGCGTGACCTCCTCGGCCCACGCCTGGCTCACCATCCGGTCCTTGCCGCCCCGCACCACCAGGACGGGCTCGGCGACGTGCGGCAGCTTGTCCTCGATCCGGTCGCGCATCGAGGCGCCGAAGCTGGCCAGCACCCGGCGCGGCCCGGCGTCGAGGTAGTCGGCGACGTTCAGCGGTGCCATGCGCGGGCTCTCGCCTACCGAGTTGCGCAGCCACTGGCCCACGACCCGGACGGGCGTGCGCGCGTGCGGGTCGACGGTCGGGCCCGTCAGCACCAGCGCGCCGGCCAGGCCCGGGTGGCGGGCCGCCAGGTCCACGACGACCTGGCAGCCGAAGGACCCGCCGAGCAGGCACGGCCGCTCCAGCCCGGTCACGGCCAGCCAGTCGGCCACCGCGTCGGCGAGCGTCTCCAGGGTGAGGGGCTCGGCGGGCTTCTCGCTGCGGCCGAACCCGGGCAGGTCGAGACTCCAGGCGTCGTGCGTGGCGCCCAGCACGCGGACGAACGGCAGCAGCTCCCGGCTGGACACCCCCGCGCCGTGCACGCACACGACCGCCGGGCCCGGGCCGTGGCCGCGCCAGCTGGTCACCCTCATGCCCAGCGCGCTGTGGACTCGCTGTTCGAGCGGCACGCCTCTCCTCTCTCAGGGGGCTGCCCACCTACCCGAACCGTGATCGCGCGAACGTCCGCTCAGTCGACCGGCGACGGAGGCGGCGTCCCGAGCGCCGCCAGCTCGGCCCAGAACCCGTCCGGGATCACGGTGTCCACCAGGCCGTCCAGCTCCTCCAGCCGCCGCACCGAGGTGATCCCGACCACCGTGGAGTGGATGCGCGGCTCGGCCAGGGAGAAGTGCAGGGCGGCCGCCGCCAGGCCGATCCGCCATCGCTCGCACAGCTCCCGCACCCGCTCGACGTGCCGGCCGAACTCGGGCGAGATCGGCCGGTAGCCGTAGGTGCCGGCGTGGCGCGGCGAGCCGGACAGGATGCCGCCGCCGAAGGGCGCGGCGTTGAAGACCGTCATGTCCCGGTCCGTGGCGAGCCGCAGGATGTCCTCCGCGCGCCGGTCCACCAGGGTGTAGCGGTTGTGGGTGAGGACCGCGTCGAACGCGTCCGTACGGATGTAGTCCTGCACCATGGTGCCCCACCCGCCGGCCGCGATGCCGATCGCGCCGACGAGCCCCTGCTCGCGCAGCGACACCAGGGCCGGAACCGCGCCGCCGGGCGCCATCGCCTCCCGCACCGTGATCGTCATCGGGTCGTGCAGGTGGTAGATCGGCAGGGTCTCGACGCCGAGCCGGGAGATCGTCTCCTCGAAGGAGCGCATGACCCGGTCACCGTCGAACACCCCCGTGTCCGGGTCCCGGTCCGCCTTGGAGAAGATCGTCACCCCCTGCGCCTCGCCGGATGCCTTCCTGAGCGCCTGCCCGATCAGCGTCTCGCTGCGGCCCTCCGCGTACTCGTTGGAGGTGTCGAGCTGCCGGAACCGGCCGGACAGCAGCGCGTCCGCCAACTCGTCGTCGCCGGGCCGGCGGCCGAGCCCCGACGTGCCGAGGGTCACCGCCCGCAACGGGCCTTCCGCTCCGGGCACCCGACGCCCCTGCTGCTCCGGCAACTGTCCGCCTCTCACCGCGATCGTCTGATTTCGCGGCACGATCATCGCATGTGCCGTGACGTCACAGGGTGAGCTGGTAGCGGCGCCGGGTCTGCCACTCCACCGTCAGCACGGTCGCGTCGTCCTGGAGCCGGCCGCGCTGGTGCTCCAGGATGGCCTGGATCAGCCGCCGCAGCGTCTCCGGGGCCGACATCCCGTCCGCCTCGCGCCGGATGACGAAGTCGATGAACCGCTCCAGCCCGAACAGCTCGCCGTCCGGGCTCTGCGCCTCGATCATGCCGTCGGTGTAGAACAGCAGCCGGTCGCCGGGCTGGAGCTGGTAGCGGAGCATGCCCGTGGACGCGTCCAGGCCGAAGCCCATCGGCGGGTCGGGGACGCTGTCGAGGGTCGCGACCAGCCGGCCCTCCCGGATCAGCAGCGGCGGGTGGTGCCCCCGGTTGACCCAGGTCAGCACCCCGCTGCGCAGGTCCAGCTCGGCCAGGATGCCCGTGGCGAACCGGCCGGTGAACTCCGCCTTGATCGCCGCGTCGATGGCCTCGCCGGTCGCGCGCAGGTCCATCTCGTGCCGGCGGCAGTTCCGGCCGGCGCCCATGGCGACGGACGCGGTCAGCCCGGCGGAGGTGTCGTGCCCCATGGCGTCGAAGACGGACAGGAAGAGGGTGTGGCCGTCGAGGGCGTAGTCGAAGGCGTCGCCGCCCATCTCGTACGCGGGCTCCAGGGCGGCGCTGATCACCACGTCGTCGTTGGCGAACGTGCCCGGGGGCAGCAGGTTCCACAGCACCTCGGCCGACAGGGTCAGGGGGCGGGCGCGTACCAGCCGGGCGTGGGAGTCGCTGTGCGGCCGCTTGCTGATCACCATCAGCGCCACCAGCGACGCGAGATCCTTGGCCCGCTGCTCGAGCAGCGCCCCGTCCCGGGACGCCGCGTCCTGGGGCACGGTCAGGCCGAGCACGCCGACCCGCTCCGTGCCGTCCAGCAGCGGCAGCCACAACCGCCGCACCGCTCCCTCGGGGTCGCCGACGGCACGGGTGCGGACGATCTCGACCACGCGGAAGGCGCGGCCCGGCATGGTGCCGTCGATCCGGATGGTGTCGAGCGGCTCGCCGTCCGCGCCGCGCTGGCCCGGCAGCGGCACGAGGAGCAGTTGCTGCAGGTCGGTCACGTAGATCGCGAGGTCGGAGAAGCCGACCAGCCGCGCGTGCTCGGCCGCCCGGGGCGGCAGGTCCTCCATCGCGGCCAGGTGCATGGTCTGCAGCAGACCGCTGAGGGCGCGTTCACCAGCGTCCCGGACGTCGTCACCGCTCACGGTTTCACCTCCACACAGCCCCTTACCCACTGCACCGCCCACCGGCCCGCGCACAGGCCGGTAAGGTGCCGGCATGGTGCGGCGCAAGGGGGCGTATCGGCGGCTGGCCGGGGGAGCGGGCCTGCACACCGGGGGTGTGCTGCGGGTGGGTGACGGGGCCGAGCTGGACGGCTGGGACCAGCTGGACGCGGTCCTCGCCCGGCTCCCCGAAACGCCCGGCAGCTCGATGGCGGGCGGCTAGGGACGAGCGAAGCGGCCCAGGAGCGTGGCGGCGGTGGCGAAGGCGGCGACCACGTCGGCGGCGGTGCGCTGCCGCTCCACCAGGCCCACCGCCTGGCCCGCGTAGACGTAGGCGGTGTCGAAGTCACCCTCCACGCGGGCCGACTCCAGCTCGGCCCGCGCCGCCTCGTCCGCGGCCAGCTCCTCCTCGTGCCCGTTCCACCGGTCGAAGAACGCGTTGCGCAGCGCCCGCCCGCCGAACTCCGGAGGCCAGGCCAGGTGCTGCGCGACGTCGAAGACCCGCCCGTACGCGGTGCCCGTCTCCCCGGTGGCCAGCACCCGCTCCCGGCCCGCCTCGGACAGCATCGTCTCGGCGCACCCCAGGAACGCCGTCCCGGCCCAGCCGCCCTCCGCCCCGGCGGCCAGCACGGCGGCCAGACCGCGGGCCGTGGCGATGCCGCCCGCGGCCAGCACCGGCACGCTCACCGCGTCCAGCACGCCCTGCAGCAGCGGCAGCGTGGCCACCTCGTTGCGCCCGTGCCCGCCGCCCTCCGCGCCACGGGCCACCACCACGTCCGCCCCGGCCCGCTCGGCCGCCCGCGCCTCCTCGGTGGTGCCCGCCTGGACGGCCACGACGATCCCGGCCCGCCGCAGCGGCTCGACGTAGCCGGCGAAGTCGCCGAAGCTCACCGAGGCCAGCGCGGGCCGGGCCTCCAGCACCGCGTCGAGCTGGCCGGGGTTGTCGCGCAGCGCCCAGGCCATCAGCCCGATGCCGTACGGGCGCCCGCTCGCGGCGGCGACGGCGGCCTGCTGGGAGATCCACGAGGCCGGCGCCTTCGGGGGCGCCCCGATCACGCCCAGCCCGCCCGCCGCGGACACCGCCGCGGCCAGCCGCCCGTCACCCACCCCCGCCATCGGCGCCCCGACCAACGGCACCTCCACCCCGAAACGGTCGGTCAGCCAGGTCCGCACCATCGTCCTCCCATTCGTCCGCGACAGGTACCGTCGCCTGCCGCTCCGCGGGGCCAGGCTAGTGGAAGCGCCGACCCGGTCGGCCCCGCCGGAGTGCGGGTCGGGACGCGTGCGGTCAGCGCCGGGTGAGCGTGCCCAGGCGGCCGGCGACGGCGGCCACCGCGCCCAGCACCCGGTCCACCTGCGCGCCGGTGTGGGCGGCGGTGACGCTCAGCCGGATCAGCGCCTTGCCCTCGGGCACGCCCGGCGGCAGCATGACGTTGCCGAAGACCCCCTCGTCCAGCAGCCCGGCCCAGAACCGGCTGCACTCCAGGGCGTCTCCCACCTGCAGCGACACGGTGGGGGTGCCACCCGGCGGGATGGCGAAACCGAGCGCGACCAGGCCCGAGCGCAGGCGTTCGGCGGCGGTCAGGGCCGCCCGGCGGCGTTCGGGCTCCGTACGGATGATGTGGAGGGCGGCCAGCGCCGCCGCGGTGCAGGCCGGCGGCAGCGAGGCCGAGAACAACGCGGCCCGCGCGCTGTGCCGCAGGTAGTCGATGACGTGCCGGGGCCCGGCGACGGCTCCGCCGAGCGTGCCGAAGCACTTGGAGAAGGTGACCGTCTGCACGTCCACGGCCGGCTGCAGGCCGTAGTGCTCGGCGGCGCCCCGCCCGCCGGCGCCCAGCAGGCCCGCGTCGTGCGCGCTGTCGATGACGACCCGGGCTCCGTGCCGGGCCGCGAGCTTGGCGATGCCCGGCAGGTCGCACAGGTCGCCGCCGACCGAGAACATGCCCTCGGTGAGCACGAGCACCCCGTCGTCCGGGCCGGCGGCCTCCAGCAGCGCGCCGAGCTGGGCCATGTCGTTGTGCCGGAAGCGCCGCAGCCGCGCCTGGCCGAGCCGGGCGGCGTCGAGGAGCGAGGCGTGGATGTGCCGGTCGGCCAGCAGGACGTCGCGCGGCCCGAACAACGCGCCGAGGGACAGGTTGGCCTGGTAGCCGGTGGAGACCACCATCGCCGCCTCGTGGCCGAGGAACTCCGCCAGCTCCTGCTCCAGGCGCTGGTGCAGGACCAGCGTGCCGTTGAGCACCCGCGAGCCGGAGTTGCCCGCGCCGAACCGGCGCAGCGCGTCCGCGCCGGCCTCCTTCAGCCGCGGGTCGTCCGACAGCGCCAGGTAGTCGTTGGAGCCGGCCATCAGCACGCGGCGGCCGCCCACCACCACCTCCCCGCCGCCCGGCCGCTCCTCGACCGGCAGGTAGAAGGGGTAGACGCCCGGCGCTACCAGCCCCGCTATCTCCTGCGGGACCCGGCATTTGCTGAACGGGTCCGGCACGGCCCGGCATTCACTTTCCGGCTCTGTCCGAAGCATTCCGGCGACTCACTCCGCATCGGGTGATCGTAGCTGACAGTGACTGTCGGTAATAGTATAGTAATCGCCGCTGGTCTGGACCGAGCATGAGCGCGCCCAGCGGCGCGCGGCGCTCGAGCCCCGGCTCAGCCCCGATGCACGACAGCGACAGCCGACAAGGACGTACGCATGACCGAGGAACAGATCTTCCACCAGCTCCGCGCCATCTGCGCCAAGATCCTCTCGGTGGATCCGGCACTCATCACCCCGGAGACGGACCTGCGCGAGGAGCTGGAGGCCGACAGCCTCGACATGGCCGAGCTGGCCGCGGCGAGCGAGGACCGCTTCAAGCTGGTCGTCGACCTCGACACCGCCAAGCAGGCGCGCACCCTGGCCGACGTGACAGCCCTGGTCCACGCCGGGGCCCAGGCCGGCTGATGCGCGGGCGGGTCCGCGTCGCCGTCACCGGCCTGGGCGTGCGCACCCCGGCCGGCAACGATCTCCGGACGTTCTGGAGCACCCTGGTCGCCGGGCGCTCCACCGCGCGTACGATCACCTCCTTCGACCCCGCCGGCCTGCCGGTCGACTTCGCCTGCCAGGTGCCCGGCTTCGACACCTCCCCCTACGTCACGGGCAAGCAGGCGCGCCGGATGGACCGCGCGACGCTGCTGGCCGTGTGCGCGGCCGACGACGCGCTGGCCGACGCCGGTGAGCCGGCGGTCCTGCCCGAGCGGCGCGCGGTCGTGACCGGCACCGCGCTGGGCGGCAACGAGACCACCGAGGCCGCCCTGCTCGGCGACGACGGGCAGCCGGGCGCGCTCTACATCCCGAGGAAGATGCCCAACGCGTCGGCCGCGTTCGTCAGCATGCGCCACCAGATCCTCGGCCCCAGCCTGACCGTCTCGACGGCCTGCGCCTCCGGCGGCCACACGATCGGGGAGGGGCTGCGCCTGCTCAGGGACGGGTCGGCCGACCTGGTGGTGGCCGGGGGCACCGAGGCGTGCGTCTCGCCGGCCGTCCTGCTCGCCTTCCACCGCTGCGGCGCGCTGTCGCAGCGGGTGGCCGAGCCGGAGCGGGCCTCGCGGCCCTTCGACGCCGACCGCGACGGCTTCGTGCTGGCCGAGGGCGCCGCGTTCGTCGTGCTCGAACGCCTCGAGGACGCCGTACGCCGGGGCGCCCGCGTCTACGCCGAGCTGGCGGGCTACGGCCGCACCTCCGACGCCCACCACCTGACCTCGCCCGATCCCAAGGGCGACGGGGCCGAACGGTGCGTCCGCCAGGCGCTGGCCGACGCGGGCGTGGAGCCGGGGGACGTGGCGCACGTGAACGCCCACGGCAGCGGCACCCCGCTCAACGACGTCACCGAGGCTCAGGTGATCGCCCGGCTGTTCGGCCCCGGCCAGGTGCCGGTCACCTCGACCAAGAGCGTGGTCGGCCACGCGATCGGCGCCGCGGGCGCGATCGAGGCCGTGGCGGGCGTGCTGACGCTGCACGAGCGCCTGATCCACCCCACGATCAACCTCGACGCGCAGGATCCCGAGTGCGAGATCGACGTGGTACGCCGGCCGCGCCCGCTCGCGCCCGGTGCCGTCGTGTCCAACTCGTTCGCCTTCGGGGGCCACAATGCGAGTCTCGTCTTCGTCCCGTCCGGCACCTAGCGGGCGGGCCCCGGCGGCCGAACCGGTCCGGGGGCGCCGCCGGCTGCGGGAGTTCGTCGAGCTGCCGTACACGCTGCACGGCCGCGACCCCTGCTTCGTGCCCCCGCTGCGGGGCGACTGCCGGCGGCTGCTGGACCGGCGGCGCAACCCCTTCTTCGCCTACGGCGACGTCGAGCTGTTCACCGTACGCCGGGGCGGGCGGGTGGCAGGTCGGGTGGCCGCCGTGGACAACCCGCGCCACAACGACGTCCACGGGGCGCGCGACGGGTTCTTCGGCCAGTTCGCCTGCGCCGACGACCCCTCGGTCGCGCGCGAGCTGCTGGACGCCGCCGGCCGGTGGCTGCGCGGGCGCGGGCTGCGGACCATGCTGGGGCCGGTCAACTTCACCACGAACGAGGAGTGCGGGGTGCTCGTGGACGGGTTCGGCACGCCGCCGAGCGTGATGATGCCGTACAACCCCGCCTACTATCCGGGGCTGCTGGAGTCGTGCGGGCTGGCGAAGGCGAAGGACCTGTGGGCGTGGGAGGGGGGTCACGGGGCGCCGGGGGAGCGGCTGGCCCGGATCGCGCGGCACGCCGAGCGGAGCCACCAGCTCACCGTACGATCCCTCGACCCGGGCGACTTCCACGCCGACATGATGCGGGTCAAGCACGTCTTCGACCGCGCGTGGCAGGGCAACTGGGGCTTCACCCCGATGACGGACGCCGAGTTCACCGCCGTCGCGGGCCGGCTGCGCGCGGTCATGGAACCCGGGCTCGTCCAGCTCGCCGAGGTCGCGGGCGAGCCGGTCGCGGTCGCCCTCGCGCTGCCCGACCTCAACCAGGCCCTGCCCGCCGCCCGGGGCCGCCTGACCCGCTTCGGCCTGCCGATCGGGCTGGTCCGCCTGTCCCTGGCCGCGCGCCGGATCGACCGGGTCCGAGGCGTCCTGTTCGGTGTCGTCCCGCACCTGTCCGGCCGCGGCATCGAGACCGCCCTCTTCGCCCGGGGGCAGGAGGCGGTCAGGGCGGCTGGGTACGACGGCGGGATGGAGCACGGGTGGACGCTGGAGGACAACTCGGCCGTGAACCGCTACCTGGAGAGCGCCGGCTGCACCCACAGCAAGACGTACCGCATCTACGGCCGCGACCTGTGACGCCCGCGCAGCCGCGCGGGGCGGACTCGCGGCAGGAGGACGCGCGCGGGGCGGGCTCGCGGCACGGCCTGTCGTGGCAGGACGCGTCGGCGGCGTGGGCGGGCGGGCGGCGTTACCTGGTCACCGGGGCCACCGGCTTCGTCGGGGGGCGGCTGACGCGGATGATCCTCGCGCGTGGCGGCCGGGTCACCGCGCTCGCCCGCCCGTCCCCGCGCGCGCGGGCGCTGCGCGAGCTGGGCGTCGAGGTGGTCGACGGGGACCTGGCCACCGGCCGGGGCATCCCGGAGGCGCTGGAGGGAGCCGACCGGGTGATCCACCTGGCCGCCGCGCTCAGGGCGCGCACCGCCGCCGAGTTCTGGGCGCTCAACCGCGACGGCGTCGCCCACCTGGTCCGCGCGCTCGCCACCAGACCCCGCCCGCCGCGCCTGGTGCTCTGCTCCTCCCTGGCCGCCGGCCCGGCGATCTCCCTGTACGGGGCCAGCAAGCGGGCGGGCGAGCAGGTCGCCAGGGAGCACGCCCACCAGGTGCCCTCGGTCATCCTGCGCCCCGCCATCGTCTACGGCCCGGGGGAGGCCGCGCTGCTGCCTGCCCTCCTGCCCATGGTCCGGCTCGGCGTGGTCGTCAAGGCGGGCTACGGCCGCCGCCGCTACGGCATGGTCTACGTCGACGACCTGTGCACCGCGCTGCTCGCCGCCGCCGACCACGGCCCCGCCCTGCATCCGGACGATCCACGGCGGGGCACGTACCCGATCAGCGACGGCCACGCCTATCACTGGGCCGACATCTGCCGCGCCCTCGCCCGGGCGGCCGGCTGCCGCGACCCCCTGCTGCTGCCGCTGCCGGTGCCGGTCGTGGGGGCCGTGGCCGCCCTGGCCGAGCTGGCCGCGGGGACCGTCCCGCCGCTCAACCGGGACAAGGCCCGCGAGATGCGCCGCGCCGACTGGACCTGCGCGCCGGACGACGCCGTACGCGAGCTGGGCTTCGCCCCCGCCACCACGCTCAGGCAGGGATTCGAGGCCGCTCTGGCTGCTCTGGCCGCACCGCGTACCGCTTCGTGACGGCGTGCGCGGCCAGCGCCACCGCCAGGCCGGCGATGACGTCGGAGAAGTAGTGATACCAGTCGTAGACGACGGCGACCGTCAGCCCGGCGGTCAGCACGCACAGGAGGAGGCGGACGTTCGCCGGGACGAACCGGCGCAGGCACAACAGGGTGATCCAGGCGCCCGCCACGTGCGGCGACGGGAAGCAGGCGCCGGGCGGGTCGAAGGTCGCCATGATGTGGTTCTGCAGGGCGGTGATCGCGTAGCCGGAGGGCCGGTGGGCGGCGTACAGCTCCGGCGCCGCCAGGGCCGGGCCGGCCAGCGGGACGAGGACGAACCCGGCGTAGCAGGTCAGCAGCGCGGTGAGCGCGGCGAACAGGTAGCGCTCGGCCAGCTGCCGGCGGCCTCGCGCGTAGAGGATCACCGGGAGCAGGAAGCAGGCGTAGTAGGAGAAATAGCAGAAGGTCAGCAGCTCCGTCAGCGGTGGGTTGGCCAGGACGCTGATCGCGGCGTTCGGCGAGATCCCGAACGCCGCCTGCTCCCAGGCCTGCACGGCGTCGTCGACGAAGCGGCCGTGCAGGACGGGGGCGGTGCGGGCGGCGGCGGAGTACGCGAACGGGAGCACGAGGAGCGGCCCGGCGAACCGGATGCGCGACACCGCCCTGACGCCCGGCAGGCGGCGCTCCGCGTGGGCGAGGCCGATCAGGAACAGGGCGGCGAGCGCGTATCCCGCGAGCAGGGCCGGGCCGCCGGCCAGGCGGTCCAGGGAAACGGCCGCGATGAGCGCCATGAGCCCGAAATAGCCCAACAACAGCACTTCAACCGGTCGAATTTCCACAATTAGCCCCCCGACTTCCGGTGATTTTCGCTGGAGGTCAAATATATCGGCGGCTCGCCGGACGGGAATTGCTTCACTCGGTGTACGCCGGAAGATAACCTGGCCGACCGTGAATGGCGAATTCGCCGCCGGTGCGATACCCCTGACTTTCGGCGACCATTATGTGATCCGGCTCGGCGCGGGTGCGGTGCACGACTCCCGCATGCACTACGGCATCGCCGTACGCCGTCCGGGGCCCCCGCCGGATCCCGCGCAGCTGTGCGCGGACGTCGCCGAGAAGGTGCGCGTACGGGCGCCGGCGCTGGCCTACCGGCTGGCCGGGCGGGGACGGCGGGCACGCTGGGAGCCGGATCCCGCGTTCGATCCCGCCCACCACGTCGAGTTCCATCGGCTGCCCCCCGGGATCGGCGTCCACCAGGCGGTGATGGACGCCCTGCGGGTCCGGCCGCTCACCCCGAACCGTCCGCTGTGGAGCCTGATGGTGCTGGACGGGGACGACGAGGGGGCCGGACATGTGCTCTGCTACCGGGCGCATCACGTCTTCCAGGACGGCATGGGTATCGCCGGTGCCGCCCGTGTCCTGCTGGGGACGTAGACGCTGCCGCCGCCCGAGGCGGGCGGGACGTACTGGAGGTCGCCGGGACCGGCCCGTCGCGCGCTGGCCGACCTGGGCCGGCTGGGGGCCGCCTCGCCCCGCTGGTTCACCGCCCGCGCTGGTGGGGGGCAGGACCTCCAGTTGCAGGTGACCACCCTGGACAGCGCCCCGTTCCACGACATCGCCCGCGCCACCGGCGCCAGCCTCGCCCAGATCGGCATCGCCCTCGTCGCCGGCGCCTTGCGCGCCTGGAACCCCACCGCCTGGCCCCCCGACCTCCGGCCGGACTTCGGCCCCGGTGGCGGGCTGTACGGGGTGCGGGGCGGGGAGGGGCACGACCGCGCGCCGGACGGCGGCGATCCCGGCCGCACGCAGAACCCGCCCGACGGTGCCGGGTCACGGGGCGGAGGCGATGGTGGCGTGTGGAGCGATGGTGACCGGTTGCGGGGCGGGGGCGACAGCGGCGGTGTATGGGGCGTCGGTCGCGGGGGGCGCGGCGGGAGCGACGGTGGCGGGCGTTGGTGGAAGGGGCGGGGGCGGGAGTTGGTGGTGGCGCTGCCGGTCGGGTTGTGCGGGCATCGGCAGCACACCGCGCTGGGCAACCACACCGGGCTCCTGCCCATCGCCATGCCCTGCGACGAGCCCTCGACCATGGCCCGGCTGGAGCGGGTGACCGAGCAGACGACGCTCAGGCGGATCGGGCACGCGCGGCAGGCCGCCCGCCGGCTCTACGGCCTGCCCGCCGCAGTCGCGGTGCCGATGTTGCGGCTGCTGTCGCCGCTGTTCAGGAAGGACGAGCCCAGGAGGCTCAGCGTGACCGCGATCCCGCTGCCCAAGGAGCTCGCGGCCCCGGGCGAGGTGTTCGCGGTGCCCGGCCTGGCGCCGGGGCTGGCCGGGATGGTGGTGATCATGCCTGTCGGCGGCACGGTGTCGTTCTCGGCGGTGTTCGATCCCCGGGTGTCGCGGTCCGGGGAGCTGCTCGGGCTCCTGGGGCAGGAGCTGAAGGAGCTGCACGCGCTGGCCACCAGATGAGCCGCCCCATGTGGTGGGCGAGCGCGGGCACCAGGAACGACCGTACGACGACGGTGTCGATGACCACCCCGATCGCCACCAGCAGCCCGAGCTGCACGACCGGCACCAGCGGCAGCACGGTCAGCACGAAGAACGCCGCCGCCAGCACGACCCCTGCCGCCGTGATCACCCCGCCGGTCGCCCGCAGCGCGTGCAGGGTGGCCTCGCGGGTGTCCAGCCGCAGGGACTCCTCCCGCACCCGGGCCATCAGGAAGATGTTGTAGTCGATGCCGAAGGCGATGAGGAAGACGAACGCGTACAGGGCGAAGGACGCGTCCATGACGGGATAACCCAGGAACTGGGTGAACAGCGCCGAGCAGAGCCCGAGCGTGGCCGCGAACGACAGCACCACCGTGCCGATCAGCAGCAGCGGCGCCACCAGCGAGCGCAGCAGGACGATCAGGATCAGCCCCACGACCAGCAGGATCAGCGGCACCACGAGGAAGGCGTCGTCGAGGGCGGCGGTCCTGATGTCGAGGAGTTCGCTGGTGAACCCCGCCGAGCAGCGCCGCCCCACCGGCGACGGCGCGCACGGACGTGCGCAGGTCCTCCACCAGGCGCCGGGCCTCCGGCGTGTTCGGCTCAGCGGCCAGCACCACGTCGAAGGTACGCCATGGCGCGGGCGGCCCCCGGCGCACCGACACGACCCCCTCCGCCTGGCGCACCGCCCGCCCCACGACGGCGCTCTGGTCCTGCCGGGCCAGGACCACCACGGGGGCGCTGGCCGGGTAGTGGCGCCGCAGCGCGTCGTAGCCGGCCACGGAGTCGGTGCGCATGGTGAACAGGGCCGACGGCGGGATGCCCGAGGCGTCGAGCGTGGTCAGCCCCATGCACAGCATGGTCAGGAGCAGCGCCGAGCCCGCCCAGGCGAGCCGGGGCCGCTGGCCGACGAAGCCCGCGACCCCCTGCCACAGCCCGTCGCGGGGCACCTGGCCGGGACGCGGCGTGTTCGGCCAGAAGGCCCGCCGCCCGCCCAGGAGCATGAGCGCGGGCAGCAGGGTCACCATCACCACCATCGTGATCACGATGCCGACGGCGGCCGCCGCGCCGATCGAGCGCAGCGCGTGCGTGTCGGCGACCACGAGGCAGCCGACGCCGCCCGCCACCGTCAGCGCCGAGGCCACGACCGTGCGGATGCCTCCGGACAGCGCCTCCTTCAGCGCCGCCCCCGGATCGGCCGTCACGCGCAGCCGTTCCCGGAAGCGGGCGACGAGCAGGAGCGCGTAGTCCGTGGCCACCCCGAACACCAGCACGGTGAAGATCTCGGGCGTGGCGGCGCGCAGCGTCATCAGCCCGGCCCGCGCCAGCGCGTAGACCGCCGCCGCCGAGGCGAGGTAGGCCACCACCACGGCGAGCATGGGGATCATCCACAGGACGGGGCTGCGGTAGACGGCGAGCAGGACCAGGAACACCACGGCCACGCTCAGCGCCAGGAGCGTGCCGTCGACGCGGCGGAAGGAGTCGACGTAGTCGGCGGCCGCCCCGCCGGCGCCGCTCACGTGGCTGACCAGCCCCGGCGGGCTGCCCTCCGCGGCGATCTGGCGCAGCCGCTCGACCAGGGGGCTGACGAGCACGCCAGGTTTGCCGGACAGCAGCACCGTCACCTGGAGCGCGCGCCCGTCGGCGCTGGGGACCGGCGCCGACGCGGTGCCGAGCACGTCGGGAACGGTGGCGAACTGCCGCAGGTCGTGCCGGGCCGCCGCGAGGTCGCCCGGCTGGAGCGGCCCGGGCCGCTCGTAGATCACGAGGGCGGGAACCACCCGGCCGGACTGCTGGGCCAGCAGGTCGAGCACGCGGGCCGACTCGGCGTCCCTGGCCAGCATGGAGGTGCCGCTGGTGACCCGGACGTCGTCGAGGGGGCCGCTGGCGAGAACGGCCGCCACGGCGATGGCCACCCAGGCGAACACCACGCCGGCCGCGATTTTCCGCGCAACCGCCATTCGCAACAAACCCGACAATTCCCCGCCCACCTTCCGGCCTTGAAAGTGAAGATGCCGGCCGGCACATAGACCCTAAATTCCCGCTCCCGGTTAAACAACTTCATGCAGGAGTCTTATATCTGGGTCATGGGTGGATCAATTGGGAAAATGCGCGTTTATGCGTTCGGGGAAATCCGGTGGAGCGCGGTCGTCAGAGCTTCCGGCCCACCGCGCCGTACGCCCCCGCCTCCTCCGCCGACCGGGTCACCGGCTCGTCCGGACGCCAGTCGAACACCGGCACCAGGCCGGGCTCCTCCAGCTCGTACCCCTCGAAGAACCGCATGACCTGCTCCGCGGTGCGCGGGGTGAAGGCCAGGGCGTCGCTGTTGTACGCGTCGGCGCTGGCCCCCACCTGCTTGGGTGCGAAGTCGGCGGTGACGTGCGAGACGGCCAGGTAGCTGCCGGGCGCCAGGGCGGAGGTGAACCGGCCGACCAGGCCGAAGGGGTCCTCGTGGTCCTTGATGAACATCAGCGTGCCCACGATGATCAGCCCGACCGGCCGGTCGAGGTCGAGGGTGCCGCGCAGGTCGGGGTGGCCGAGGATGGAGTCCGGGTCGCGCAGGTCGGCCTCGATGTACGCGGTGCGCCCCTCGGGGTTGCTCCGCAGCAGCGCGCGGGCGTGGATCATCACGATGGGGTCGTTGTCGACGTACACCACCCGCGCGGCCGGGTTCGCGGCCTGGGCGACCTCGTGCGTGTTGCCCTGGGTGGGGATGCCGGTCCCGAGATCGAGGAACTGGGTGACGCCCTGGGTGGCGAGGTGGCGCACGGCCCGGCCGAGGAAGGCCCGGTTGTCCTGCGCCCCCTGCACGACGCCGGGCGCGGCCTGCGCCGTCGCCTCCGCCACGGCTCGGTCGGCGGCGAAGTTGTCCTTGCCGCCGAGCCAGTAGTCGTAGACGCGCGCGGAATGGGGGACCGACGTGTCGATCCGCGGGTGGGGGTGCGCCTCGGTCATGCGGGACCTCCGGAGACAAGGGTGGGGGACGATCATATGACGTGAAAGATCACGCCGTACCGATCCTTTTCGCGGCGCGGTCCCCTCCTACTGGCCGGAAAGCCGAGACGGCGGGGGGAATCCGGGCGGGCGGGCCGTTCAGCAGCATGGTCCCCGTGCTGATCGACTCCCCGGTGGCCGCGCGGGGGCGCTTCCGGGGCAAGGTCGTGCTGATCACCGGCGCGACCTCGGGCATCGGCCGGGCGGCCGCGGTCGCGTTCGCCGGGGAGGGCGCCAGGGTGGGGTTCTGCGGCCGGCGCGAGCAGCTCGGCGAGGAGGTCGAGGCGGAGATCCGCCGCTCCGGCGGGGAGGCGGTCTACGTCAGGGCGGAGGTACGCGTGGAGAGCCAGGTCAAGGCGTTCGTAGACCGGGTCGCCTCCCGGTACGGCCGCCTCGACGTCGCCTTCGACAACGCCGGGATCGGCGGCTCGGCCGAGCCGCACGCGATCACGCTGGAATCGTCTGCACCGCCTCGTCGGCCGCCGAGCAGGCCCGCCCGAACGGCGCCGCGTACGCCGCCGGCAAGCGCGCGGTGCAGGGGATCGTCAAGTCGGCGGCCCTGGCGTACGGCACCCGCGGGATCCGGGTCAACGCCATCCTGCCGGGCACCACCGACACCCCCTTCGTCCGGCCCCCGGGGCTGACGGACGAGATGTGGGCGCGGTACCGGGACGCCTGGGGGCCGCTCACGTGGACGGCATGGAGCGCATGGCCACGGCGGGGGAGATCGCCCGGGCGGTGCTGGGGCCGGCCTCGGACGACTTCCCGTACCAGACCGGCGCCTCGGTCGCGGTGGACGGCGGCGCCACCGCCGGCCGGAAGATGATCTCTCCTCCGATGGGCTCCTGAACGGCCCCCGTCACTTCACCCGCAGATCGGCGAAGAGGGCGCGGTGGTCGGAGCCCGGCACGTCGAACACCTGCACGTCCACCGCCCCGGCCCGCGCGTCCGTCAGCACGTGGTCGATGGTCACCAGCGGCGGCAGCGCGCGGCCCTGCGGCCAGGTGGGGTTCAGGCCCTGACCGGTGGAGGCCGCGGCGTCGGTGTAGCCGGTGTCCAGCAGCCGCCGGAACACCGCGTGGTCGAGGGTCGCGTTGAAGTCGCCCGCCAGGATCCGCGGCGGTCCCGAGGCGGGCGCGGGCGGCAGGGCGGCGACCCCGGCCGCCCACTCCGGCACCGTCGAGGGCACCGGCGCGACCGGGTGCACGACCACCACCTCCACGGCCGAGCCGCCGGGCAGCGACACCTCGGCCACCGGCATGTGGTGCCCGACCGGCTGGAACAGGCCGGTCCGCTCGCGCAGGGGGTGGCGGGCGTACAGGCCGCTGCCCTCCGGGCCGCGGAAGTCGGCCCGGCCCATCCGGTACGGCAGCAGCGCCTCGAGCCCGGCCGCCGCCAGCCGGTCGCGGGCGGAGTACGTCAGCTCCTGGATGCTCAGGACGTCCACGTTCAACCGGCGTACCAGGTCGACGATCACCGTCGCGTCCCCGCGCCCGCCGTTCAGGTTGGCGGTCAGCACCCGCAGCGGACGACCCCCGGCCGGGACCTCGCTCCCGCCGACCGCCCGCGGCACCACGAGCCAGGCGAGACAGGCGCACACCGCGACCATGACCGCGATCGCGGCCCGGCTCCGCGCGGCGACCGCGACCCCCAGCCCGGCCAGTGCCGCGAGCGCGAAGTAAGGGGTGAAGGAGACCATCGGCACCAGGAACGCCCCGGCCTCCAGCCCACCGGCCCGCACGGCCGTCCCCGCCGCGAACAGCACCGCCAGCCCGGCGGCCAGCCGTACCCGCCACACCCGGCGGGGCCGCACCCGCCGCTCCGTCTCCACGTCATCTCGCATCAACACAGCCGCCCACGGTAAGCGGCCATTCTTAACGCCACATGAGGATCGGCCCCTCGTGCCCGATCGATTCGCGGAAGTGAGCGGAGGCGAGCGGAGGTGAGCGGAGGCGACACGTGCCGGCCCGGGCCGGCTTCACGAGACCGGCCGACTTCACGAGACCGGCAGGCCTACGAGACGGGCCGACTCCATGCGACGGGCGGGTTTCCCGCGACCGGCTGCATCGCCCCGCCCCCTCACCGGCACGGCGGACCACGACCAGAGGGCCTACGCCGAGCGCTGACAGCGCCGCGAGTCCGGCGCGAGCCTCGCGGCCGACGCGGACACCTCGCTGTACGCCGGCATCGCGGTGTGGGTGTGGAAGTGGCTGGGCATCACCCTGATCTACCGGCTCGCCGCGCCGCAGACGATCCCGCAGGGCGTGCACGAGGCCGCGATGATCGACGGCGCGGGCGCCTGGGCGGAGTTCGGGCACGTGAGGATGCCGCTGCTGGTCCCGTTCCTGGTGATCATCACGCTGATCGACACCGTGGCCGCGTTCAACGTCTTCGACCTGATGCGGACCCTCACCGGCGGGGGCCCGTGTGCAGCGCGAGTTCGTCGACAGCATCGCGGGAGCGGTGCAGCAATGACCAGAACGGAGTCTTCCTGACATGCCTGTCCCCAGTCCCGAGGCGCTCGTCACCATCGACACCCGCCGTCCCGCCGGTCGCGTCGACGACGACATCTACGGGCACTTCCTGGAGTCGGCGTTCTTCGGCAACATCGAGGGCGGGGTGTTCGACGAGGGCTCGCCCCTGTCCGTCACCGATCCGGGGCCGCTGCACGGCGTGCGCGCCGACGTGCTGGAGCTCTGCCGCGAGCTCGGGCCCGGCCCGATCCGCTGGCCGGGCGGCAACTTCACCTCGGCCTACCACTGGGAGGACGGCATCGGGCCGCGCGAGTCCCGGCCCAGCCGGCTGGAGCTGGCCTGGGGCGGGCAGGAGTCCAACCGGTTCGGCACCGACGAGTTCCTGGCCTGGTGCGAGGCGGTGGGCGCGGAGCCGTATCTGGTGCACTCCGCCCGGGACGTCGACGAGGCGGTGCGCTGGATCGAGTACACCAACGCCGCCAGGCACACCACGCTCACCGCCCGCCGCGCGAAGAACGGCCGGGCCGAGCCGTGGAACGTGCGCTACTGGGGTGTCGGCAACGAGGTCTACGGCCCCTGGCAGATGGGCCACCGCACGGCCGAGGAGTATGCCGCCGCGGCCCGCGAGCACGCCCTGTTCATGCGCCTGGTCGACCCCGGGATCCGGCTGGTCGGGGTCGGCATCCCGTGGCGGCAGGAGGAGTGGACGCGCCCGCTGCTCAAGCGCGCGGGCTCGCTGCTCGACCACCTGTCCCTGCACCTGTACGGGGCCGGCACCCACCTGTGGACCGGCGACGACTACGACGCCGTCGTGGCCCAGTCGCTCTACTTCGAGCGCGAGATCCACACCTACTCCCAGCTCGTCACCGCGGTGGCCGCCGACGCCGGCCTCGACCGCCCGCCCGCGCTCGCGCTGGACGAGTGGACGATGCGCCACCTGGAGCCGGAGGCGTGGCCGCAGCCGCTGCCCGGCGACGACGGCGGCGTCGCCCCGCGCGAGACCCCCGAGGTGGAGGGGCCCGGCAAGGTCCGGGTGAACCGGTGGAGCCCCAGGACGGTCGCCGACGCGCTCTTCTGCGCCGGGGTGTTCCACGCCGTCCACCGCACCGCCGGCCTGCCCGCGCCGGTCGCCATGGCCAACCCGGTGAACCTGGTGAACGCCAACGGCCTGGTCGTCGCCCGCCCCGGCGGCGCCCTGCGGTCGGCCATCTACCACGTGTGGCATCTCTACCGCCACCACACCGGCCGCACCGTGCTGCCCTGCGAGGTGGAGGGGCCCGCGCGGACCGCCGCGGTCCGGCTCGGGGACAACCGCGGCCCGGACGGCCGGCTGCTCACCGCGCCCATGACCGTCCCCTACCTGGACGTGTCGGCCACCCGCGCCGACGACGGCTCGGTCCGGGTCGCGGTGGTGAACCGGCACCGCGACGCGGCCCTGCAGCTGCGGATCGTGCTCGACGGCGCCGCGGCGAACACGCCCGCGACCGCCCGCGTCCGCAGCCTGGGCGCCGACGTGCCCGGCCTCGGCGCGGTCAACACGCTCGGCGCGCCGGACACGATCGCCGTACGTGACCTGGGAGACGTCGAGGCGAGCGGCGGGGCCTGGACCGTCGCCCCGCACTCGGTGATCGTGCTGGCCCTCTGAGATCGGGAAGACCGTGACCGACCACCCCCGCCCCCAGCTGGTCCGCCCGCGCGCCGCGTTCTCACGACCCACCGGCCGCCCGCGCGCGTCCTCACCGACCGACCGGCCGGCCGCCCGTGCGCGGCGTCGCCCCTGCTCGGCGAGCCTGCCCGGCCGGGGCCGGCCGGTGGTGCTGTCGGAGATCGGTGGGCTCGGCCTGCGGCCCGAGGCGGAGGAGGGGTGGCGCGGGGTACCGGCACCGAGCAGGAGACCGACGGGCTGCTGACCGCCGCGCGGTCGGGGAGGGGCACTCCTGGCGGGAACGGAACCGAGACGCCCGCGGTGAGAGGCACGCGGCCCGCCCCCGGTCTACCGTGACGCGTGCCCGGCCGCCCTGCCGCTCCCCGGAGGTCCGCGATGGCCCGCGTCCCGCTCTCCGCGCAGGACCCGGCCCGCGTCGGGGCCTACTGGCTGGCCGGACGGCTGGGCTCCGGCCGGCAGGGCGACGTGTACGAGGGCTACGACGAGGCCGGCCACCGGGTGGCGGTCACGGTGCTGCGCGAGGGCGGCTTCCCCGGCGGGCCGGCCCGGCGGGAGGTGGCGGCCGTACGCAGGGTGGCCTCCTTCTGCACGGCCCGGGTGCTGGACTGCGACCTGGACGCCGAGCGGCCGTACATCGTCAGCGAGTTCGTGGCCGGGCCGACGCTGCGGGCGGTGGTGGCGGAGCACGGCCCGCTGGCGGGCGACGACCTGCGCCGGCTGGCCACCGGCACGGCCACCGCCGTGACCGCCATCCACGCCGCCGGCGCCGTGCACCGGGACCTCAGGCCGGACAACGTCCTGCTCGGCCCGGACGGCCCCCGGGTCGTCGGCTTCGGCGCGGCCCGGATCCTGGCCTTCACTGGCACCTCCTCGCACGACCTGCCGGGCACCGCGCACTACCTGGCGCCGGAGCTGTTCGGCGGCGGGTGCGCGGGCCCGGAGGCCGACGTGTACGCCTGGGCCGCGATCATCCTGTTCGCCGCCACCGGCCTCCCGCCCCATCCGGGCGGCGACGCGGCGGCGGCGATCCACCGAGCCCCGCACGCCGTCCCCGGCCTGACCGCACTGCCGGAAGTCCTGCGCCGGCCGGTGGCCGCCGCCCTGTCGAAGAACCCGGCGAACCGCCCCACCGCCGAGGCCCTCCTCCTGCGCCTGCTCACCCCACCTGCCGGCACCGTCTCCGCTGGAGACGCCGCCCCGGCAGGCGGTTCCGGCTCGACGGGCGGCGGCGGGCACAGCGGCGGGCACAGCGGCGGGCACAGCGGCGGGCCCGGCCGGGGGCTCGGCCGCGGCGGCGAGCACGCCGGTGGCGACTTCCTGGGCGAGGGCGACGAGCTCACCCTGGAGGAGCTGCTGGTCCGGGGCGAGGAGCGGGCCCGGGGGCTGCGGGTGCCGGCGGGCCTGGCCGGGCCGCCCGCGCTGGGGGACGCCGCGGAGGCCGCGTACCGCAAGCTCTCCGCCGGGGAGCGGGAGCGGGTGCCGGCCACGTTCCTCAGGCTGATCGGCGAGGACGGTCGCAGCCCGCGCCGTGCCGAGCCCGGCGAGCCGCCCGAGCCGGTCCCGCCCCTCGGCGGGTTCCTGGACGCGGGACTGCTGGCGGAGGACGACGACGGCGGGCTGACGCTGGCGAGCGCGGCCGTGATC
>NZ_JBQQCB010000047.1:0-76466 GCF_052246675.1 Nonomuraea sp. KM90 | reverse complement strand
TGTTCGACGCCGGCATCCTCGACCCGGCCAAGGTGACGCGCTCCGCGCTGCAGAACGCCGCCTCCATCGCGGCGCTCTTCCTCACCACCGAGGCCGTCATCGCCGAGAAGCCCGAGAAGACCCCCGCCGCTCCGGCGATGCCGGGCGGCGGCGACATGGACTTCTAGACCCGGCACCCGATCCGCGCACCCGATCCGCATGTGGCCGGGGAAGGCAGCGGACCTTCCCGGCCACGGCGAACCTTTCCCGGCCACGGTGGAAAGAGCCGCCCGGCGACTGGCCGCAAGACTGCCGCCCTGTACGACCGGCCGGCCGGTCCGCCTGCCGCCCTCACTCGTGGTCGAGCTGAACCGAACCGTGGCCGTCGCCATGGCCCACGGCCCGCTGGCGGGGCCGCACCTGGCGGACCGGCCGGCTGCGGACGGGTCCCTGCAGAGCGATCACCTGCTGCCCGCCACCCGCGCCGGGCCTGCTGCGCCGCCTCGGCGGGCAAAGGAGGCGGCCGAGGCATGCCGGCAGGCGCTCGGCCTGGCACGCGCCGAGGCCCGGCCGCCGCTACCTGACACGCCGCCCCGGCGGGGAGGTCAGTGCCCGGCACCCGGCCCTGTCTCGAGGGAGGTCAGAGGGTGTCGAGGAAGCGCAGCAGCGCCGTGTTGACCTCGTCGGGGCGCTCCTGCTGGATCCAGTGACCGGCTCCGTCGATCACCACGTGGCCGCGCAGGTCGGAGGTGATCTCCGTGATCCGGTCGGTCCTCATGAACGACCCCACGGGGTCCTCCGAGCCGATGACGAACAGGGCGGGCACGTCGATCGTCCGGTCCTGGAAGCGTTCGGCCAGGGCCCAGTTGCGATCAAGGTTGCGGTAGTAGTTGAGCCCTCCGGTGAATCCGGTGGCGCGGAACGTCTCCGCGTACACGCCGTCCACGTCGAAATCCCGAAGGAAGGCGAAGAGCTCGTCCTCGGGGACCTCCGGCTCCTGGAAGCGCAGCATGTAGAAGTCGTCGCCGAGCCGCTTGCGCATGATCTGCGTCGGCGGTGCCGCGGAACGCCGGGTGGGCGGGACGCTGAGGCCCGCGACGGCCTTCGTCCTGCCGGGGTAGGCCAGCGCCAGGTGCCACACGACGGAGGCGCCCCAGTCGTGGCCGACGAAGACGGCCTGCTCCTGGCCTTCCGCGTCGAGCAGCCCGATCAGGTCGGCGGCGAGGGTGAAGACGTCGTACGCCTCGACCTCGGCCGGCCTGCTGCTCCCGCCGTACCCGCGCATGTCTGGCACGATCACCCGATAACCGGCGTCAGCCAGGGCGAAGATCTGGTGCCGCCAGGAGAAAGCGAGTTCCGGGAAGCCGTGCGCGAGGACGACGGCCGGGCCCTGGCCGTGCGCGAAGACACGGAGCTCGATGCCGTTGGTCGCCACCTGCGTGGGAGTGAGCTGGTGCCACATGTGTTCCATTATGGGCGGCCGGTGAAGCCGTCCCCGAGATTTCCTGCCGGACCGATGTCGAGAAGCTCTCGATCGCTCCGACCAACCGGAGAAACATCGAGAGAACAGGAAATTTCGGATATGCGAGTCAACCGGGCATGGCTGGGACTGGGCGTCCTCGCGCTGCCGACATTGCTCGTCGCGATGGACACGACGGCGTTGCTCCTCGCGCTCCCCCAGCTGAGCGCCGACCTGGGTGCCACCAACGTCCAGCAGCTGTGGATCAGCGACAGCTACGGATTCATGGTGGCCGGGCTGGTCATCACGATGGGCACGCTCGGCGACCGGATCGGCCACCGGCGGCTGCTGATGATCGGCGGAGCGGCTTTCGCGGTGCTGTCGGTCGTGGCCGCCTTCTCGGCCGGCCCGCTGACGCTGATCGTCGCGCGTGCGCTGCTGGGCGTCGCCGGCGCGACCCTGGCGCCGTCCGCCCTCGCCTTGATCACCAACATGTTCCGCGGCGAACGGGAGCGCGGGCAGGCCATCGCGATCTGGGCCACGTGCCAGTTCACCGGCGGCGCGCTCGGCCCCGTACTGGCCGGGTTCCTGCTCCAGCACTTCTGGTGGGGATCGGTGTTCCTGGTCGCCGTTCCGGCGATGGCGGTGCTGCTGATCGCCGGGCCGATCCTGCTGCCGGAGTCCCGCGGCGACCGGGCCGGCCGGCTGGACCCGGCCAGCGTGGGGCTGTCGCTCGTGGCGGTGCTTCTGATGGTCTACGGCATCAAGCAGCTGACCGTCGAGAGCGTGCCGGTCGTGCCGGCGGTGGCCCTCGTCGCCGGCGCGGCCGTCGGGTTCGTGTTCGTACGCCGGCAGCTGCGGCTGGAGACGCCGCTGCTGGACCTGCGGCTGTTGCGCAGCCGCCCGTTCACGGCCGTCCTCGTCGGGCTGGTCTTCGCCGGGGTCGCCATGGCCGGCACGGGCCTGATGGTGACCCAGTACCTGCAGAGCATTCTGGGCTTCTCGCCGCTGGCGTCGGCGGTGCTGTTCGCGCCGATGGGCCTGGGCGTGGCGGTCGGCACCATGACGGCGCCGGCGCTGGCCCGGCGGGTGAAGCAGACGACCGCGATCGCCGGCGGGCTGGCCGCGTCGGCGCTGGGCAGCCTGCTGCTGGCCGGGGCCGACGGTGCACTCGCCTTGCCGCTGGTGATGACCGGCATCACCGTGCTGGCGCTGGGCACCGGCCCGCTGTTCGCGCTGGGCACCGGGCTGGTCGTCGGGTCCGTGCCGCCGGAGCGGGCCGGGTCGGCGGCGTCGATGTCGGAGACCGGCAGCTACTTCGGCGGCTCGCTCGGGTTCGCGCTGCTCGGCGTGGTGGCCGCGGTGGTCTACCGCAGCCGGACGGACGGCACGTCCGACTCGCTGGCCGGCGCGGTCGCCGCCAGCCGGCGACTGCCCGCCGACCAGGGCGCGGAGCTGCTGCACACCGCCCGGGAGGCGTTCACCGCCGGCCTGCACGTCACCGGCATCGTCGCCACGGTCATCTTCGCCGGGCTGGCCGTGCTGATCCTGACCATGCGCCCGGCGTCCCCGTCCACCCCGGCCGCACTGCCCGACTACGAGGCGACCCGCTCGTAGGCCGCGCCGGGGCACCCCTCTCCGGTGCCTGTTCGGAGCGCCGCAGCATGCCGGGCAGGGTGGCGCATCACTGGGCGAGCGTGGCGGGCGGCGGCTGGAGGCGGACCTCGAAGGTGGTGTCGGTCTCCAGCGCTTCGGCGGCCTCGGGAGTCAGCTCCGGCCGAAACGTCGCCACGTGCCGGCCTCGGCCCCGTAGGACAGCTCGTCCAGGCCCTCGGCGGCGATCTCCGGCCGTCGCGGGTGACGGTGGTCAGCGCGTACGGGCCGACCTGGGCACGGGTACGGCCAGCTGCGACCAGCCCGGGTCGGCGGCCCGGGGCACTGTCGCCCTTGCGGGGCCGCCATGGCGCGTACCTCCGGAATCTCGCCCCGCACCCCCGGCCGCCTCCGTGGCCGGCGCGACGGACCCCGCCAGACCGTTGCGCGGCCGGACGCCCGGCGCGGGCAGCAACACCGGCAGGGCCGCGACGGCGATCCGCCACACCTGCGCACACGCGCCCCGCCTGGCCGCCGCCTCGAGTGCGGTGACCATCCCGGTTGGATGGTGCGGGAGAGTCAGGTCACATCCGGGGGGAGCCGCAGCCGGGTTGACCCCGGAGGGGATCGAAAATAGGTTGATCAGGAAAAGTGATCGATCACTCTTTGGGTCGTCCAAGGGAGTCCCCCATGTCTGCCTCACCGTCCCCGGTCCGTGTCGCCGTCGTCGGCGCCGGGGGCATCGCCACCGCCTGCCATCTGCCCGCCCTGGCCGCGGCCGGTGACGCCGTCCGGGTCGTCGCCGTCTGCGACGTCGATGCCGCCCGCGCCGACGCGCTGGCCGAGGCCCACGGCATCCCCGGCCGTCACACCGATCTGGCCGCGATGCTGGCGGTGGAGAGCCCTGACCTCGTCGTGGTCGCCACCCCGCCGGTCGCGCATCGCGAGACGGTGATCGCCGGCCTCGACGCCGGGGCGTGGGTGTGGTGCGAGAAGCCGCCGACGTTGTCGCTCGCCGAGTACGACGAGATCGCCGCCCACGAGAAGGACGGCGGCCCCTACGCGAGCTACGTCTTCCAGCACCGCTTCGGCAGCGCGGCGGCGCGGCTGCGCCAGCAGATAGCCAGCGGCGAGCTGGGCACCGCGCACGTCGCCGTGTGCAACACGCTCTGGTACCGCGGCCACGACTACTTCGAGGTGCCCTGGCGCGGCAAGTGGGAGACCGAGGGCGGGGGCCCCACCATGGGCCACGGCATCCACCAGATGGACCTCATGCTCAGCCTGCTCGGCGACTGGCACGAGGTGCACGCCGTGGCGGCCACGCTGGGCCGCCGGGTCGCGACCGAGGACGTGTCGTTCGCGATCGTCCGCTTCGCCTCGGGCGCCATCGCCTCGGTGGTCAACAGCGTCCTGTCCCCGCGCGAGACGAGCTACCTGCGCTTCGACTTCACCGACGCCACGGTGGAGGTGGAGCACCTCTACGGCTACGAGAACTCCCACTGGCGCTGGACCCCCGCACCGCACGTCACCGACCCCGGCACGATCGCCGGATGGGCGCCCGCCGACAACACGCCCAGCTCGCACCGCGCCCAGCTCACCGCCCTGCTGGCGGCCCTGCGATCCGGCGTACGGCCCCCGGTGAGCGGCGCCGACGGCCGGCGCGTCATGGAGCTGATCACCGGCCTCTACCAGTCAGCCATCACCGGCCGTCCCGTCACCCGCGCCGAACTCGACGCCACCAACCCCTTCTACCACTCCCTCAACGGCGGCCACCCGCAGGCCGCCACCGCCCGCCTCCAGCAGAAAGCGCCCCACCATGCCTGAGCCGAAACTCACCGCCCGTGACGAGGACGACAAGGCCCTCGTCATCACCGCCGGCGATGTGGACATCGCGCACTACGTCTACCGGCCCGACGCCCCTGACGCCGAAGCGCCCAAGCCCTACCTGCATCCCATCCGCAGCCTGTCCGGCGCGCCCCTGTCGGTCTACCGGCCGCACGACCACCGCTGGCACAAGGGCCTGCAGATGACCTGGGCCCACCTGTCGGGGCAGAACTTCTGGGGCGGCCCCACGTTCTCGGTGGAGCGGAACTACCACTGGCAGGACAACCTCGGCCACATCAACCACACCGCCTTCACCGACGTCTCCGCCGACGGGCAGCGGGTCACGGTCGCGGAAGGCCTGCGCTGGGTCTCGGCGCAGGGCGAGCACTGGATCACCGAGGAACGCCGCCAGCTCTTCCACAGCGTGGACGCCGAACGCGGCCTGTGGGCGCTCGACTTCACCACCGAGCTGCGCAACGTCCGCGGCACCACCCTGCATTTCGGCAGCCCCACCACCCATGGCCGGCCGATGGCCGGGTACGCGGGCTTCTTCTGGCGTGGCCCCAGATCCTTCACCGGCGGCACGATCATCGCGGCCGGCGGGCAGGGCGGCGAGGAGATGATGGGCCGGCAGGCCCCGTGGCTGGCCATGGTCGGCCGGCACGACGAGATCGACGGCGGCGGCACGGTGCTGGCCGTCGCCGGGCACTCCAGCGCGTCCGTGCCGATCAAGTGGTTCGTCCGCAGGGAGGCGTTCGCCGTGATCAGCCCCTCCCCCTCCTTCGACGAGGAGATCGCGCTGGCCGACGGCGACACCCTCGAACTCGCGCACCGCTACGTCTTCATCGACCACATGTGCGACCGGGCCGAGCTGGACGAACTCGGGGCGGAGTTCGCGCTGTGACCCCGCTGTTCCCCGGCGGCACCTCGATCAGCGACCTGGCGGTCTACGACTGGGAGTGCGCCGACGGCGTGCACGGCGGCACGCCGCACCTGCACACGGTCTCGACCGAGGCGTACGTCGTGACCGCGGGCCGCGGCGAGGTGCATACCCTGAGCGCCGCCGGCTTCGCCCGCGACCGGCTGGAGGCGGGCACGGTGTTGTGGTTCTCGCCGGGGACGATCCACCGCCTGGTCAACGAGGACGGCCTCCGGCTGGTCGTGATCATGCAGAACGCGGGCCTGCCCGAGGCCGGGGACGCCGTGCTCACCTTCCCCGCCGAGATCCTGCGCGACCGCGACGCCTACCTCGCCGCGGCGACGCTGCCGGCGGAGGGCTCCGAAGACGAACGGGCGGCGGCCGCCCGGGCCCGGCGCGACCTGGCCGTCACCGGTTTCCGGCAGCTGCTGCACGACGTCGGGGAGCGTGGCGGGCAGGCGCTGGCGGACTTCCATCGGCTCGCGGCCGCGATCGTCCAGCCTCGGGCGGCGGCCTGGGCCGAGCTGTGGAACGAGACGGTCGCGGCCGAGACCGAACGCACCCGGGAGCAGCTCGTGGCCGTCGCGGACGGCGACCCTTCTCACCTGGGGCAGGCCACCGTCGTGCGCACCATGCCCAGGCCGGGTCAGCGTGCCTTCGGGATGTGCGGAAGGCTGCGGACCTGGACGCCCCTGCCCGCGACCCCGGCCTGTGCGAGAACGACTCAGCGTAGGACGACTCAGCGGCCGCCCTGGGCACGCAGGACGACTCAGCGCAGGACGACTCAGCGCAGGACGATCGTCGTCAGGGCGCGCGGCGGGAAGGTCACCGCCCCGTCCCGGACAGGGACGGAGCCCAGGGAGGCGTCAGCGTCGGTCAGGTAGACCTCGGCCGTCTCGCTCACGCCCGCCCAGGCGCGGGGCGCCACGCCGGTGTTGAGCACCTCGACCACGCGCGAGCCGTCGGGGTTGCGAAACGCGCACACCTTCAGCGAGGGCACCGCTCCTGAAGCCCCGATCCGCTGCGCACCCGGCCTGATGAACCTGCTGAACGCGGCCAGCGCCCACAGCCGCTTCGAGACCCGGTAGGTCCCGGTTTCCTCGTCGATCCGCAGCAGTGCCCGGGTGTTCCCCTTGGAGGCGCCCAGCCAGTACAGGTAGCCGGAGACGTTGCCGAAGGTGAGCGCGTCGTGCACGGCCGAGGCGATCGTGTAGCCGTCGGAGCCGCTGCCGTCGTACCAGCTCTCGTTCCAGGTGGTGCCGTTCGGATTCCACTCCGACATCCACGTGGGCCGCTTCGTCGGGAGCGGGGTGTCCACCGGGGTGCCGTAGCCGTGGGCGGTGTAGACCTTCACCCAGCGCCGGGCCTCGGGGTCGGCCGCGATGGCGGCGATGTACGCCTTGGCCTCGTCCCAGCCGAGCGATTCGCAGCACACCAGGCCCACGCCCGAGGCGACGGGGCCGAGCAGCTTGACGAAGTCGGCGGCCTCCTTCGGGGTGAAGCGCATGGAGGGATGCGGGGCCGTCCAGTCGGGCTCGTTCGCGAAGCCCAGGTCGGTGATCCGGACGCCCTGCCCGGCGTAGAACCTCGTGTACTGCACCAGGTAGTCGGCGTAGGCGCGGCGCCATTCCGGCTTCAGCTTGCCGCCGTTCTTGTCGTCGCCGTTGTCCTTCATGTAGCCGGGCGCGCTCCAGGCCACGGCGAAGAACCGCCGCACCCCGTACCGCTGAGCCTCCTTGGCCAGCCAGACCTGGCTGTTGTCGTCTCCGTCCCAGACGTACCGGGGCGGCGCGTCCGGTCCGCCGGGGTCCTCGGGCTGGATCGACACCATCTCGTCGTACGGGCTGCCGGCCGGCGCTGAGCCGATGCCCAGGCGAAGGATGGTGAGCCCGGCCCCCTTGACGGGGTCGAACCACAGGTCGAGGACCTCGCGCCGCTTGTCCTCCGACAGAGACTTGATCAGCTCGTTGCGCCGGAAGGCCGTGGAGAAGCCGAACCCGTCGATCGTCTGGTGCCGGACCTGATCGTCGATCATGATCACGGATGGATCCTTCATGACCGGAGCCTGGGGTGGAGGGGAGCTCATGGCGCCAAAGAGTTAGCACATCGGCGCCGGCCGGCTCAATACACCCCGGCGGGCGGCGGGCCGACCGTCTCACGGACGATGACCCGGTTGATCGACCGCTCGGGAGGCGGCGGCGCCGGCTCACCGCGTACTGCCGCGATGAGCCTCGCCATGGCCTCCCGCCCCTGCGCCTCCCTGTCGACGGCCACCGTGGAGAGCGCGGGAGTGGCGAAGCGCCCCAGCTCCTCGTCGTCCCAGCCGAACACGCTGACGTCGCCGGGAACGCGCCAGCCGCGCGCGAGCGCCGCGCGTACGGCGCCCATGGCCACGTGGTCGTTCACGGCGACGATGGCGGTCACGCCGCACCCGTCCGGCAGCCCGCGTACGGCGTCGTAGCCGGACTGCGGGCTCCAGTCGCCGAGGGCGACGCCGTACGAGGTGAGCGCGAGGCGCTCGATCGCCTGCTCGTAGACCTGCTTGCGATTACGGGCCGAGGCCCAACTCTGGGCACCCGCGATGTGGAAGAAGACCCGGTGGCCGAGCGAGGCGAGATATTCGACGATCTCCTGGATCGGGGAGGCGTCCGCCAATTCGTTGACCCCGCGCAGCATGTCGTCGTAGTCGCCCGTGACGACGACGGGCACCGGCGAGGAAGCGGGGTCGATCTCCAAGGGCGTCAGCGACAGGATGCCCTCGACCTGCCCCGAGCCGGCCAGCTCCAAGACCCGCTCCGCCCTGGCGCGCGGATCGCCCTCCACGCTGACGACCTCCAGTTGGAAGCCCTCGTCGTGAGCGGCGGCGGAGGCGGCGCGGAGCAGGCGCGCCGGCCACAGGTAGGAGGAGGCGGGCAGAGTGATCGCCAGCCGGTTCGTATGGCGTGTGCGCATGGAGCGCGCGACCAGGTTCGGCCGGTAGTTGAACTCCTGGACGACCAGGTCGATCTTCGCGCGGGTCGCCGGTCTCAAGGTTTCGTTGTGGCGGAAATACCGGGAAACGGTCTGATGAGACACACCCGCACGCCGGGCTACCTCGTGGATCGTGAGGCGCGGCGTCTCAGGCTTGTCCAAGGGACCCCTCTCCTCGCTGTGTGCGTCACAGCCTAGCCGGTGCCGCTCGCTCGGCGTCGAGGCAGAAGTGATCGATCACTATCCCTCTTCAGAAGGAAGTCCGTGGTCGCCCGGTGGACGCCGGGGCTCAGCCGCGCCCGCCCGTGAACGGGGCCTCGCCCTCCCGCAGCGGGCGGAAGCGCAGCGCCGACCACACCTCGTCCACCGCGACCTGGCCGTTGGGGCGCAGCCCGTACTCGCCGACGATCGGCCACAGCGTGTCGCGGTTGATGTCCGACCTGTTGCCCTTGGGGTAGGCCACCCAGACGACGGCGGGCTCGGTGAGCAGCGCGCGGTGCTCGTCGAGCAGCCGCCGGGCAGCGGCGGCGTCGGCGGCGAAGAACACCGCCACGCCGGCCCCCTTGAGGTCGTCGGCGTGGCCGGCGCCCTCGGGCAGCGGCTCCACCAGCGGGCGGTGGGCCGCGTCGGAGATCCACACCTCGGTGCCGGGCTTGATGAGCAGCTTGTCGGCGACGGTCTTGGCAGGCATGTCAGGCCCTCGTGTAGGTCAGGTTCAGCACACCGGTGCCGAAGGTGGCGGAGTGGGTGAGCGTGAGCGGGATCTGCCCGGTTCCGCCCTCGAACAGGCGCTTGCCCGCGCCCACGACAATGGGGTGCACCAGCAGGTTGAGCTCGTCGAGCAGGCCCTCGCGCAGCAGCCACGACACCAGGGTGGGGCTGCCGGTGATGCCGATGTCCTTGCCGGGCCGCTCCTTCAGCCGCTCCAGCTCCTTGCGCGGGTCGCCGGCCAGGACCGTGGTGTTCTCCCAGGCGGGGTCGGTGAGGGTGGCCGAGACGACGTATTTGGGCGTGGCGTTCATGGTCGCGGCCATCGGGTCGCGGGTGGCGTCCTGGTGGGGCCAGTGGGCGGCGAAGGCGTCGTAGGTGCGCCGGCCCAGCAGCATGGCGTCGGCGGCCCGCATCCGCGCGGTGACCGCCTGGCCCATGTCCTCGTCGAAGTACGGGAAATGCCAGGTCTCGGGCGCCTCGACCACGCCGTCGAGCGAGATGAACAACCCCGCGACGATCCTTCTCATGATGTCTCTCCAGCTCTTTTCTGAGGTGCCTTCACCCTCCCACCGAAAAATAAAATTGTCAAGACGGGCATGCTTGTCGGTAACGGGGTGCCGCCAGAAGGAGCTCAGACCTCCGGAGAACGCGGGATCACCCGCACGGAAGCATCGCCGTGATCGTCGTCGGCCCGCCCACCGGGCTGCTCACCTCGAAACTGCCGTCCAGCGCCGCCACCCGCCGGGCCAGCCCCGACAGGCCGCCGCCGTCGGCCCGCGCGCCCCCGGCGCCGTCGTCGCGCACGCGTACGAGCACCGCCCCGTCCCCCTCGGGACCCACCTCGACCGTGATGTGCGTGGCGCCGGCGTGCTTGGCGGCGTTGGTCACCGCCTCGCACACCACGAAGTACGCCGCCGTCTCCACCGCCATCGGCGGCCGCCGTTCCAGCCGGCAGTCCACCTTGACCGGCACGCTGGAGCGTTCGGCCACCCCCGCCAGCGCCTCGCCCAGCCCGAGCGAGTCCAGCCCGCTCGGGTAGACCCGCCAGGCCACCTCGCGCAGCTCGGCCAGCGCCCGCTGCGCCTCCTGGTGGGCCTGCTCCAGCAGCTCCGGGCGACCCCGCCGGGAGCGGCCGATCAGCATCGACAGCGCCACCAGCCGCTGCTGCAGCCCGTCGTGCAGGTCGCGCTCGATCCGGCGGCGCTCGGAGTCCACCGCCGCCACGATCCCCGCCCGGCTCTCGGCCAGCTCGGCGATCCGCCGCTCCAGCGCGCGGGTCGGGTCGGGGCCGAGCATCCGCATCGCCAGCCGGCGTTCCAGGGCGTGCACCCCCGCCACGCCCGACAAATCCAGAAACAGCAGCACGAATCCGCCAACGAGCATGTAGGCCACCAGCGGCGGCGAGGGCAGCATCCCGTCGAAGGGCTCGCCCCGCCCCCACGAGATCGCGAGCAGCACCGCCACCCTCGCCCCGAACACCAGCAGCATGATCACCAGGCCGCCCAGCACCCCGGCCTGGACGCGCGCGGCCAGGTAGCGCGCGGCCCGGCCGTCACGGCCCTCGCGCAGCGCGTCCAGCTCGGCTAGGTCCAGGCGCAGGCGGCGGGCCTCGATCCGGGCCAGCCGCCGGGCCGCCTCCGCGACGTTCGGGTTGCCCAGGAACGGCAGCGTCAGCAGCAGGAAGACGAGCTCGCCGAGCGCGGTGACGGCGCCCAGCGCCACCGCGCCGACCACGCGCAGCCCCTCAACGGCGGCTCGCATGCCTCCCCTTGCGCCGCTCGGTCAGCCGGACGCCGATGAAGACCGCGATCGCGAGCACGACGAGCCCGATCACCACGTTGGTGCCGATGCCGACATATCGCTCCACGAGCGACCACTTCTCGCCCAGCAGGTAGCCGGCCATCACGAAGATGGTGTTCCAGATGAGGCTGCCGGCCGTGGTCAGCAGCGTGAACGTCGGCAGCGGCATCCGCTCCACCCCCGCCGGCACGGAGATGAGGCTGCGGAAGATCGGGATCATCCGGCCGAAGAAGACCGTCTTGTGACCGTGACGCTGGAACCACGCCTCGGTCTTCTCGATGTCGGAGATCTTGACCAGGGGCAGCTTGGCCGCGATGGCCAGGGTGCGCTCGCGCCCCAGCATCGCCCCCACCCAGTACAGCGCCAGCGCCCCGATCACCGAGCCGAGCGTCGTGCACACCAGCACGTCCAGGAGGTCCATCGAGCCCTGGCTGGCCGTGAATCCGGACAGCGGCAGGATCACCTCGCTGGGTAGGGGCGGGAAGAGGTTCTCCAGCGCGATCGCGAGCCCGGCGCCGGGGGCGCCGAGACTCTCCATCAGTCCAACCAGCCATTCAGTCATGAGATCAAGGTTATGGAAGATCCGGATAAGCGCGGAATGAGGAAGCTGCCCGTCCAGAACTGTGGTTAACCACACCCCCGGTGTACCGTACACTGTACGGCCGTGAGCTCTTTGACGGATCTGGCACGGCACGCGGCAGTTTTCCGACCCGGCGACCCGCCCAGGTCCGGGCACATCGCCTTCCTCGACCCGGCCGGCGACACCCTCGTCACCGTCGCCGAGGAGCACGCTGCGGGGCAGGACGCGGGGCAGGAAGGGACGGGCCAGGTGCGCACCCGGCCCGTCCCGGCCACCCTCGTCCCCGTCGGCACGGCGGTGGCGGGCCTGGCCAGGGCTCGCATGGATCCGCACGCCCACCCGGCCACCCGCTTCTGGGGCGCGGCGGCGCTCGTCGCGCTGCAGCTCGTCACCCGGGGCCGCATCCTGCCCGGGGTCTCGCCCGGCGAGCACGACTCCTGGCGGGCCGGGCCGCTGGACACCGCCGACCTCCAGCGGGTACGCGAGCTGGCCGCCGCCATGCCCGCCACCGCCCGCGCCATCCCCCTCGACGGGGACCTGCTGCCCGACGCCGAGCCCCTGGTCCGGGCGTTCCTCGACGCCGTCGCCGACGCCATGCCACGCTCACCCGGCGCCGTGCGCGCCACCGGCACCACCGCCTACGCCGCCGCCAAGCCCGTCAAGGTCGGCCACCTGCGCCGCTGGGCCGAGGAGGTCTCCTCCGGCCTCGACTCCGGCGTACGGCTGTCGCTGCGCATCGAGGCCGACGACCCGGCCGCCGCCGAGTTCCGCGCCGTCGCCCAGCTGCACAGCCTGGCCGACCCCTCCCTCGTCGTCGACGCCGCCGACCTGTGGCAGGGCCGCGACCCCGGGTTCGGCGCCCGCGCCCGGATCGAGGCCACGCTCGCCGTGCGCCGCGCCGCCCGCGCCTGGCCCCGGCTGGAACGCCTGCTCGACAGCGCCGTGCCCGACGAGCTCACGCTCTCCGACGGCGACGTCGAGGAGCTCCTGGCCGGCGCCGCCGACCGCCTGGCCGCCGCCGGCGTCGACGTGCACTGGCCCAAGTCCCTCGTACGCGGCCTCAGCGCCCGCGCCGTCATCGGCGAGCGCGACGCCGCCCCCTCCGACATGCCCTCCTTCCTCGGCGGGCACCACCTGACCAGCTTCGACTGGCAGCTCGCCCTCGGCGGCGAGCGGCTCAGCGCCGCCGAGATGGACCGGCTCGCCGAGGCCCACCGCCCCGTCGTACGGCTGCGCGACCAGTGGGTGCTCATCGACCCCGACCTGGCCCGCAAGGCCCGCCAGCGCGACCTCAAACCGCTGACCGGCATCGAGGCGCTCGGCGCCGCCCTGACCGGCACGATCGAGGTCGAGGGCGAGCAGGTGCCCGTCGAGCCCACCGCCTGGCTGAACGACCTGCGCGAGCGCCTGGGCGAGCCCGCCGACGTCGCCCCGCCCGCCGGCCTGGCCGCCACCCTGCGCGACTACCAGCTCGCCGGGCTGCGCTGGCTGGCCAGGATGACCTCGCTGGGCCTGGGCGCCTGCCTGGCCGACGACATGGGCCTGGGCAAGACGATCACGCTCATCGCGCTGCACCTGCACCGCGCCGCCGGCCCCACCCTCGTCGTCTGCCCCGCCTCGCTGCTGGGCAACTGGGAGCGCGAGATCACCAGGTTCGCGCCCGGCGTGCCCGTACGCCGCTACCACGGCGCCAACCGCACGCTCGCCGACGAGGGGTTCGTGCTCACCACGTACGCCACCATGCGCCTGGACGCCGCCCGCCTGGCCGCCCACCCCTGGGACCTGCTCGTCGCCGACGAGGCCCAGCACGTCAAGAACCCCGCCTCCGGCACCGCCAAGGCCCTGCGCGAGATCCACGCCGCCGCCCGCGTCGCCCTGACCGGCACCCCCGTGGAGAACAACCTGTCGGAGCTGTGGGCCATTCTCGACTGGACCACGCCCGGGCTGCTGGGTTCGCTCGGCAGGTTCCGGGCCCGCTGGGCCAAGCCTGTCGAATCCGGCGACACCGACGCGGCCGGGCGGCTGTCGCGGCTGGTCGGGCCGTTCCTGCTGCGCCGCCGCAAGAGCGACCCCGGCATCGCCCCCGAGCTGCCGCCCAAGACCGAGACCGACCGGCCCGTCGCGCTCACCACCGAGCAGGCCGGCCTGTACGAGGCGGTGGTGCGCGAGATCATGGCCCAGATCGCCGACGCCCAGGGCATGGCCCGGCGCGGCCTGATCGTCAAGCTGCTCACCGGGCTCAAGCAGATCTGCAACCACCCCGCGCACTACCTGCACGAGGCCACCCCGCGCCTGCCCGGCCGCTCCGGCAAGCTGGAACTGCTCGACGAGCTCGTCGACACCATCGTCGCCGAGGACGGCGCCGTGCTCGTCTTCACCCAGTACGTCGCCATGGCCCGGCTGCTCGAACGCCACCTGACCGGGCGCGGCGTGGCCACCCAGCTCCTGCACGGCGGCACCCCCGTCGCCCGCCGCGAGGAGATGGTCGAGCGCTTCCAGGACGGCAGCGCCCCGGTGTTCCTGCTGTCGCTCAAGGCCGCCGGCACCGGCCTGAACCTCACCCGCGCCGACCACGTCATCCACTACGACCGCTGGTGGAACCCCGCCGTCGAGGACCAGGCCACCGACCGCGCCTACCGCATCGGCCAGACCAGACCCGTGCAGGTGCACCGCCTCATCGCCGAAGGCACGATCGAGGACCGCATCGCCCAGATGCTCGCCGCCAAACGCTCGCTCGCCGACGCCGTGCTCGCCTCCGGCGAGGCCGCCTTCACCGAGCTGACCGACGCCGAACTCGCCGCCCTCGTGGAGCTCCGATGACCAACGCCCGTGGGTTCGCCGCGTTCCCCCCGCAGCGCGCCGGCGCCCGCTTCGCCACCTCCTGGTGGGGACGCGCCTGGATCCAGGCCTTGGAGGACACCTCCCTGGACCACGTGCTGCTGCGCAAGGGCCGCGCGTACGCCAAGCACGGCCGGCTCGGCCCCATCACCGTCAGCCCCGGCCGCATCGCCGCCGTGGCCGAGAGCGAGTACGACACCGTCGTCCGCGTCGAGCAGCTCACCGACGCCGCCTGGGAACGCTTCCTGGACCAGGTCGCCGCCAAGGCCGGCCACATCGCCGCGCTGCTCGACCGCGACATGCCGCACGACCTGGTCGACGCCGCCGGGGACGCCGCCGTGCCGCTGCTGCCCGCCGTCGGCGACCTCGAACCCGAATGTTCCTGCCCCGACTGGGGCCATCCGTGCAAGCACGCCGCCGCCCTGTGCTACCAGGCGTCCTGGCTGCTGGACGCCGACCCGTTCGTGCTGCTGCTCATGCGCGGGCGCGGCGAGGGTGACCTGATCGAGGCGCTGCAGGGGCGCGACGTCCCCGCCCCGGCGCTGTCGGGGGTGCCGGCGGCGCAGGCGTACGCGGTGGGGGTCCCGCCGTTGCCCGACCCGCCGCCGAACGACGTCTCCTACGCCCCTCCCGCCCTCGGGGCCGCCTCCGACGCCGGTGTCGACGTGGCCGCCCTGGCGGTGCTGGCCTCCTCCGCCGCCGCGCGCGCCCGCGAGCTGCTGCTGCGCGGGCACCTGCCGGAGCTGACCGAGTACCAGGACCGCGTCCGGCTGGCCGCCGACCACGATCTCGGGCCGGGGCTCGGGCTCGAGGCCGCCGTACAGGCCTGGCGGTACGGCGGCGCCGACGCCCTGGACGTCCTGGACCGCGCCTGGACCCCGCCCCGCCGCGACCTGGCCCGGGCCCAGGCGCTGCTGGAGGCCGGCTGGGAGGGCGAGGACCCGCCACGCCCGCAGACCTGGCGCAACCGCTGGACGCTCGGCCCCCTGCAACTGCGCTACGGGCGCGACGGCCGCTGGTACCCCTACGCCCTGCGCGACGGCGAGTGGTGGCCCGCCGGACCGCCCGAACGCGACCCGTCGGCGCTCATCACCTGACCCGCCACCGCTCGTGCCGGGCGCGTGCCTTCCAGGCGCGCCACGGCGTCGACCATCTCGGGGAAGGCGTCGATGAAGGCGTCGACATGGTACGGGCCGAAGTCGGCCCGCCGCCGGAGACCGCTTTGCATGCAGGCGATGAATCGCAGGCCCGCCCCGTTCGCGGCCTGCGCGTCGCCGGGAGAGTCGCCCACGTACAGGCACTGGCGGGGCTCCAGCCCGGTGGCGGCCAGGAGCTCGTCGAAGGCCCGGGGGTCGGGCTTGGCGAAGCGCATGTTGCCCGCGTGGTAGACGGCGTCGAGCCGGCCGCCGAGCACGTGGTCGGGCGCCATGAGGTGCGCCATCTCCGCCTCGGTGCGCGAGGTCAGCAGCATGAGGCTGCGGCCGGCGGCGGCGAGCTCGTCGAGCGCCCGCAGGTTCTCCGGCACGACGACGTCCAGCCGCCCGGCCGTCACGTACTCCCGCAGCACGTCGCCGTAGGCGGCGGTGAAGGCGTCGAGGTCGACACCGGGCGAGCGCCTCGGCATCGCCTCCAGTAACGGCAGGCCCCATGTGGCCACGTGCGCGGCCCGCGACATCGGCCCGCCACCGATGCGCGCCAGCACGTCGTTCTCGAGCTCGAAGCACACCTCCTCGGTGAGGCAGAGCGTGTCGTCCACATCAATCACCACGGCGCGGATCACAGGGCCCAAGATAGCGGGGCCCAAGATAGCGGGGCCCAAGATAGCGGGGCCCGCGGCCGCTCCATCAGGTCGCGACCGAGATGACGTGGCCCACCGAGGTGCGGTCGGAGATCAGCTCCAGCATGCAGTCGGCCAGATCGGCGCGGGTGGTGTTCATGCCGCCCCGGAGGTTGAGGTCCCGGGCGGTGCGGTAGCGGTTGGTACGGCCGGCGTTCCTCAGGCGCGAGGGCCGCACGATCGTCCAGTCCACGTCGCCGGCCCGCAGCAGCCGCTCGGCCCTGGCCAGGTCGGCGTAGGAGTGGCGGAACAGGCGCTGGACGATGAGGGGCTTGAGCACGTACCGGGTGAACGGGCCGTCGCCGGCGTCGGCCTCCAGGCCGGAGGCGCTGACCATCAGCAGGCGGCGGGCGCCCACCCGGTCCATGGCGGCCAGGATGGAGGTGATGCTGGCCGAATGCACGGTGGTGGGGCCCTGGTCGCGCGGGCCCATCGCGCTCAGCACGGCGTCGCGGTCCTTGACGGCGGGCGCGATGGCGTCGGGATCCATCACGTCGGCCTCCACGACGTCGAGACGATCGCGCAGCTCGGCGGGCAGGCGGGTGGCGTCGCGCACGACGGCGGTGATCTGGTGGGTGCGGTCGAGCCCTTGGCGCACCAGCTCCAGGCCGGTGCCGCCGGTGGCGCCGAATACCGTGATCCTCATGAGTGGCCGGTTCTCCTCGAATAGCGTGGGGTGAGTACTTACTCACCCCACCTTACCCGCCTGCTTTGTCGAGGCCGAGCTTCGCCCGCAGGCAGCTGACACCGGTGTGGAGGACGGGAGGCACGGTGATCAGGATGACCACCGCGTCGCCGAGGCTGCTCCGCGCGGTCTCCAGGACCATCCAGCCCAGCAGCGCGGCCAGCGGAGTCCACGTACGCAGATTCGATCGCAGGACCCAGCGCAGCCCCGCCGGCAGGAGGTCGGCAAGCCTTCGGCGCAGCGTCCGGGCCGGTGGGCGGCGCAGGGCCAGAGCCAGCGCGGGCATGCCACACATCACCCCGAACGCGAAGCGGGCGTGTGCCCGCCGGCTCCGCAATACATCCAGTTCGCCGAGCCATTCGCACAGGTAGGTCCCCCTGAACGCCGAGGGGAGGATCAGGGATCCGAGGGCGAGCGCCCGATGCGCCACGCCGGTGTCCCGGGGCAGGTGGCCGCGCGCGATCGCTTCGAGCTCGTCCGCGATGGCCGGCAGGCCGAGACGCTTGGCGAGCGGTGCTATGACGTCCAGCGTCTGCCGGCTCTTCAGCTGCCGCTTCGCCTGGTCAAGGGACTGCAGGGTACGCATGTTGTGCAGTCGGTCGAGCACCTTCAGCGCCAGGACGCGGTCGTCCGCGGCATCGAGGGCCGCCTGATCGTGGCGGCGGTCGAGCTCGGCCATGCCCTGGACCAGTGCGGTTGTCTCGTCGCCGAACTCCGCGCGGACCTGGGCGGCGTCACATTCCGTGCCGGCGATCACGTCGTGCAGCAGGGCGGCGCAGATGGCGTCGCAGTCGAGTCCGGCGTCGGCGGCGATCTCCGCCACGGCGACCGGGTGGGTGATGTAGGGATCGCCGCTTTTGCGTAACTGGCCTGCATGGTGGTGGGCGGCGAACTCGTAGGCACGCCGGATCCGGTCACGCTCGGAGGCCGTGAACCCGCCGGGCAGCCGGGCCAGCAGCGGGGCCACCAGGCTGGTCATGACGTCACCGTCCGGAGGTTCACGACCGCGCGCGACCGCTCGGCTCGCTCCAGGGCGGCCCGCGCCCGGACCGCGCCCTCCTCGCTCAGCACGTAGTAGTGCCGAGCGCGGCGGCCCTCGGCCAGGTGCTCGGCCGGGGACTCCTCGTGGCGCTCGAGCCAGCCGTACTCGCGCTCCAGCCGGGCCAGGATCGGGTAGACGGTTCCGGGGTGCTGGCGCGTCTTCTCGCACAGCTCCAGCCCGTAGCGACGCTTGGCCGGATCGGACAGCATCACCTGCAGCACGAGCATCGTCGGCAAGGTCATCCGCGGGGTGTCTGCCATTGTCGAACTCTAGACTTCCAGCACGGAGCGTGACATCGCTTCGCAGGTGACATCTGCCTGTCCCCGGGCCGCATGTCGGCCTGGGATCAGGGGGCGGCGGGGTGGGCGAGGTCGGCGGGGCGGGGGCGCAGGCCCGGTGACAGGCTCAGGGTGACCGCGACCGACGCCGCCGCCATCACCGCCATCGCGGTCGCCGGCGAGGTCCACTGGGCGACGGCGCCGGCCAGGGCCGCTCCGACGCCCTGCATGGCCATCATGCCGGAGGAGTGCAGCCCCAGGGCGTGCCCGCGCAGCTCAGCCGGGGTGAGGGCGACCAGCCGCTCCTGCAGCAGGAGGCTGGCGGCGTACCCGACCGAGGCCAGCACGACGGCCGCCGCCGCGATCGGCGGGTCCGGACGCAGGACGAAGACCAGGTACGGCAGCGCGAGCAGCAACCGCAGCGGCCCGGCGAGCCGCTCGCGCCACCGGGCCGGGACGAACCGGCCGAGCAGCACGTCCCCGGCGAGCATCCCGAGGGCGGCCAGGGCGAAGAGCGTGCCGGCGTGGGCGGGCGCGTACGGGACGAACAGGGCCTCGCAGCCGACGATCAAGCCGTTGGGCACCCACAGCGCGAGGTAGACGTAGCGGCGCGGCGCCGAGGACCACAGCAGGCGGTTGCCCCGCCAGGTCGCCGCGATCGACGGCCGTCCGGCGGCGCGGGCCGGGCGGCGGCTCAGGCCCAGGCGCGCGATCAGCGCGGCCGCCAGGTAGAGGGCGGCGCCGGCCAGCAGCGTGCCGCGCGGCGACAGGGCGTCCACCAGGACGGCCCCGGCGGCGTACCCGGCGATCTGGGTGAGGCCGACCGACATGTTGAGCACCGAGCGGCCCAGCAGGTAACCCTGCCGCGGCAGGATCTCGTCCAGCAGCCCCAGGCGCACCCCGCCGCCCAGCGAGGCGGCCAGCCCCAGGCCGAACAGCAGCGCGAAGACGGACCACACGGGCAGGCCGGGGATCGCCAGGGCCGCCGTCACCACCCCGAAGAGCGCGGCCAGGCCGGACAGCGCGGCGCGCGGCGGCAACCGGTCGGCCGCCGACAGTAACGCCGTCGCGCCGATCACCTGGGCCACCGAAGGGCCGAACATGCTCAGCGCCGACAGCAGCGGCGAACCGGTCGAGGCGTACACCAGCGTGCCCAGCGCCAGCCCGCTCACCGTCGAGGCCGTCGTCTGGACGGCCGAGGCGGCGAACAGCGGCGTGAACTCACGTGTCCGGAAAAGCTCCCTGTAGGTGCGCATACGGGAGTCTCATCCGTGGTCGCCGGCCGGCTGTTAATGTTTCGCACGGGGGCGAAAGCAATGGGCTACTGGCAGGTCAGCGCGGACACGCTCGCGCGCAGCCGCTTCACGATCTCCCCGCTCGCCGAGGCCACCGCGTGCCTGGGGCTGCTGGCCCGGGGCACGCCCGCGCATCCGGGCGAGCGGGGCTGGCTCGACGCGCACCTTCCCGCCTACCGCGAGCGGCTGGCCGGCGACCCGATCACCGACCTGCTCCTGCGTGCCGCCCGGGGCCACCGCTGGATCGCCGACTTCCTCGTCCCCGCGCCGCACGGCGGGGCGGACGCCACGTTCGAGGACGAGGTGGAGCACATCCGCGCGACCCCGCCCGAGACCGTCCGGGCCGACCTCACCGTGTCGCTGGGCCGGCCCCCGCCGGCCGCGCTGGACCGGCCCGATCTGGGCGCGCGCGCCGCCGACCTGCTGGCCTGGGTGTGGCGGGAGACGGTGCTGCCCTCCTGGCCGCGGCGGCGCCGGATCCTCGAGGCCGACATCGTGGCCAGGACCGAACGGCTGAGCCAGGGCGGCTGGGCCGCGGCTCTGGAGGACATGGGGGCGGAGATGCGCTGGATGGGCGACGGCCGGCTGCAGATCAACGCCCTCGACTACCCGCCGCGGGAGCTGTCCGGGGCGCAGCTGATGTTCGTGCCGGTGACGCCGCACTCGGGATGGGTGGCCTGGGAGGTGCCGCACCGCTACGCCGTGGTGTACGCGTGCTCGGGGGCGCTCCTGGGCGGCGAGGATCCGGTGCCCAGGGCGCTGGGCAGGCTGCTGGGGCCGGGCAGGGCCGGGGTGCTCGTGCTGCTCGACAGCCCCAAGAGCACGACCCAGCTCGTGGCGATGACCGGTCAGGGGCTGGGGTCGGTGGGGCGGCACCTGAAGGTGCTGCTCGACGCCGGTCTGGTGCGGCGCCGGCGGGCGGGACGGTCGGTGCTGTACTGGCGCACGGAGCTCGGCCACGCCCTGGTGTCCGGTCACCGTGGCCCGGTCGAGTCGCCGTAGCGGCAGCGGTCAGCCTCGGGAGGCGGGCTCGGCCGCGCGTGCAGGGACCATGCGTTCGGGGAGCATGCGTTCGGCCAGCACGCCGGCCAGCTCGACCACGACCGCGCGGCGGCGGGCGACCGCGCGCTCGGCGTCGGGCTCGTCGAGGATGAGGCGGCGCAGCTGCGGCACCGAGAAGTTCCAGGCCACCAGCCCCAGGATGGTGAACAGCCACTCCTGCGCCGCCGCCCGCTCCGGCAGGCCCGCGCTCATCAGCCCGCCCACGTGCCCGCGGTAGGACTCCTTGCGCTCCTCCTCGCCCTCGACCCGGCCGCCGTCGGCCTCCAGGGCCTCCCACAGCAGCAGCCGGATCAGCTCGGGATGCTCGTGGTACCAGTCGAAGAGCTGCCCCACCGACTCGGGCAGCGTGCGCGGATCCAGGCTCACCGCGTGGCAGATCTCGTCGACCTTGGCCCGCACGACCACGCCGAACAGCTTCTCCTTGCCGCCGAAGTACAGGTAGATGGCCTGCTTGTTGGCCCGCGCGGCGGTGGCGATGCGGTCGATCCGGGCGCCGGCCAGCCCGTGCTCGGCGAACTCTGCGGTGGCGGCCTCGAAGATGCGCTGCCGCGTGGCCTCCGCGTCGTACGTCATGACGAAATTAAACCATCCAGTTGACTTTTCCGCCGCATCGAGCCAAGGTCTGAACCAACTGGATGGTTTATTTCGGAGGAGAATCGCATGTCCGTGACCACGCTTGCCCCCATGCCGATCGGCTCGCCGCTGCCCGCCGCGCTGGAGGGCCGCACCGTGGCGGTCGTCGGCGGCAGCTCCGGCATCGGCCTGGCCGCCGGCGAGCTGCTGGCCTCGGTGGGGGCGCGCGTCGTCCTCGTGGCCCGCGACGCGGACCGCCTGGGCGTCGCGGTGGAGCGCGTCCGTACGGCGGGTGGCGCGTCCGTGAGCGGGATCACCGCCGACGGGACCGACGAGGGTGACCTGGAGCGGGCGCTCGACCAGGCGGGCGAGGTCGACCACGTCCTGGTGACCGCCGGCGGCTTCGCCGTGGGGCCGCTGCTGGACACCCCGCGCGAACTGGTGCGCGAGGCCGTGGAAGGGCGGATCTGGGGCGCGTACGGGCTCGCCCGCGCCGCCGCGACCCGCCTGCCCGCCGGCGGGTCGATCACCTTCAGCTCGGGCCTCTACCTGGCCCGCCCCATCCCGGGGGCGTCGGCGGCCATCGCGAGCATCGGCGCCGTCGAGGGGCTCACCAAGGCGCTGGCGGTGGAGCTGGCGCCGCGCCGGCTGCGGGTCAACGTGATCAGGTACGGCGTCGTGGACACCCCGCTGTCGCGCGGCGCGATGGGCCTGCCCGACGACGCGGCGGTGGCGGCCGCCGGGCAGGGGTCGCTGATCGGGCGGTTCGGCACGGCGCAGGAGGCGGCCTCGGCGGCGCTGTTCCTCATGGCCAACAACTACATGACGGGAACGGTGCTCACCGTGGACGGCGGGCAGAGCCTGGCCTGACCGGGAAACGGTACGTTGGCCGCATCCCCCTCTGATCGGAAAGGATGCGGCAGACGTGGTATCCGTTCACGGACCGGCCCCGCGCTACGATGGCCTGGCCGACTGGTACGACGAGCTCAACGCCTCGTGGGCCGAGGGCAACCGCGCTCCCCTGCTGGACCTGCTCGGCCCCGGGACGGGCCCCTGTCTCGACCTCGGCTGCGGGACCGGCCTGAACTTCCCGGCGCTGCGCGCCTCCGGCCGCACCGTCGTCGGCCTGGACCACTCGGCCGACCAGCTCCGCCTGGCCGGCCGCCGGCGGGCGGACGGGGAGGGGCTGGTGCGGGGCGACGCGGCGGCGCTGCCCTTCGCCGACGGCTCGTTCGCGTCGGTGGTCACGCTGTGGGTGTCGACGGACATGGACGACTTCGCCCGCGTGCTCGGCGAGGCCGCCCGCGTCCTGCGGCCGGGCGGGACGCTGGTGTACTACGGGGTGCACCCCTGCTTCACCGGCCCGCACTCCGAGGACCGTCCCGACGGCGGCCGGGTCATCCATCCCACCTACCGCGTCTCGGGCGAGCACCAGCCGGCCCCGTGGTGGCGCGAGGACGGCATCCGCAGGCGGGTCGGCATGCGGCACCTTCCCCTGGGTGAGCTGCTCACCGCGTTCATCGCGGCGGGGCTGGCGATCACCCGGGTGGTGGAGCCGCGGAACGACCCCGTTCCGCGCGCCCTGGCACTGCGGGCGGACAAGCCCTGACGGCGTCTCCCGCCATCAGGTCACAGGGCCTGGCCTGTTCACGGCAGGTTGAGCTGCCAGGAGACGCCGAAACGGTCGTTGACCCAGCCGAATTTCGTGCTGAAGCCGTACGAGTCCAGCGGCATCAGCGCGCCTCCGCCCTCGACCAGCGCGTCGTACAGGCGCTTGATCTCCTCCTCGCTGCCGCACCCGACATACAGCGACATCGACGGGGTGAAGGTGAAGCCGTGCTTGATGGCGCTGTCGATGCACATGTACTCCTGGCCCGCCAGCGTGAACGTGGCGTGCTTGACCGTGCCCTGCTCGCCGGGCTCGCCGGGACCGTAGCGCTCGACGGCGACCACCTTGGCGTCGTCGAACAGCGACACGTAGAAGTTCATCGCCTCTTCGGCGTCGCCGTTCTGGAACATGAGGAACGTGGTGATCTTCTGGGACATCTGAGAATTCTCCTTATTCGGGTGCGTAGAAAGCAGTGCACGCGGCGACGGCGGCGGCGACCTCGTCCGGGTCGCCGCCCGCGGCCTGGTGCGCCTCGCCCCAGGCCCGGCAGCTGCCCGTGATGAACCCGCGGCCGTCCTCGGTCTGGTGGAAGGTCTCCTCGTCCACCTTCTCGCCGCCCGTCAGGTGCAGGGCCAGGCCCAGCAGCGCCAGGTCCCAGCCCACTCCGGTCGCGCCGGGGCCGAACTGTCCCCAGAACTCCGCCGGCACCTCGGCCGTGTGGCGCAGCTCGAACGCGGTGCCGCCGTCCTTGGCGGCCAGCTGCACCTCGACCTCGGAGAAGCCGGGGTCTTCGCCGTAGAGCCAGGTGATCTTGAGCACGCTCGGCGGCTCGCAGCGCACGATCTCACCGCGCGCGTTGCCCTCGATCTGGTACGTGCCCCCCAGCCGGAAGTCCCCGGACACCGGCGCGAACCAGCGGCCGAGCCGCTCGGCGTCGGTGCAGGCCTGCCACACGTCCTCGACCTCGGCGTCGTAGTGGCGGCGCAGCACCACGCTCTTGCGTTTGCCGTCGATCAGCTCACGGTGTGCCTGGCTGAGCTGGTCTATGATCTCCATCAGGTGTTCTCTCCTTCGATGCGGCGTTCTCGTTTGCCGCGGGCCAGTTCGGTGCCCAGCGCGTCCAGGCGCTGGTTCCAGAAGCCGCGGAAGCGTTCCAGCCAGAGGTCGACCTCCTGCAGCGGCCCGGGCTCGACGGCGTACAGCCGCCGGGTGCCTTCGGCCCGCACGGTGGCGAACCCGTTGTCGCGCAGCACCCGCAGGTGCTGGGAGACGGCCGGTTGGGAGATCCCGAACTCGCGCCGGATGACGGTCGTGACCTCGCCCGAGCTCAGCTCGCCGCCGGCCAGCAACTCCAGGATCCGGCGCCGTACGGGATCCCCGAGGACGTCGAATGCGTGCACGACCCGAGTATTTCGGGTCGGGCTTATATAAGTCAAGCCTGAAGTATCAGTCGTCCAGGCCGCGCGCGCTCAGCGCCTCCCCCAGCGCGTCGGCGTGCCTGAGCGAGCTGACCACCAGCGGCACGGCGAAGGCCCGCAGGCTGCGCTCGACGCCCCTGGCCTGCTGCGCCTCCCTGACGCGGGTGGCCAGCGCGGCGATCACCGGCACGCTGCGCACGGTCAGCGACAGCAGCAACGACAGCCGGAACGGGTCCAGGCCCACGAACCTGGCCGGTCTCAGGCAGCGCTCCAGCGCCGCCATCATCGCCGAGGTGCGGGTGGTGAGCGTGATCAGCCCGGCCAGCGCCACGGCGACCACTACGCGCAGCGTCGTCGACAGCGCCCCGTCCAGGTCGGCCAGCAGCCACTGCATCCCGAACAGCCCCACCGCGAGCCAGCGCACCGGCTTGACCTGCGCCCAGGCCGCCGCCACGCCCACCCGCGCCAGCGCGTACAGCCCCGCCACCGCCACCGCGGCCAGCGCCAGCGACAGCGGCGAGCGCAGCAGCACCAGGGCCGTGCACCCCACGGCGAGCGCGGCCAGCTTGGCGCCGGCCGGCAGCCGGTGCAGCGGTGAGGAGCCGGGGACGTAGACGCCGGTCAGGCCGCTCACGCCATCAGCTTCCGGTAGTGGCCGATGGCCTCGTCCGGGGTTCCGTCGGCCACCACGCGGCCCTCGTCCAGCACCAGCACCCGGTCGAACCCGGCCAGCAGCGGCAGGTCGTGGGTGACCACGAGCACCTGCTGGGGCATCTCGCGCAGCAGCGCGGCGACCTGGCGGGAGTGGCGCAGGTCCAGCAGCGTGGTCGGCTCGTCCATGACCAGGATGTCCGGCTCCAGCACCATGACCGAGCACAGCGCCAGGAGCTGCTTCTGGCCTCCCGACAGGTGGTGGGCGGGGTGGTCGGTGTGCCCGCCCAGGCCGTACCTGTCCAGGACCTCCCGTACGCGCCGCTCGACCTCCTCGCGCGCCAGGCCCTTGCGGCGCAGCGAGAAGGCGACGTCCTCGGCGACCGTGGGCATCACGATCTGCGCGTCCGGGTCGGTGAACAGGAACCCCACGCCGCGCCGGATCTTGGCGGCGTGGCGTCGGGTGTCCAGGCCGAGCACCGTGACGCTGCCGGAGGTGGGCAGCGCCAGGCCGTTGACCAGGCGGGCCAGCGTGCTCTTGCCCGAGCCGTTGGCGCCGACCACGCCGACGCGGTGCTCGGTGAGGGAGGCGGTGATGCCGCGCAGCACGTCGCGCTCACCGAGGCGTACGTGCACGCCGTCGAACTCGATCAAGCTCCTACCACCTCGAACAGGGCGGCCACACCCAGCCCGCCGCCGACCGCGGCCGCCGCCAGGCCCAGCGTCCCGGGCGGGGCGCCGACGCGTACGAGCCTGCTGAACAGCCTGGTCACCACGACCGCCCCCGAGGCGCCCCACGGATGGCCCAGCGCCAGCGCCCCGCCGTGCGGACACACCCGCTCCGCGTCGGCGCCCAGCGGGTCGAGCCCGAGCGCGTCGGTGACGGCCAGCACCTGCGCCGCGAACGCCTCCACGATCTCCACCGCCGCGACCCGCTCCATCCCCACCCCCGTACGCGCCAGCACCCGGCGTATCGCGGGCACCGGCCCCCATCCGGGCAACTCGGGATCGCACCCGACGACGGCCCCGGCCACCAGCCGCATCCCCGGCAGGCCGGCACGCGCCCGCTCGGGCACGAGGGCCACGGCGGCGGCGCCGTCGCTGACCGGGGAGGAGTTGCCGGCCGTCACTGTACCTTCCGCCACGAACGCCGCGGGCAGCCGGGCCAGCGACGCCGCCCGCAGCGGGCGCGGGCGCTGGTCGTCGTGGCGTTCGCCGACCGGCACGATCTCCTGCGCGAAGTGCCCGGCCTCGCGGGCGGCCAGGGCCCGGGCGTGGCTGCGGCAGGCGTAGGCGTCCTGCCGGTGCCGGCCGACGCCGCACGCCGTCGCCAGCGCCTCGGCCGCCGGGCCCATGTCCGGGTCGGGGTGGCCGTCGGGGGTGAAGGGCGCCCGCTCGTACGGCCGGTCCTGGCCCCGGAACGTACGCAGCGGCGCGGTCGAGGCGCTCTCGGCCCCTCCGGCGATCACCAGGTCCATCTCCCCGGCGCGGATCGCCTGCCCGGCCACCAGGATCGCGGCCAGCCCGCTGCCGCACTGCCGGTCCACCGTGACCCCGGGCACCTCGTGCCCCAGCCCGGCGGCCAGCGCCGAGACCCGGGCCACGTTGCCGCCCGGCCCCATGCAGTTGCCCAGCACCACGTCGTCGACCCGCCGCCCGGCCACGTCGGCGGCGACCGCGGCGATCACGGGGGCGGCCAGCCGGTCGACGGTCAGCTCCTTGTACGCGTGCCCGGCCGTGCCGATGGCCGTGCGCCGGGCCGCCACCACCACAGGTGTGTCGCCCATCTCAGACCAGCCGCCGCAGCGCGCCGCCGGCCGGCCGGCCCGCCAGCCGGTCCGCCAGCAGGGCCGTCAGCAGGGCCCGCGCGGGCTTGCCCGCCGGGGTGCGCGGCAGGCTCGGCACCACGTACCAGCGGCGTGGCCGCTGCGCCGCGTCCAGCATGTCCCTGGCCGTCGCCTCCAGCAACGCGCGCGGCGGCGGGGCGCCGTCGGCCTCGATGATCGCCGTCACCACGGCGCCCAGGACCGGGTGCGGCGTTCCGACCACCACGACGTCGCCCACGCCGGGCACCTTCCTGAGCACCTCCTCGACGTCCTCCGGCACGACGGTGGCGCCGCCGGTCTGGATCGCGCCGTTACCGCGCCCGCGCAGCCGCAGCACCTCGCCCGCCCGGTACGGTTGCGCCAGGTCGCCCACGCTCATCCAGCCGCCGGAGTCGCGGCGCAACGGCCCGGCCGCCCCGCCCAGGTAGCCCTCGGCCACCCACGGCGAGCGCGCCCACACCTCGCCCAGCGAGGCGCCGGGTTCGGCGCGGACCTCGATCTCCACGCCGGGAAAGGGCCGCAGCCCGCCCCCGTCGGCGTCCACGGCCACGAACGACAGCTCCGTCGCCCCGTAGTACGACACGACGCGCACCCCGGCCCGCGCCGCCGCCTCTCGCACGTCCGGGTCGAGGGCCGCGCCGCCGACCACGGCCGTGCGCAGCTTCCCCGGGTGTTCCAGCACGTCGGGCAGCTGGTGCGGCACCAGGTGCGCGACGGTGGCCCCGGACAGGCCGGCCGGGCGGCGGCCGGGGACGACCGCCGTCGCGCCGGTGGCCAGGGCGTGCAGGGCGGCGAAGGAGTAGAGGGAGGAGACCAGCGGGCCGGGCACCAGCACCACGTCGCCGGGACCGATGCCGGTCAGGTCGTTCAGCGGCGCGTACGAGTCCGTCCATGAGGCGCGGGTGCGGACGACGGCACGCGGCCGGCCGGTGCTGCCGGAGCTGAAGCACGCCCAGGCCAGATCCGCCGGCCGGGGGTCGTACGGCACCGGAGGGCCCGCGACGCGGGGCAGGGGCGCGTCGATCCGGGTGGCCGGCCGCAACGATCCGGTGACCAGGGCCCACCGCTCCGCGTCCCAGGTGGGCTCGCCCACCAGCGGCGTCGCCCCGGCCAGGTCGGCCGCGAGCGCCGCGGTGAGCAGCTCGGCCGGGTCGGCCACCCCGATCGCGACCAGCGCGCCGGGGCCGATCCCCTGGCGCAGCAGGTGCCGGGCGGCACCCTGGATGCCGGCGGCCAGCTCCGCGTACGTCAGCTCGCCGCCGGGACCGCGAACCGCGGGCCGGGACGGGCGCTCGGCGGCGTGGCGCATCACGTGTTCGGCTACGGGCATCGAAGGATCAGTGTCCCCCGCCGGCCCGCAGCCGTTCCCGGTGCACGGCGGGCACCGCGTCCGGGTAGGCCCGCTGCGTACCCCTGACCACGAACGACGCCAGCACCACCTTGATCAGGTCGCCCACCAGGAAGGTGACGGCGGCGGCCGCGGCCGTCGTGGCCAGCGGCACGCCGGTGACCAGCGCCTGCACGGGGATGCCGAGCAGGTAGACCACGCCGATGCCGCCCACCAGGCACGCCACCATCAGTTGCAGCAGGTTCGGGCGGCGGCCCGCGCGCTCGACCAGCCAGCCGGTCACCGCCGCGCCGGGGATCCAGCCGAGCACGTATCCGGCCGACGGCCCGGCGAACACCGCCAGCCCGCCCCGCCCCGACGCCAGCAGCGGCAGGCCCGCGGCCACCAGCACGACCAGCACCACCACCGCCAGCGCGCCCCGCCACGTGCCCAGGATCGCCCCGGCCAGCATCACGCCCAGCGTCTGCAGCGTGATCGGCACCGTGTTGCCGAAGAGGGGCAGCGCCGGGACCTGGCCGAGCACCGCGATCAGCGCCGCGAACACGGCCACCCTCGCCACGTCACCCGTCGGGAACCGCCACCGCTTTCCTTCACCGTTCATGGGAGCCTTCATGAGGTCGATCCCACACCAGAACGGTCACAGTCAGGCATGGAGGGTTCCCACAACATTCCCTGCGATCGTCTGCGACCGATCGATACCGCTTCTACAGACGGTCGGTGCCGCAGCGTGCCGCCTGGAACGCCTTGGTGATCCGGTTCCGCCAGGATTCGAGCTCTCCGGCGGGCAGGGTGCGGTTCGGCAGGGTGAGCGCGACCTGCCGGGACACACCCGAGATCTTCGGCGACAGGGTGACGTGGATCCGGTCGGGCACGAGCGTCGTGCGGTCGGGATAGTGCAGGCGCACCCGGTAGGCCGACACGGTGCCCGCCCCCTCCAGGCAGGCGCGGGCACCGTTCTCGACGCGCGCCATCAGGCCCTGGTTGATCTGCCTGCCCCGCATGGGGACCAGGTTGTAGCGCATGCTGACGCCGTGGAAGGAGGCGGCGATGAGGTGGCCGCCCTGCCAGTCGCCCCGGCCGCCCCAGTCGCCCACCGTGGCCTCGCACTCGCCGCGCGCGGCGGCCCTGGCCACGAGGTTCTCGGCCAGGGCCTCGGCGGGGCGGCCCGCGCCGTCGGTGGTGAAGCTGTGGTGGTTGGCGTGGTAGGTGCGGCCCGGCTGGAGGTGGCGCTCGCAGGGGACGGTGTCGGGTTCGTACGCGGGCGCGGCCGCCCCGGCGGTGAGCAGGAGGGCGGCGGCGCACGCGCGTCGCAGGGCAGGGGGCAGTCTGGTCGCGGGCACGGAGGTGTTCCTCTCGCGAAGGGGGAATCGCCGGTTCAGGCGCCACTGGCCGATACGGCAAATCGCCCTATCGGCCGCCTCGTCGGCTTTGTCGCGAAATTCGTGCCCGTGAGGTGAATCACATAACGTTGCTTATTCGTTACTTTTAGTAGTTGTCGCAGGTAGGTCAGGCGGTCAAGCGCAGAGCGCGGGCCACGTCGGAGGTGGCCGCGGAGGTCTCGGTGGCGGTGTAGCCGTCGCGCATGGAGGCGTCGAGATCCTTCAGGCCGTTGCCGCTGAGCGTGATCACGATGCGCAGGCCCGGCTCCAGCTCGCCCCTGGCGTGCAGATCGAGCAGCCCGGCCACCCCGGCCGCCGAGGCGGGCTCGGCGAAGACGCCGTCACGGCGGGCCAGCAGCCGGTACGCCGCGAAGATCTGCTCGTCGGTCACCGCGGCGATCAGCCCGCCGGACTCGTCGCGGGCGGCGATCGCGCCGTCCCAGGTGGCGGGGTGGCCGACGCTGATGGCGGTGGCCGCCGTACGGGGGTGGGCGACGGGCTCGCCATGGACGAACGGGGCCGCGCCGGCCGCCTGGAAGCCCCACATGCGCGGCAGCGCGCCGGACCGGCCGGCCTCGCGGTAGGTGAGGTAGCCGCCCCAGGTGGCGGTGATGTTGCCGCCGTTGCCCACGGGCAGGCAGTGCACGTCGGGCGCCTGGCCGAGGGCGTCCACGATCTCGTAGGCCACCGTACGCTGCCCGGCCAGGCGCAGCTCGTTGCCCACGGAGTTGACCAGGGCGATCGGGTGGTGGGCGGCCAGCTCGCGGGCCACGCGCAGGCAGTCGTCGAAGGTGCCGTCGATCTCGACGATCTCGGCGCCGTACCGTACGGCCTGGCTCAGCTTGCCCAGCGCCACGCGGCCCCTGGGCACCAGGACGGCGGCCGTCAGCCCGGCGCGGGCGGCGTAGGCGGCGGCCGAGGCGCTGGTGTTGCCGGTGGAGGCGCAGATGACCGCCTCGGCGCCGGCCTCGGCCGCCCGGCTGAGCGCCACCGTCATGCCGCGGTCCTTGAACGAGCCCGTCGGATTGGCGCCCTCGACCTTCAGCCAGACCTGGCAGCCGGTGAGGCCGGACAGGTGCTCCGAGCGCAGGAGCGGGGTGTTGCCCTCGTTGAGTGAGATGGAGGGGGTGTCGGGGGTGACCGGCAGCCAGCGCCGGTAGTCGCTGTCGATCAGTCCGTGCCACGTCTTCATGCCAGGCACCGTAACACTTGTTTCTCGTATATCGGGAAAATGGGGGTGGTGTAACATTTGTCATTGTGGAGAACGATCCGATCGCCGCCCGCCTCGGCGCCGCCTATCCCGACCTGCCGCCCGGGGAACGGGCGGTGGTGCGGGTCCTGCTCGACGACTATCCGTTCGCCGCGCTGGGCTCCCTGCGGTCCCTGGCCGAGCGGGCCGGGGTGAGCCCGCCGACGGCCTCACGACTGTTCGACCGGCTGGGATACGGCGGCTTCGCCGCCTTCCAGACCGCCGTACGCGACGGCGCCCGCGACCGCTCCCGCCTCCTGGAGTTCGTCACCCGCTCCACCCCAGCGCCCGCCACGACCCCACCCGGGAACGTGCCCGGCGCGGAGGTCTCCACCGCCCCCACGTCCGACGGTCCTCTTGACGAGAGGGACTCTCCGGGCGGAAGGGACACCGGTCTGGGCGAGTCCGCCGGGAACGGCTCCGCCTCCGATGGCGACGCCGCTCGGGACGGCTCCGCCTCCGGAGGCGGACCGTCGGGCGGTGCCCTTGGGGATGGGACGCCCGCTCATCCGGTCGCCGGCTCGGGCGCAACCGGTGCAAGTGTCGTGTCCGTGTTGTGGCAGGCGGCGGAGGAGCTGCGTGCGGGGCTGGACGGGACGCTTGCCGCCATCCCCGAGTCGCTCTGTCACAAGGTCGCCGAGCTGCTCGCCGGGGCCAGGGCCGTGTGGGCGCTGGGCGGGCCCCTGAGCGAGCTGGCCGCCGAATACCTGATCCGCCAGCTCGCCAGCCTGCGCCCCGCCGCGCATCGGGTGCCCGGCTCCGCGCCCGCCCGCGCCCGTACCGTGCTCGACCTGGGCGCCTCCGACGTCGTCGTGGCCTACGACTTCCGCCGCTACTCCTCCGACACGGCCCGCTTCGTGCACGCCGCCCGCGCCCGCGGGGCGCGGCTGGTGCTCGTCACCGACGCCTGGGGGTCGCCGCTGGCGGCCGAGGCGGAGGTGCTGATCAGGTTGCCGCGCGAGGCCGCCGGACCGATCGCGCCGCTCGCGAACGAGATCGCCGTCACCGAACTGCTGCTCGTCGCCACGGCCGCGCGCCTGGACCCGGTGCGCCGCCTGGCCGACCTCGACGCCCTCACCCAGACCCTCTGAACGGCAGCCTGTTGTCCAGCGGACAACAGGCATCCGGGCTGGAGCCCGCCGGACCGGCAGGTGCGTGCCTCCGACGAGGACCGTGAGCGGGCGGTCGAACGGCTGCGGGCGGCCGCCGCCGAGGGGCGGATCGAGCTGGCCGAGCCGGACCAGCGGCTCACCGAGATCTACCAGGCCAGCACCCGCGCCGAACTGGAGGTCGCCGACCGCGGCCTGCCCGAGCCCAGCCGTACCGACACGCTGGTGGCGAAGGAGGAGCCCGGCTCCCGCTTCGCCATGAGCGTGTTCGGCTGGTTCACGCGCAAGGGCGAGTGGGTCGCCCCGCGCGCGTTCACGTCGTTGTCGATGTTCGGCGGTGGCGAGATCGACCTGCGGGACGCGCGATTCGCCGGCCACGAGATCAAGGTCCGCGGCTTCGCCCTCTGGGGGTACGCGGAGGTCACCGTTCCCGACGACGTCGAGGTGGAGGTCAAGGGGGTCGGCTTGTTCGGCGGGTTCGACAGGAGCGCCGTGCGCCGGAGGCGGGGGGCGCCGCGGGTCGTCATCAGCGGCCTGGCCCTGTTCGGGGGTGTCGGTACGAGGGCCAGGGCGACGCGGAAGGCGCCCTGATCGGGCCGGGGTCAGACCGAGCCGGTGAGGCGTTTGTAGAAGAAGCTGCAGTCGCTCAGCGTGCCGTCCGGGGAGGCGGCGTAGTCGGGGACGATGCCGTAGCGGGTCCAGCCGCCGGTGAGGTAGACGTGCTCGGCCGTGCTGCCGGTCTCGGTGTCCAGGAGCAGCAGGTCGGCCCCGGCGTCGAGCGCGGCCTGCTCGGCGGTGGCCAGCAGGGCGCGCGACAGGCCGCGGCCGCGGGCGTCGCGGTGGACCATGAGCTTGACGATCTCGGCCCGGTGCCGGGCGTTGGGCTTGCTCGCCAGGGCCAGGCTGACGGTGCCGGTCATCGCGCCGTCCTCCCGGCAGGCCCACACCAGGAGGCTCCCGGCGGCCACCGCCGGGGCCTGCCCGCGCCACCACGCGGCGGCGTCCTCGTGGTCGAACGGGCTCACGAAACCCACCGAGGCGCCGTCGTCCACGGCGTCGACCAGCAGGTCGGCCAGTTCCTTGACGCAGCGCTCGAACTCCCCGGCCGGCAACCGGGCGATGGTGTGCATGGGAGTGAATCTCCTTTGCTCGGATTCGCTAGAAGGTGGGGTGGGCGGCGTCAGGGGAGGACGACGAGGATCGCGTAGCGGACCGGGTCGGGGCCGGGGCAGCGGAAGCGGGAGGCGCCCCACAGCCGGAAGCGCAGGCAGTCGCCCGCCTCCAGCGCGTGCGTACGGCCGTTCGCGGTGATCTCCACCGCCCCCTCCAGGACCCAGATGTGCTGCTCCAGCCCCGGCACGGGCGGCGCGTCGTAGCTGATGTCGGCCCGCGGCAGGAGCCTGGCCTCGACGACCTCGCCGCGCAGCCCGGGATGGGGCGGCGAGACCGAGCGGCGCACGAACCCCGACTCCAGGTCCCGCCACACCGGCTGCGCCGCGAGGGCCACGACCTGCGGCGGCTCGGACTCCACCTCGGCCAGCAGCCGGGACATCGTCCGCTCGTAGACCGCGCTCAGCTTGCCGAGCAGGGCCGCGGTCGGGCTGATCTCGCCGCGCTCCAGCCGCGACAGCGTCGAGCGGCTGACGCCGGACCGGGTCGCCAGCTCGTCCAGCGACCAGCCCCGCTCGACCCGCAGCTCGGCCAGGCGGTCGGCCAGCCGGGTCTCAACGTCCTCAGGGTGTCTCACATTCGGGAGTTTATCCCATATCCGGGAAATGCCAGAGCGGCGGCCAGGCAGGCGAGCGGGATCACGGGCAGGACGTAGCGGTGGTCGAAGTCCAGGACGGCGACCGGGCCGACGAGCAGTCCCATCGCGATCGCCCACGGCAGCAGCGCCCGCCGGGGCCGCAGGACCGCGCCTGCCGCGCCGAGCAGCAGGATCGCGCCCAGCAGCGGGCCGCGCAGGTAGGCGGCGTACTGGTAGGCGATGAGGAAGTCCGCGTACGGGGCGGCCGACGACAGGCCGCGGATGTCCGGGTCGTACTCGCGCTGGACCTTGCCGACCAGCGGCTGGTCGGGCAGCGCCCACTGACCGTGCCGGAAGCCGAAGGCCGGGGTGGTGCGCGCGGGGTGGGCGATCGGGGTCCAGGAGAAGGCGATGGAGGTGTCGCGTACGACGTCGCCCAGGTAGTCCAGCGGCTGGGCGAGGATCGCGTCGATGGCGAACGCGCGGGCGCGGTCGTTGTGCGAGAACCGGTCGCCGGGCAGCCGGTTGAGCGGCGACCGCGCCGCCCACACGTATTCGGAGGCCGCGTCCAGCACGGTCCCGTTCGGGCAGAGCGCGGCCCGGTCCGGTGGCGGCTGGATGCGGTCGCAGTCGGCGAAGGTCATCGTGCGGGCCCACAGGGCGACCCCGTCGGCGCCGCTGAGCGCGAACCGGCCGTGGTGCTGGGCGTACCAGGCGGCGTAGGCGGCCAGGGGCAGCGTACCGGTCAGGACCAGCGCCACCAGGGGCCGCCATCCCGCGCGCCGGACGGCCAGCACCAGGACGACGAGCACGAGCAGGGGCAGCGCGATCGTCCGGGTCAGCGCGGCCCCGGCGAACAGCAGGCCCGCCCAGGCGGCCGCGCGGGCGGACAGTTCCGGCGACCACATCAGCACGCTCACCCCGGCCACGACCAGGAAGACGAACTGCGTGTCGGACAGCACGGCGTGCTCCAGCCGCAGGAAGGAGGCGTCGAAGAGCACCGGCACGCTCGCCGCCACCGCCGCCCAGCCGGGCACCGACCTGCGGCGCAGCACCGCGTAGAGCAGCACTCCGACGCCCAGGCCCAGGACGTGCTGGACGGCCACGACCAGCTCCACGCTGTGGAAGGGCAGCAGCGCGCGCAGCAGCAGCGGGTAGCCGATCGGGTGGAAGGTCGCCGACGGGGCCGGGTGGACGGCGGTGTCGAGGTAGGTGAAGGAGTCGTACCAGTAGAGCGTGGCCGGCCGGTAGCCGAGCATCGTGACCACCCGCAGGACGGCGGCCAGCGCGAGCAGCACGGCGAAGACGCGGTGGCCGGCGGAGCGGCGCCGCGCGGGCAGGGCCGTGCGGGTGTCTGTGAGCACGCGGAATCCGATCGTCGGCGGGAGGGCGGGAGATCCGCGCATGCGGAGGAGAAGGCATGGCGGTGACAGGGAACGGCCGTGGGCGGTCTCAGCCGCCCACGGCCGGGGCGAAGGTCAGCAGCCGGGCTGCGGCGGGTGGTGCGAGATGCGGCGTTCGGGGCCGACCAGCAGGAGGGCCTGGCCGTCGGCGGCCATCACGCCGTCGTGGACGAACCAGTCGCCGGGGGCCGAGGGCCTGGAGCCCTGTCCCGGTGAGATGAAGCTCGGCGTCACGCCGCGGTCGAGCAGGATCGTACGGATCTCGGCGACGGTCCTGTTGATGTACGCCACGCAGTGCAGCGGCTCGCCGTACATGGCGATGCCCGGGGGCATCTTGTACCGTTCGCCGGGCCTGGCCCTCCTGCCCAGGGTGACCTCGGCCTTCTTGTCGAAGTCGACCGGGACCTTCAGGCCGACCGGGCAGCCGGTCAGCCGCCGGCAGTGGCCGGGGCCGTCGATGGTGGCGATCGGGCCCTCGGCGGGCACCGGCTCGCCGGACCTGAGCAGGTCGAGGTCGTTGATCACGAACATCTGGCCGGTCAGGCTCGCCGAGGTCGGCACGAGCCTGAGCGCGATGTCCAGGCCACGGGCTCTGAGCTCGGCCTCGTACACCTCGGGGTCGGCCATGAGGTCGTTGACCGTGATGACGTAGTGGCCGTCCACGAGCTCGATGTCCAGCGCGGCGGAGGCGGGGGCCTGGGCGACGCCGAAGGACAGGGCGGCGGTCAGCACGGCGAGGACCGGCACGGCGACCCACCGCCGCACTCCCCGCCGCATGGCCGGCCACCGGCGGCGCGGCCCGGGCTCCGAGGGCGGGAGTGAGGTGATCTCCTCCAGCAGTTCCCCGGCCAGCGGCGTGCGGCCCGGACCGGGGTCGGGCGCGATGCCGGCCACCAGGCGGTCGATGTCGTGCATCACATCGCCCCCTTCGTCAGCGCCATGGCGCGGAAACCGATGCGGGCCACGTCGAGCCCGGCCGCCTGCAGCTGCCTGGCCAGGCGTTTGCGGGCCCGGTGCAGCCGTAACCGGGCGGCGCCGCGCGAGCAGCCCAGGACCGTGGCGATCTCGTCGGAGCCGAGCCCCTCCCACCCGGCCAGCGCGAGGACCTCGCGGTCGTCGGGGCTGAGGCGGGCGAACGCCTCGCGTACGCCGTCGAAACCGGCACCGGGCTCCTCGGACGCTTCGGCCCACCCGGCGAGCTGCCTGCCCAGCCGCTCCACCAGCTCGCTGCGGCGCGACTCGGCCCGGCGGCCGTTGGCCAGCACGCGGCGGGCCACGCCGTACAGCCACAGGCGAGCCGCGTGGCCCGGCGGCACGTCGTCGAGGCGGCGCCAGGCGGTGGTGAAGGTCTCGGCGAGGGCGTCGGCGGCGTCGTCGGGCGAGCCGGCCCGCCGCCGGATGTAGGCAAGGATGTCCGGATAGTAGGCGGTGTAGATCTCCTCGAAACGCTGTTTGCGATCATGGAGGGCCACGCTGCCTTCTTTCATCCGGAGGGTCCGACATTCCGTACCTGTCCGAACCCGCCGGATAGTTTCACCCCGATCCCGAAGATTTTTTCCGCGGGCGGATCCTGATCTCGCGCATGTCCGTCACCGCGACGCGCAGGATCTCGTACGGCAGACCGTACGCCTCCAGCGCCGCCATCGCCCCCAGAGCCGCCTCGTCCTCCCCGTCGTCCGGCCCGGCCGGCACCTGGCAGCGGAACGTGAACGCCGTCACGCTCCCGTCGTGCGTGAACGTGCCCGGCTCGGTGAAGGCCGCGCCCTCCACCGCCCGCACGGCGGCCCGGCCGGCGTCGTCGAGCCCCTTGAACTTGCCGCTGATCGTCACCCTGAACACGACTCACTCCGCTCGTACGGCATAACCCAGCACCCGCTCGCCGAGCACGCTCTCGGCGGCGTCCAGCAACTCCAGCACGGCCCCGGCGATCGCGTCGGGCCGCTCCCCCGCCGTGGTCAACCGGCCGATCTCGGCCAGCACGAGCGCGTGCAGGCAGCCGATGTGCCAGGCCACCACGCGCGGAAGCGGGTCGTCCCGCCCGGCGCCGCACTCCTCGGCCAGCACGGCCGCCAGCGCGTCGGTCATCTGGCGACCGAGGTCCTCCAGACGGGCGGTAAGCGTGGGCGCGGCCCGCATCATCTCCAGCACCCGCCCGAAGCCCTCGCTCAGGCCCACCTGGCGCTCGCGCCCGCGCACCTCCTGGCGCAACCGCGCGAGCACCGCCCCCGCGGCCGACTCGCCCGTGGCGCGCTCGCGCACGATGTCGGCCAGCCGCTGCGCGGACGCCTCCTCGGGCGGCAGCACCAGGTCCTCCTTGGTCGGGAAGTAGTTGTAGACGGTGTTCACCGACACCTCGGCGGCGGCGGCGACCTCGGCGATCGTGACGTTGTCGAAGCCGCGCTGCACGAACAGGCCGAGGGCCACCCCGGAGATGTGCTGCCGCGTCTGCCGCTTCTTGCGCTCGCGCAGTCCTTCGGTCATGAAGTGGAGACTACTACAAATTTTAAGTTGACTACACTTTTGGAGTGGACTGAAGACTTCGGTGGTCTTTCGCCGGAAGCGCGCTCATGAGTGAATGGCAGGTGCCCGGACCACGGACCTCCCTCCCAGGAGCTGACGCGACATGACCGAGGCAATTCCCGTCCCGCATGGCCTGCCCATCGACCGCGACCGCCGGTGCCCGTTCGACCCGCCGCCCGAGCTGGCCTGGCTCCGCGCGGAGCGCCCGATCAGCCGGATGATCTATCCCGACGGGCACGAGGGCTGGCTGGTCACCGGCTACCACGCGGCCCGCGCCCTGCTGGCCGACCCCCGGCTCAGCTCACGTTCGGAGAACCGGCGCACCGCCGTCCTCACCGACCCCGTCAAGACGGGCCTCGCCGGCGCCGGACCCGGCATGATCAGCCGGATGGACCCGCCCGAGCACACGCGGCTGCGGCGGCTGCTCATCGGCGAGTTCACGGTGCACCGGATGAAGCAGCTCGAACCCCGCATCGAAGAGCTGGCCGAACAGCACATCGACGAGATGCGCCGCCAGGGCCCGCCGGCCGACCTGGTCCAGGCGTACGCGCTGCCGATCCCGTCCCTGGTGATCTGCGAGCTGCTCGGCGTGCCGTACGAGGACCGCAAGACCTTCCGGCACGACAGCCGGCGCCTGCTCAACCTGGACACCGCGCCCGACGAGGTGGCCGCCGCCGGAGCCTCGCTCATCCGCTACATGTCCGAGCTCGTACGCGACAAGCGCGCCCGGCCGGGGAACGACCTGCTGAGCGACCTGGCCCACGGCGGCGAGCTGAACGACGAGGAGATGACCGGTCTCGGCATGACGCTGCTGGTCGCGGGCCACGAGACGACCGCGAACATGCTCTCCCTGGGCACCCTCGCCCTCCTGGAGCACCCCGACCAGCTCCGGCGCCTGCGCCAGGATCCCGGCCTGATCGACGGCGCGGTCGAGGAGCTGATGCGCTACCTGAGCGTCGTGCACGCCAGCATCTCGCGCGGCGCGCTGGCCGACATCGAGATCGACGGCCACGTGATCAAGGAGGGCGAGGTGGTGACGCTCTCCCTTCCCGCGGCCAACCGCGACCACGGGCGTTTCCCGAACCCCGACGAGCTGGACGTCTCCCGCCCCGCCATCGGCCACCTGGCCTTCGGCCACGGCGTGCACCAGTGCCTGGGGCAGCAGCTCGCGCGGGTGGAGATGAGGGTGGGCTTCACCGCCCTGCTCAGGGCCTTTCCCGAGCTCCGGCTCGCGGTCCCGGCCGAGGAGATCGCCTTCCGCGAGCACGCGTTCGTCTACGGGGTGCACCGGCTGCCGGTCACCTGGTGACCGGCCGACGCGAGGTCACCGGCGCAGGCCGCGCAACCGCGACCACGAGATCAGCACGTGCACGCGGTCCGGCAGCCCCAGCTTGGTCAGGACGCTCGACACGTGCACCTTCACCGTGTAGCGGCTGATCACCAGCCGGGCCGCGATCTCGTCGTTGGACAGGCCCTGCGCGATCAGCTCGCACACCTCGCGCTCCCGGTCGGTCAGCCGCTCGGCGGCCGCCAGCAGCGCGCGGTCCTCGTCGGTGGGCAGCAGGGGCTGCAACGCCTCGATCATCCGGGTCGTCGCCTCCGGCGCCAGCACGGACTGGCCGGAGGCCACGATCCGGATGCCGTCGCGGATCCGCTCCCCCGGCGCGTCCTTCAGCAGGAACCCGCTGGCCCCCGCCTGCAGCCCGGCGTAGACGTAGCTGTCCAGGTCGTACGTCGTCAGGATCAGCACCCGCGACGGCCCGCCCCGCGCCACGATGCGCCGGGTGGCCTCGATGCCGTCCATGCCGGGCAGGCGGATGTCCATCAGGACCACGTCCGGGCGCTGCTCGGCGGTGGCCGCCACGGCCGCGGCGCCGTCGCCCACCGCGCCCACCACGCTCAGGTCCTCGGCCGCGCCCACCAGCCGGACCAGCGCCTCCCGCAGCAGTTGCTCGTCGTCGCAGACCAGGACCCGGATGCCGGTCACGACCCGCTCCGCAGCGGCAGCGTCGCGCACACCTCGAAGGCGCCGCCGTCCCTGCCCGCCCGTACGGAGCCGCCCAGCAGCTCCACCCGCTCCCGCATGCCGATCAGCCCCACGCCCGCCCCGTTCCCGATCGTCCCCGCCGTGTCGCGCACCGGGTTGGTGACCCGGATCGTCAGCCGCGCCGGCGCGTAGTCCAGCAGCACCCGCACCTCCACCGGCCCCGCGTGCCTGGCGACGTTGGTCAGCGCCTCCTGCACCACGCGGTAGGCGGCCAGCTCGATGCTGGCGTCCACCTGGCGTACCTCTCCCCGGCGTGCCAGCAGCACCCGGGGCCCACCCGGCGGCGCGGCCGCCACCAGCGCGTCGAGCTGGTCCAGCTTCGGCGGCGGCGCCAGCGGGTTGTGGCCGGGCGGCGCCTCCCTGAGCACGCCGAGCAGCCGCCGCAGCTCCGCCAGCGACTCCCGGCCGGTACGCGCCACCCGCCGCAGCGTCTCCTCCATCCCCTCGCCGGTGTCGGCCCCGGCCTCGGCGTCCACCACCATCGTGGTCACCGAGTGGTTGAGGATGTCGTGCAACTCCCTGGCCAGCAGCGCCCGCTCGCGCTCGGCCGCGCGCCGCTCGGCCTCGGCGCGTTCCTCCTCCAGCAGCCGCGAGCGGGCCTGCAGCTCGCGGATGCGGTCGCGCTGCCGCCCGTCCACCCGCCCCACCGCCCAGAAGCCGACGAACAGCACCGCGATCGCCGTGTACACGGCCACCACCCGCAGCGGGTCGCCGATCGTCAGCAGCGTGACCGGCAGGCCGGTGAGCAGCAGCGCCAGCACCGCCACCACGCCGAAGACCCGCCGGTCCCCCCGGCCCCAGGCCCCCAGACGGGACGCGGCGACCAGGGGCGCGACCAGGACCGGCATCTTCATCAGGGCCAGCGCCACTTCCAGGCCGATCACCACGCCCAGCACGGTGAGCGGGAAGCGCCGCGACCACATCAGCGCCAGCGACTGGGCGCAGGCCAGGGCCAGCAGCAGGGCGATCCGGCCGCCGAGCTCGCCGGCCAGCCCGATCAGCCAGCCGACGAGGGGCGGCAGGATGGCCAGCAGCCCGTCACTCAGCCACTCCAGCCGGGGAACCCGCCGCTCAGGCCCACTCGGGCGTCCCGGGCCGGAGCCGCTCGCGTGTTCCGTGCGGGAGCCGCTCAGGTGCTCCAGGTGGGGGCCGTCCCCAGCCGGATCCGCCGGGTGCGGATCCAGCCCGCCGCCAGCAGCAGGACGACCGGAGCCCACGGCACCAGCGCGATCGTCCAGCTCAGCGGCAGCGGCGGGCCCGGCTGCCCGATCGCCCGGATCGGCAGCACCCCCGTCGCGGTCCCGTCCGGCCCCTCCACGGCGAACTCGAACCGCCACGTGCCCTCCTCCGGCAGCGACACCACGTCAAGCCCCCACACCTGCCGGGCCCGGGGATGCCGTGGCAGCACGATGGTGTCGCCACGGCGCTGGAGCACGATGCCCTTCAGCCCCCTGCGGTCGCCCGCCGGTGAGACGGTGGTGACCAGCCCCGTACGCCCCTCGACCCCGCCTGTCGGCTCGAAGGTGAAGTCCAGCGACTGAAGGGCGCGTACCGGCCACTCAGTGAACGATACGGTGATCGCGGACGCGTCGCTCATGCGAACGGTCTCGGTGTGGACGATCTCACCCGGCAGCGGCGGCGCGGCGGCGGCCGGGCCCGTGCCCGTCAGCAGGACCGCCACGACGACGGCCACGACGGCGGCCACGACGGCCGGCAGGCGCCTCACGCGGTCACCGCCCCGGCGACCGCACCGGTACGCACGCCGAAGCGGCGCAACATGACGGCGCACTGCCAGCCCACCCAGCCCGTGCCCGCCCCGGCGGCGACCGCCGCGAGCAGGGTGACCGGCAGGCTCATCTCCATGCCCAGGGCGGCGTAGAACAGCGTGGTGTTGACGCCGACGAGCGCGCCCACCCCCGCGGTGATCACGATCGGGCTCACGCCGCGCCGCACGGCCCACGCCACCACCCCACCGGTCACCAGTGCGATCAGGGGGAACGTCGCGGGGAACCCGATCAGGGCCTGCGGCGCGTTGGCCGCGTAGTCGCGCATCGGCTGGCCGATCGCGTCGGCGTACCAGCGGGTCGCGGCCGGCGCGAACAGCGCCAGCGCGCCCTGCACGCCCAGGAACGCCAGGCCCGCCGCGGCCGGCCAGTGCCAGCCACGGGTGAGACCGACGATGAGGGTCAGGGTGAGCGCGCCCGCCGCACCGAGGCCCAGCACGCGCGGCGCCAGCCCGGGCAGCCAGTCGAAGAGCAGCTCGGAGACCATGCCGAAGGCCGAGGTGGAGCCGATCGTGGCCAGGCCGACGGCCAGCGCCAGCCCCCACCGCTCCGCACGCGTACGGCGCAGCACCGCGAACGCCATCACCATGGCGAAGATCTCCACCTGGATGGACAGCCCCAGTCCGAGATGCGACGGTGTGGCCCCGGCGGCGATGTCGAAGCCGTACACCTCGTGCCACCACAGATCGGCCCCCGCGTACAGCAGGTTGCCCGACGCGCCGAGCCCGCCCACCAGGAACGGCCAGGGTGCCCGGAACGTCCGGAACACCGTCACCGACGGCGTGCCCGTCACCGGCCCCCGCGCCCACGTCGAGAGCAGCACCACGGTCAGGCAGGTCAGCCCGATGATCCCGGTGCCGGAGTAGAGCAGCAGGTGGGGTGCGGTCCAGAAGTCGTCGGGCCCGACGTCGCCGTGCCACTGCCCGTCCCACACCATGCCGGTCAGCAGCGTGGCGTAACCGAACATCAGGAACCAGGCGCCGGTGACCTCCCGGCGCGGCACGTCGTGGACGGCCGGCAACGCGTTTGTCGCTTGTGTCGCCATGAACGGCGTCTCCTATTCTCCAACCAGCGTGTTGACCGTGATCACCTCGGTGCCCGGGCCGCCGCGTACGCGGATGCCGAGCTGCCAGGCGCCGGTCATGGTGAACAGCTCGCCGCGCGCCACGTAACGGCCGGTGCCGTCGTCGCGGGCGGCGAGTTCGGGGGTGGTGTGGCCCATGTGCGGCATCACCGCGAACACCGACACCTGCGCGGGCGAGGCCGGGTCGATCTCGATCCCGACCTCCACCGGGCCGGTGACCGGCTCGAGCGCGACCACGACCGTGTAGTGGCCGCCCCTGCCCGTCAGCTGCACCGGGCCGGGGGCGGCGCCGCCGCGGGCGATCCACAGGATCCCGGCGGCGACCAGCAGGACGGGCAGGACGAGGTACGCGCGGCGGCGCCACGTCATCGAGGGCTCCCTTCGGCCGCGACCTCGATGACGTGCGGCACGGTGACGATCTCGTAGTTCCTCGCGTACTGGATCCAGGCCAGGTAGCGGCCGGGCCGCGGGAAGCTGAAGGTGAACCGCAGCCGCGGCCCGTAGCGGGCGACCGATTCGTCGGGGACGCGCTCCCCGTCCGCCGCCATGGAGCCGGCCTCGTGGACGTGGCCGAGATAGCCGCCGTCCTGGGTGCGTACGATCAGGTGGCCCGCCATGCCGAGCCACGGCTGCAGCCCGGTGACGCCGGTGTCCAGGGTGAGGGTCACCGGCCGCCCGGCCACCGGCCGCGCCGGCTCGACGGCCGGCCCGCCCGGCGGATCGTGCCGTACGAGCGCGTTCTCCGGCTCACCCGGCCCCACGGTGAACGCGCCGGAGACGAACTGCCCGCCCGCCCCGGTCCGCTCGAACTCGGCGTGCACCAGGTGGCGGCCCGCCTCCCCGGCCCGCAGCCGCACCTCGTAGACGCCGGGGGCGGTGCGGAGCGGGTGCACGTGACGGAAGTACGCGCCGTCCAGGCTGCTCACCACGACGTGCGAGAGCGCGCCGTGATGCTCGGCGAGGTCGTCGGCGGGCCGGCCGGTGGAGCCGTCGAACAGCGCCACCCGCAGCAGGAACTCCGAGCGCCGCGCCGGCCGCGTGGGCAGCACCTCGATCAGCGGCTGCGCGTTCGGCCTGCCCAGCAGCCGCTCCGACACCGGGGCGGGCGGCGCTCCTTCGGGCACCGCGGGCGCGAACCACGGGGACAGGCCGCCCGCCGTGAACGCCACGACGGTCGCGGCCACGAACGCGACCGCGCAGCCACCGGCGAGCGCCCGCCGCGACAGCGCCGCGCCCGCCAGGGCCCCGATCAGCGCCACCGCCGCGCAGGCGAAGGCCGCGTGGACGACCACCTCCCACAGCGGCGCCCGCGGCACCAGCACGTCGAACGGCAGCACCGACCGCTCCCCGCCGGCCCGCACCTCCAGCTCGTGGGGGCCGACCCGCTCCACCGCCAGGACCACGGGATACATGCCGGGCCGGCCGGCCCGGACCAGCGTCGTCCCGGAGGAGGAGCCGCCGGCCTGGAGCGGGCGCAGTGCCAGATCGACCCTGCCGCCCCGCCCCGGGTCGTGCGCGACCACGTCCACCTGCAGCGGGGCCGGCACCTGCGGGCTCGCCCGCACGACGACGGTCAGCTCCATGCCGGCGATCGTCTGGGCGAAGCGGACGTCGGCCTCGCCGCTGCGGCCGTGCGCCGCGGCGGGAGCCGCCCAGGCGAGCACGGCCACGAGCGCGAGCAGGGCCGGGATCAGACGTTTGAGCACAGGCCAGAGCGTAGGAACGGGCCACTGCCCGGCACATCACGCGCGGGCACTGACCTGCCTAGTTCCCGGGAACTACGTTCCACCCTGGCGGGCATGCGGGAGGGGGTCGAGCTGGATGTGGCGCCGGGCCCGGACGCCGTTCCAGCATACGTCCCACCTGTCCCTCTTGTCACAGAGGCGCCCCCGGTGCGGTCAGTTCAGCAGCGCTACGAGCTGCTCCTCCTCGTAGTCGAGGTGGGCCTCCAGCTCCCGGGTGAGCCGCTCCACCTCGCCGAGCAGCGCCTCGGGCGCGACGTCCTCGGCGGCCAGGAGGGTCTGGAGCTCCCGCAGCAGCCGGGCGACCACCTCGTGCTCGGCGCGCAGCCGCGCCATCACCGGGGCCAGCTCGGGGTAGCGCTGCTCCAGCGTGGGGAACATGAACCCGTCCTCGCGCGAGTGGTGCACCTCCAGGCCGTGGCACATGGTCAGGCAGTTGACGCGCAGCTGCGCGGTCAGGCGTGGCCCGGACGTGGCCGCCTCCCTGCGGATCAGGGCCAGCTCCCGGCGGAAGCCGTCGTGCATCCTGACCAGCGCCTCACCCAGGGACCCGGTGGGCGGCCCGAAGTCGGTCGGCAGCAGCGCCACCACCGGCAGGGTGCGGCCAGAGCTGTCCTGGTACGCGCCCCAGCCGGGGTCGGCCTCGACGGCGCGGGCGAACAGGCGCTCGCGTTCCTCGCCCTCGAGCACGACCGCCTTGGCCTGATAGGTGAACAGGCCGGTCTCGACGGTGACCTGCGGGTGGGCGAGCAGGTTGTGGTACCAGGCGGGGTGACGGGGCGAGCCGCCGGCCGAGGCGATGACGAGGACGCGGTCACCGTCGGGCAGGCAGCCGAGTGGCGTGGTGTGCGGGGTGCCGGTCCTGGCGCCGACGGTGGTCAGCAGGAGCAGCCGGGCTCCGTCGAAGGGGCCGCCGACCTGGCCCCGGTTGGCGCGGAATTCGTCGATGATCTGCTGGTTGAAGTCGTTGGGCATGCTGAGCTCTGGCTCCTTGCGGGTGGGGTGTCGATGACATGGGCGACCCGCACGGGCATGCCGAACGTGCGGGTGCTACGACACCGCCGAAGGCATGGGACGACGCGCGGGCGCGGTGTGCTCAGGCACGACCGATGGTGTGAGTGGCCATGGCGTCATCCCCTTGAATACGGCGCCTCCATGCCCCGTCCGTCTTCCCGGCGGCGACACGCGACGCGACGGCCATTACGCCCATAACCCCGCAGAGCTGTCAAGCCGGATGTGACTCCGCAGCGGAACACTCTTCGAGACGCAGGCGAGAGTCGAACTCGCACGGACGGGCTTTGCAGGCCTGCCTCCGCACCCGCGAACTGCGCCGGGCCACCCCTTGCTGCCGCGCTATGAAAGGGGAGGAAATTCAGTGGCCCCAGCAGGACTCGAACCTGCAACAGACCCGGCTTCGTAGGCCGGCGCTCTCATCCATTGAGCTATAGGGCCGAGATACCCCGTACCGGACTCGAACCGGCGATTTCCCGGGTGAAAGCCGGGCGTCCTGACCGCTGGACCAACGGGGCATGCGTGCGTACGTCCGGCGGGATTCGAACCCGCACCGTCCGGCTCCTTAGGCCGGTGCCTCTGCCATTGGGCCACGGACGCGAGGAAGAGCCGCGGAGCGGCTCGTGGACCGACGGGATCTCGAAACCCGAACTCCTGCTTGCAAGGCAGGTGTGATGCCTTTTCACCATCAGCCCTTGGTGTTCCGCTGTGGAGTTGTCAAAATGCGCCGCCCGGTTCCGGGAACAGGGAAAAGAAAAGGCCGCCTGGTGTGCACCGGGCGGCCTCGGGACAAGTCCTCTGCGGATTTATCCTGAAGCCTGCCCGAGGAGGGCGCAGCCGAGCGCCGCGGCACGGCGGTGGCGACACCGTTCCGCTCGGAGCGTGGCGGCTGCGATCAGCATGACTGGCCTTTCCTCGATTTGCCGGAGGTTCGATGTGTTCGACATTAATGGCGCACGACGGGGGCGTGCCACTTAATTATTCAGCCCCATGGAAGACGGACCGTATCGTCTCGTTCCGGTGCTATGCTGACCCGCATGTCCAGGCAGCCCGACCCTTCCCGCCGCAGCGAGCGCTCCCGCCAGGCCATCCTCGCCGCGGCCCGCGAGCTGGTGTCGGAGGTCGGATACGCCAAGCTGTCGATCGAGGCCATCGCCGCGCGGGCAGGCGTGGGCAAGCAGACGATCTACCGCTGGTGGCGGTCCAAGGGCGCCGTGGTGTTCGACGCGTTCCTGGCGCTCAGCGAGGCGGAGGACGGCGTGGCGCTGCCCGACACCGGCGACATCGAGGCCGACCTCAAGGCGGTGATGCGGGCGACGGTGGCCGAGTTCGCCGATCCCGCCTTCGAGGCGCCCATCCGGGCGCTCAACATGGAGATCATCGACGACCCCGACCTCGCGGCACAATACCGGGAGAAGCTGGCCGCCCCGGTCGACGAGGCCAAGAAGGCCCGCCTGCGCAGCGCCCAGCGCGCGGGGCAGATCGCCGCCGACGCCGACCTCGACCTGGCGCTGGAGCTGCTGTACGCGCCGCTCTGCCAGCGCTGGCTGCTCCGCTCCGGGCCGCTGACCCCCGAATACGCCGACGCCCTGGTCGAGCTCACGCTCAAGGCCCTGCGCCCGATTTGACGTTGACGTGGCGTCAACGTCTTAACTGGAGGCATGCGGATCGGAGAGCTCGCCGCGCTGCTCGGGGTGTCCACCCGGACAGTGCGCTACTACCACCACCAGGGCGTCCTGCCGGAGCCGCCGCGCCTGGCCAACGGCTACCGCGAATACGGCATGCGCGACGCCATCGCCCTGGCCCGCGTCCGCCGCCTGGTCGAGCTCGGGCTGAGCCTGGACGAGGCACGCGACGTGATCGCCGACGACCGCTCCAGGGAGCTGCCCGAGATCCTCGCCGAGATCGACGCCGACCTGGCCGCTCAGGAGCGGGAGATCCAGCTCAGGCGAGCCCGCCTGGCCCAGGTCCTGCAGCAGGCCGAGGCCGGGGCGCTCGGCCCCGACGACACCTCCTCGCCCGACCTGGTGGCCTTCCTGCGGAAGATCCACTTTCCCGCGTCCAAGTCGGCGGCCTGGGACCGCGACCTGCTCGTGCTGATGGACAGCATGGCCACCGCGCCCGACCGGCAGCGCGCCTTCACGATGTTCGACACGCTGACCGCCGACCCCGAGGCGACGGCGCGCGGGCACGAGTTCTACCGCAGGCTCGACGAGCTGGCCGACGCCGAGCCCGGTGATCCCCGGGTGGCGCCGCTGGCCGAGATGCTGGCCGACTTCAGCATGGAGCACATGATGGCCGACCTCCCGCCGGGCCAGGCCGGCTGGGACCCCCAGACCGTGGAGCCGTTCCTCGAGGACCTCGCACCGGCGCAGGCGGAGGTCGTGCGCCGGGCGATCCGGACTATCGGCGCCCGCATGTCGGAGGAGACCGCCTGAGACCCCGGGCGGTCTCCTCCTTGCCCGTCACATCTCCGGGGCGGACAGGTTCATGATCGGACGCACCTCGACGGCCGCGAACCTGGCGTCGGGGAATCGGGCGGCGATCTCACCGGCCCGCTCAGGGGTCTCGCAGTCGATCACGAAGTAGCCGGCGAGCTGCTCCTTCGCCTCGACGTACGGGCCGTCGGTGGTGACGGGCACCCCGCCGCGCACCTTGACGGTCCTGGTGTTGACCGGGTCGGCCAGCGCCTCCGCGCTGATCAGCTCCCCGGACTCCGTGATCTCCTTGAGCAGCGTCTCGAACTGCTCGCTCATCCGGTCGTGCTCCTGCGGCGACATGTCCTGGGCCTCGGCCGCACGCAGGAACGCCGGGTGACCCCAGGCCAGCGGGTTGCTGTAGATCAGCAGCAGGTATCTCATGGTCGGCTCCTCACCTGTCGCGGTGCCCGGCTCCGGGCGCCCTCAATGCACAGGTCGGAACCGAAGGCCGGGTTTCGACACCTACCCGAGGGAACGCAGGGTCGCCATCTCGTCGTCGGACAGCCGCAGCGCCCCGGCGGCGATGTTCTCGGCGAGGTGGTCGGGATTGCCGGTGCCCGGGATGGCCAGCACGTTCGGCCCCTGCTGCAGCGTCCAGGCCAGCCGTACCTGCGCGGGTGTCACGCCGTGCGCGCGGGCGACGGCGAGCACGGCGTCGTGCTCGGGCGCGGTCGCGCCCGACTCGCGCCCGGCGCCGGCGATCGCGAAGAACGGCACGAAGGCGATGCCCTGCTCGGCGCAGCTGCGCAGCAGCTCCCGCGCGTCGGGCGGCGCGCCGACGCCGAAGGGGTTCTGCACGCAGACCACCGGTGCGATGGACCGGGCCTCGGCCAGCTGCTCCGGCGTGGCGTTGGAGACGCCCAGGTGGCGGATGAGCCCGGCGTCGCGCAGCCCGGCCAGGGCGCCGAAGTGCTCGGCGATCGAGCCGCCCTTCCGGCTGGGCGGTACGCGCAGGTTCACCACGTCGAGGTGGTCGCGGCCGAGCTGGCGCAGGTTCTCCTCGACCTGCCCGCGCAGCTGCTCCGGCGTGGCCCACCACCATGCGCCGGACGGGTCCCGGGCCGGCCACACCTTCGTGACGATGACCAGGTCGTCCGGGTAGGGGGCCAGTGCCCGGTTGATCAGCTCGTTGGCCGACAGGAGCGGCGAGAAGTAGAACGCGGCGGTGTCGATGTGGTTGACCCCGAGCTCGATCGCGCGCCGCAGCACGCGGATCGACCGCTCCCGGTCGCCGGGCGCACCGGGGCCGAAGGCGACGCTGCCCGTCAGGCGCATCGCGCCGAATCCCATCCGGTTGACGGTCAGGTCGCCGAGTTTCCAGTCGCCCGCCGCCGCGGCGGGGCTCGTCTGTGCGGTCATGATCAGCCTTACGTGTTCGCTGGAGAAAGGGACGCCCGTCCGAGTGCGGGCATGAAAAAAGCCTCCCCGGCGGACAAGGATCCGGCCGAGAAGGCTTCAAAGGTTCTTCTACACCATATCAGGCGGGACGGCACAGGATCGGCATGGCGACCATGCCGTTGGCCTTCAGCGTGGCCCTGACGTAGCGGTGGAAGCTGGGCCTGAGGAACTGGTTGAGCAGGAAGGTGGGCGCGCTGCCGGGCAGCCGTACGTGGTTGACGAAGGCGAACGGCCCCCGGTCCTCGACGGGGCGCAGCAGCGCCGAGTTGTCCACGCCGGCCTTGAACGTGTACCAGCCCGCCAGCCGCTCCCACGCCGCCACCCCAGCCTCCGGGTCCGGCGCGGTGAAGTGGTTGAACAGGTACGTCCCCGGCGCCTTCGCGTCGATGTCGCCGATCCGCCTGACGTTGCGCGCCGGCATGACCAGCTCGGCCTGGAGCTTCTCGATCGGAACGGCCGCGAGCGTCTCCACCGAGGTGGTCTGCACGAGCATGATGACGTCGAAGCGCGGGCCGCCCGCGATCGGCGGGATCAGCACCGCCTCGTAGACGGTCGCGCCGACCACCTCGGGCACGCCGGTCATGCTCTCCGCCAGCTCGCGCCACTGGCCGATCACCTCGCCGCGGCGGCTGCTCCGGCGTACGAAGGGTGCCCGTCCGGGCGGATCGACGCTCAGGCCGGCGTACAGGTAGCCGCGAGACGACGGCTCGACGAGGCCGGCCGGTGGGAATCCTCTCGTCATGCTGAACCTCTCCTTTGACGATGCCGGGAGGTAGGCAATCCCCTGCCCAAGGCCCGGGTGGGTGAACGTCAAGCGGTCGGGGTTGCGGAAATATGAAGACCGGTCTAGTTTCTTCGGCATGGGACGGAAGGGTGACGAGACACGCGGGCGACTGCTCGACGCGACCCAGGAGCTCATCGAGTCGGGTGGTTACTACGGCGCCGGGCTGAACCAGGTGATCGCGGCCAGCGGGATGCCCAGGGGTTCGCTCTACTTCCACTTCCCCGGCGGCAAGGACGCCATGGTCGCCGAGGCGCTGCGGCGGGCCGGCCGCGAGATCGACCAGGCCGTGCGCGACCTGGCGGGCTCGGCCCCCGATGCGGCCGCCCTGGTCACCGGCGTGCTCGGCCTGCTCGGCGACCGGCTGGAGGCCTCGGGCTGGCGCAAGGGATGCCCGGTGGCCACGGTCGCCCTGGAGATGGCGGCCACCGACGACCCGCTCCAGGAGGTCTGCGCCGAGGTGTACGACTCGTGGGAGGGCGCCCTGCGCGACCGGCTGGCCGCCGACGGGCATCCCGACCCCGACGACCTCGCCACGACCGTGCTCGCCCTGGTCGAGGGCGCGCTCCTGCTCGCCAGGACGCACCGCAGCCGGGATCCGCTCGACCGCGTCACACGAAAGATCACCGCGTTCCTGGCCCTCTGACGGTGCTTCGCCGGAGGTTCGCGTTCGCCTGCCCAAAAAATATGTAGACCGATCTATTAAGGAGCCGCTCATGCGACCCGACTCGATCGTCTTCGGCGCCGCCGGCTTCATCGGGCGCTCACTGGTCGCCGAACTCCTGCGCCGCGGCCACGTGGTCGCCGCGGCGGTACGGACCGGCGGCGACGCTCTCACGTCGTGGCTCACCGGCCAGGACGTCCCGCTGGACGGGCTGACCGTCGTCGGCGCCGACATCACCCGGCCCGATCTCGGCCTGGCCGCGGCCGACCTGACGGCCGTGCGCGACGTCTACAACTGCGCCGGCCGCTACGCGTTCGGCCTGACCGTGGCGGAGGCGCGCGCCGCGAACGTGACCGGCGCCCTGAACGTGCTCGACTGGGCCGCCTCCCTGGCGGACCTGCGCCGGCTGGTGCACGTCAGCGGCTACCGGGTGAGCGGCCCGGAGGGGGACCCGCCCGACTACCGGCTGGGCGCGTACGAGGCGTCCAAGAAGGAGGGCGACACGGCCCTGCGGGCGCGCGCCCGCGAGCGCGGCGTCCCGCTGACCCTCGCCAACCCCGCCACGGCCATCGGCCCCGGCCAGTACGTCGGCCTGGCGGCCCTGGTGTCCGACCTGTGGCACGGGCGGCTGCCGGCCGTCCCCGGCGGCCCCGAGGTGTTCGTCCCCGTGGTCGACGTCGGCTACCTCGCGGCCTTCCTGGCCGGCCTGCCCGCACACGAGGAGAGCCGGGGGGCCGCCTACTGGATCCTGGACGACCGGACGCCGGTCCTGCCGGAGCTGATCGGGCTCCTCGCCGAGCACATGGGGGTGCGGGCGCCCCGGCGTACGATCCCGGTCGGGCTGCTGCGCCGCCTCCCCCGTGCCCTGACCGGCGCCGATCCCGAGACGTTGACGTTCCTGTCGCCCGACCGGTACGACACCGCGCTCGCCCGGGCCCTCGCCGAGCGGAGCGGCCTGCGGCCGCCGCCCGTCGAGGCCACCCTCAGGACCTGGGCCGACGACCTGGTGGCGACCCGCTTCGGCGCGACCCCCGCACCGCGCCGCCCGTACGGGTACCAGCGGGTGGCCGGCACCTCGACCTGGGTCGCCGGGAACCGTGCGGAGCCCGGCCACGTGCTCCTGCACGGCCTGCCGCTGGACTCCGACTCCTGGGAGCCCGTCATCGACCGGCTCGGCTCCCCCGTGCTGACCGCCGACCTGCCCGGACTCGGCAGATCGGCCCCGGGGAACGGCCCCGTGGACGCCTGGCTCGCCGACCTGCTCAGCCCGGTCAGGACCCGGCCGGTGCTCGTCGCGCACTCGCTGGCCTGCGGCCCCGCCCTGCGCTACGCCGCCGCCCATCCGGACCGGCTGTCCCGGCTGGTGCTGGTCTCCCCCGCCTTCCTCCAGGCCCCCGCACCCCGGCCGCTGCGCTCAAGGCTCGCCGCACCCCTGCTGCGCCGCATGTCCGCGCCCCGCCTGGCCCGCACCCTGGGCGTCCCGGACGGCCCCGCCGTACGCGCCGCCGTGGCCGGACTCGCCCGGCGCGGCCAGGCCCGCCGCGTCATCGCCGCGCTGCGCGCGTCCCACGCCACCCGCCACGAGCTCCGCCGGACCCTGGACCGGGTGAGCGTCCCCGTGGAGATCGTCGTCGGATCGGCCGACCCGCTGACCGTGCCCGTGAACAAGCCCGTGACCACGATCGACGGCGCCGGGCACCACCCGCACCTCACGCACCCAGGAGAGGTGGCCCGCCTGCTCGCCCGGGAGAAGGCGGCTCTATGACACCGGATCCTGCCGCGGTGCCGTCCAGCTGGCGAGGAGCTGGAGCGCCTGGGCGGTCTCCGAACCCGGCTCGACGTTGTAGACGCACAGGGTCTGGTCGTTGTCACCCGGCGGCTGGAGCGACTCGTAGGAGAAGTGGAGCTCGCCGACGAGGGGGTGGTGGTAGACCTTGGTGCCGTGCGTGCGGCGCAGCACGCGATGATCGTTCCACCACGAGCTGAACTCCGGCGAGCGCAGGGTGAGCTCGCCGACGAGGTCGGCGAGGCGGCGGTCGTGCGGGTAGCGGCCGGCCTCCAGGCGGAGCATGGCGACGGTCTCGGCGGCGATGCGCTCCCAGTCGCCGGTGCGGGTGCGCGCCTCGGGGTCGAGCAGGTAGTAGCGGGCGAGATTGCGCTGCGGCACGGGAAGGGCGTCGAAGTCGGTCAGGACCTCGCGGGCCAGGCGGTTGGCGGCCAGGATGTCCGTACGGCGGCCGACGATGAACGCCGGCACGTGATCGAGCGTCCGCAACATCAGGTGGAGCCCCGGCCGGACCCGCTGCGGCGCGATCGGGGCCCGGCGGGCGGGGCGGGCCAGCAGGTCGTTGAGGTGCTCGCGCTCGGCGAGGTCGAGCTGCAGCGCACGTGCCAGCGCCTCGGTGACCTCGGGGGAAGGGTTGCCGGCCCGGCCCTGCTCGAGACGCGTGTAGTACTCGGTGCTGACGCCGGCCAGCCGGGCGACCTCGTCGCGGCGCAGGCCGGGCACGCGCCTGGCCCGGCCGTCGGCGGGCAGCCCCGTCTGGTCGGGGGTGATCCGGGCACGGCGTGAGCACAGGAAGTCGGCGAGCTCGCGACTGCGGTCCATACCCCCATTGTGGCCACGCCCGGGGGTGCCCCGACCCGGCTGGGTGGCCCTGCCAGTACCTGCCTCGCGGGCACCTGCCCGGTCAGGGCATGGTCGGGCGCCCCGCGGGGGTGGTGGCGGCTGGTGTGCTGGATGAGGAAGCGCGGCGACCGGCCGCGTACCCGTCAATCACCCCGAAAGGTGTGCACCATGACCACGCAGACCCTTGCCCGTCCCCTCGCCGGCCGCGTGGCGGTCGTCACCGGCGCCTCCAGCGGCATCGGCGAGGCCGCGGCCGAGCATCTGGCCGGACTCGGCGCGCACGTCGTCGTCCTGGCCCGGCGGGCGGACCGGCTGGCCGACCTGGTCGCCCGGATCGAGCGGGACGGGGGCCGGGCCCTGGCCCTGGCCGCCGACGTGACCGACGCGGCCGCCGTGCGCGCCGCCGCCGACCGGGTGGCCGCCGAGCTGGGCGGCGCCGACCTGCTGTTCAACAACGCGGGCGTCATGCTCCCCGCCCCGATCGAGGAGCTGGCCACCGACCAGTGGCAGCGCCAGATCGACCTCAACATCACCGGGCTGATGAACGTCATCGGCGCCTTCACCCCCCAGCTCGTCGCGACCGCCGCCGAGCGCGGGGTCGCCGACCTGATCAACACCTCCTCGATCGCGGCGCAGAACATCTTCCCGAACTTCGCCGTCTACTCGGCGACCAAGGCGTACGTCACCCACCTGTCCCGGCACCTGCGGGCCGAGCTGGGCGCCAAGAACGTGCGGGTCTCGGCGATCGAGCCGGGCATCGTCGGCACCGAGTTGCAGAGCCACGTCACCGACGAGGGGGCGCTGGCCTGGCTGGAGGGCTCCAAGGAGGCGATGGAGTGGCTGACGCCCGAGGACGTCGCGCGGACCGTCGGGTTCGTCGCGACCCTGCCGCCTCGGGCGAACCTCCAGCAGGTGACGATCATGCCCACCGGCCAGGCCGGCTGACCGCTCCGGCCATCGTGCCGCAGCCGCCTGAGACAAGCATTACCCGGGCGATTCCCTCAAATGGCCTGCCTGCGGGAAGGGCTCGGAAGGTGTGACCGGTCCCCCGGGGGACGCGAGGACGAGGTGGTGACGGTGATGGCAGACAGTACGGACGCCCGGCAGCCGGCGGTGCGCAGGCGTGACGCGCTGGCGCTGCCCGCCGCCCTGGCCGGGGGCCTGGTCGTGGCAGGCTGCGGGAGCATGGAGGGCATGCGCGCGATGACGGGCGCCGAGTCCCCTCCGGCGTCGCCGACGCCGGGGGCGACCCAGGAGGTGGACCAGGCGCCGGTGACGCCGCCGGAGGATCTGATGCGCGAGCACGGCGTGCTCAAGCGGATCCTGCTGATCTACCGGGAGGGTATCCGGCGGATCAACGCCGGCGAGCAGGTGCCGGCCCAGGCGCTGAACGCCGGCGCACGCATCATCCGCAGCTTCATCGAGGACTACCACGAGCAGCTGGAGGAGCGGTACGTGTTCCCGCGCCTGGTCAAGGCGGGAAAGCTGACCGACATCGTCCCGGTGCTCCTGCTGCAGCACCGGCGCGGGCGCGTCGTGACCGGCCGGATCATCGCGGCCACCGGCGGCGCCACGCCCACGGCCTCCCCCGGTCCGGCCCATCAGCGTCTCGTCGCCGACATGAGCGCGTTCATCCGCATGTACGAGCCGCACGAGGCCCGCGAGGACACCGTCGTCTTCCCGGCGCTGCGCGAGGTGGTCCCGACCAAGGAGTTCCTGGAGATGGCCGACATCTTCGAGGACGAGGAGCACCGCCGTTTCGGCGCGGCCGGCTTCACCGGCGTCGTCAACCAGGTGGCCGACATCGAGAAGACGCTCGGCATCTACAACCTCAACCAGTTCACCCCGCGCGGCTGACCGGCACCCACGGCTCCGCCTCGGTACGCGGTCACGCGGGACCTGCCGGGGGCGTCACAAGTCGAGCTGGAGCGTCACCTTCTTGTGGGTCGGCAGGTAGCCGAGCGCGTCGTTGACGGCCCGCATGTGGCGGTTGGCCTCGGCGGTGTCGGTCAGCAGGCCGTCGAGCTCCGGGTAGCGCTCGCGGGCCTGGCGGACGGCCTCGGCCTTCATCCAGCGGGCCAGGCCGTGCCCGCGATGCGCGGGGAGCACCCCGGTGCCGTAGTGCTGGGCATCGCCCCTGCCGTCCCCGGGGACGACCAGCTCGGTGAAACCGGCGATGGAGCCATCCGACTCGGCGACGGCGACGACGGTGTGGAGCCGCTCGCCCCGGCTCTCGATCGCCCGCGCCGCTTCGCGTAGCCGGTCGACGTCCCACGTCACGGTGCCGTAGTCGACCTCGTCCATCGGCATGTCGTCCATGGCGTGGCGGGACGCGGCGAAGGTCTCGGCCAGCTCGTCCGGCACGACGCCGTCCCACGCGGCCAGCCGGTAGCCGGGGTGCGGGCTGCGTACGAGCTCCTCGAGGCCGGCCAGGTCGGCCCCGGCCAGCGGCAGCCGCGCGTAGGTCAAGGTCAGAACCTTGCGGAAGCCGCGTGCCGACAGGAACGCCTCCCCCGGCGCACCGGGCTCCGCCTCCGCGATGACGCGGCGCCGGCCCTCCTCCCGGGCCGCGGCCAGCGCGGTGGTCAGCAGGGCGGACCCGACGCCGCTGCGCCGCTCGGCCGGGTGGACCTGGAGGTCGAGCTCGGCCAGGTGCTCCTGGCCCGCCCTGGTGAACAGGCGGAGGAACGCCGATCCGGCGGGGACGCCGCCGGGCAGCGCGGCCAGCCAGGCCAGGCGGCGGCTGGCGGAGGTGAGGTGGGGGTCTGTCAGCGGGGTGATGCGAATCGACACGATGTCTCCGGCTTGGGGAGGTGGGTGGGAACAGACCTGCGGCTTCGCTGCTGAACGGTCCTGCGCATCTGTTGCACACCTCCCTCAAGAACGACCCCGGCATCCGGCGCGATCAGCACTATAGCGGTGTTCCGCGGGCGTGACCGTGATCCGGATTCTCCGCGCGGAGCGCTGTTCGGGCTGCTGCCGGCAGTGGACGGCATCGAGGTGGCGGTCTCCGGTGGACGGCATCGAGGTGGCCGTCTCCGGTGGACGGCATCGAGGTGGCCGTCTCCGGCCTGGGCGTGCGGCTCAGGCCTGGGGCTTGACGTCGAAGACCGCCTTGCCCGCCACCCGCCGGCCGCGCAGCGCGTCCGCCGCCTCGGCGAAGCGTTCCCAGGAGCCGCGCCAGCCGATCCCGGGCACCAGGGCGCCTTCGGCGGTGAGCCGTACCAGCTCGGCCAGGTCATCGGCGGCCCCGAACTCGTTGACGTAGGACATGAGCGTCTTGGGCAGGCCGACGGTCCCGTACGGCGGGAAGACGGCCGGCTCCCCCGAGGTCCACCCGACGGACTGCAGGCTGCCGCCGGGGGCGAGCAGCTCCCACGCCGCGACCAGGTGCGGTCCGCCGACCGTCTCGACGACGATGTCGACGGGCTCCTTGACGCCGTCCAGGCCCACGACCACCTCGTCGGCCCCCGCACCGGCCAGACCGTCGCCGCGCGCGGGCGAGCCGACCGAGGCGATGACGTGCGCCCCGGCCCGGGAGGCCAGCTGCACGGCGTACCGTCCCACCCCGCCGGACGCGCCGGTCACCAGCACGCGCTTGCCGGGGGCGATCCCGGCGCCGCGCAGCGAGCGCAGCGCGGCCAGGCCCGCCGTCGGCAGCGCCGCCGCCTCCGCCAAGCCGACACCGTCGCGGACCTCGGCCACCGCCGAGACGTCCACGGCCACCCGCTCGGCGAACGCTCCGTCCGCGAAGAGCACGACCCGGGCCCCGGCGGCCGGGCCGGTGCCGTCCGCCGCCGCCTCCAGGACGATCCCGGACGCGTCGAGCCCCAGCGGCGCACCGGCCGGGATCCGTCCGGAGACGGCGTTGTTGAGGTCGGCGTAGTTGAGCGACGCGTGCACCACCTCGACGAGCAACTGCCCAGATCCGGCGACGGGATCGGCGATCTCCCCGAGACCGATGCTCGCCGGGGCGGAGGGGTCGACGATGAGGGCACGCGTGGACATGGGTCTCTCCTGGGGTGAAAGGTGCGACAACAGGAAGGACTCTAGCAGATGGTTTCGTAGTGGACTATCTACTTGCTCACTACTTGGGCGCGTGCATAGAGGGCGGCGATGCACCCAGCACCCTCTCGACGGTCGGTCCGGCCACCACGACTGAGGTTCGGTTCCGACTCCGTCGCCGAAGCCGACCTCACGCCGGTGGAGGCGTCCGGGTCGAGGGCGGCGCCGGGCTGCTGCCTGGTGGCCACGGCGTCGCGCAGGGGGCTCAGGCGTCCGGGCGGCTTACCCGCCTTTGCCTGCGGCGACGGCCGACCAGCCCACCGACGGCGGTGATCACGGCCGTTCCGACCTCGCCCACCAGGGGCTCGCGCTCCTCCTCCGCGGTGGGGCCGGAGTCCGGGTGTGCGGGCTCGGCGCAGCCGGCCCGGCAGGCCTCCAGCTGGGCGGCGAACGCGATCCCCAGGAAGAGGGCGATCGAGCTGAGGAACGACCACAGCAGCAGCGCCATGACGGCGGTCAGCGGCCCGTACGTGTCGCCGAACGTGCTGTTGTACTCGGTGTAGAGGGCCAGGGCCAGGGTGAAGAGCGTCCATAAGCCCAGCGCCACCAGCGCTCCGGCGGCCAGCCACGTGTGGCCGGGCTGCCTGCGCCTGGGCGAGGCCCGGAACAGGATGACCGTGGAGGCGAGCGCGAGCAGGAAGCCGAGCGGCCAGCGGACGAAGGCGTAGGCCTGGCGGCCTGCGTCGCCCCAGCCGTACGTCTCGCTCAGCGCGTCGCCGAGCTCACCACCGCTCACCAGGACCGTGAACCCGGTGATCAGGCAGATCCCGGCGGTCAGGGCGAGCACCACCGCCCTGGCGTACTTGCGGTGGAACGGACGGTCCCGTTCGATGCCGTAGATCCGGTTCGCGCCCCGCTCGAACTGCGCCATCGCACTGGCCAGCGCGGCGAGCGTGGTGGCCAGGCCGAGCCAGAGCGCCAGCTCGTCCCGGGTGCCGTTCCCGCCTTGCAGCACCTGCATGACGGCCTCGGCGCCGCTCCCGGGCGCGAGCGCGCTGAGCGTGAGCCGCAGCACCTGGCCCAGCTCCTCCTGGTGGGTGACCGCGCTCAAACCGACCAGGGCGATGGCGCCGGGGATGATCGCCAGGCAGATCTGGAAGGCCAGCGCCCGCGAGTGGCTCATGCCGTCGCCGTAGCGGAACCTGACGAACGAGTCATGCACGAAGTGCCAGCCGCCGTACTTGCGCAGCGTCTCCCACGCATCGTCGGCGGACAGCTCCTCGCCGCTCATGGTGCGGGTCTGGGGGACGGTGACCGTGGATCCCACGGCGGACGTTCTACCCCACTTCGCGGGGGTTCAAGTGGTTTGCGGCCCATCGCGGATACGGGGGATGAACCCTGCGCGGGAGGCGTTCCCCATCGCCGGCCACCGTGAGCCGCCTGAGCCTGGGGTTGAGCGTCGGCTGTGCGCGTGGCCATGGTGCCGTGGTCGCGGCGACCGGATGGTTCGCGGGGGCGGGCAGGTGCGGGCTGCTCGAGCCGGTCGGCACGCATCCGGACCATCGCGGGCACGGCTACGGGCGCGATGCCGTGCTGGGCGCGTGCGCGGCTCTCGCCGATCGGGGTGCGAGCGCGGTCGCCGTCGTGACACCGTCCACCAACGACGCCGCGGTGGCGCTCTATCGATCGGCCGGGTTCACCGTCCTGCGCGAGAGTCGCGACTGGGTCCGCGTTCGAGGAGCCTGAACGGCGTGCCCACCTCGCCCGGCTTGATCGGGGTGATGGACGTGCGCACCAGGCGCGGCACGCGGCCGTCCAGGAAGGAGCCCGGCGCGGAAGCTGATCGACCGGTCACCGCATATAGTCGCCGGCCTCGGCGCCAAGTACGTTCAGCAGGGCCAGAGCCTCGGCGCCAGGGGATCCTGGCGGCGCGCTGTAGAGCACGAGGTGCTGGTCGCGGTCCTTGAGCGTGAGCGTGTCGCAGTCGACGGTGATCTCCCCGACGACCGGGTGACGGAAGGTCTTCGTGAGCGTCGGCGCGGCCTGCACGTCGTGCCGCTCCCACAGCCGGGCGAACTCCGGGCTGGCGTCGCGGAGCTCGTCGACGAGTTCGGTTACCGCAGGGTCGGACGGGTACCGGGCGAGGGTGGAGCGCAGCTCCATGACGACGTGGTGCCGGAACTCCGCCGCGTCGGAGATGCCGTACAGCGTGGCGCCGGTGCGCGCCGGCCCGAGGAAGGCGCGGCGGGCAAGGTTGCGGTCCCGCGGGGCGAGATCGGCGAAGTTCTCCATCAGCGCGGCCGCGAGGTCGTTCCACGCGAGCACCTCGAACGCGGCCGACATCACGAAGGCGGCCGTCTGCGGCAGCCGCTCGAGGAGCGCGAGGATGCTCGGGCGGACGTCGCGCCGATGCAGTCCGGCACCGCTCGGCGCGGTGCCCGCGAGGACGTGCAGGTGGTCGGATTCGGCGTCGGTGAGCCGCAGCGCGCCGGCGATCCCGGCGAGGACCTCGCCCGACGGTCGCGGCGCCCTGCCCTGTTCGAGCCGGATGTAGTACTCCGTGGAGATGTGCGCGAGGACCGCCACCTCCTCACGGCGCAGACCCGGCGTCCGGCGTCGCGGACCCGAGGGCAGGCCGGCGTCCTCCGGCCGGAGCCGCTCGCGTCGGCTGCGGAGGAACGCCCCGAGTTCCTGTTTGTCCATAGCCCCAAGTCTGCACGCTGTGCGGCGCTGGATCCTGGTACCGTCTGTGCCTGCATCCGGCCTGGTCGCCGGCCTGACACTGTCGGCATGACGAACGACATCGACATCGCACCCATCGGCCTGCTCACCGGCAAGGTCGTGTTCATCACCGGCGCCAGCCGCGGCATCGGGGCGGCCGCGGCCCGGCTCTTCGCCCGCGAGGGGGCAGCCGTCGTGCTCGCCGCCCGCAGCACCGACGCCCTCCAGCGGATCGTCACCGAGATCCGCGCCGACGGCGGCGTCGCGGACGCGGTGACCATGGACCTCGCCGACCGTGCGAGCATCCGCGCCGCGGTCGACCGCGTGGAGGAGCTGCACGGACGGCTCGACGGCGCCTTCAACAACGGCGCGGCGATCCAGCAGCCCGGCCCGCTCGACACCACGAGCGACGAGGACATCGACGAGCAGTTCGCGGTGAACTTCCGGGCGCACTGGACCGCCATGACCGCCGAGGCCGCACTCATGCGCCGGGACGGTGGCGGGGCCATCGTCAACACCTCGAGCATCGGCAGCCGGCGCGCGAACCCCGCCCTCCCCGCGTACGGCGCCATGAAGCGCGCGCTCAACAGCATCACCGAGACCGCGGCCGCGACCTGGGGCCGCCAGGGCATCCGGGTGAACGGCATCACCCCCGGCGGCACCGCCACGGAGATGATCGACGCGTGGGAGGCGGTGTCCCCGGGCATCATCGAGCGCAACAACGCGGCGACCCCGCTCGGCCGCATGGCCGAGCCGCGCGAGGTGGCCGAGGTGGCCGCGTGGCTGCTCAGCGACCGTGCCTCGATGGTGACCGGCGCGATCGTGCCGGTCGACGGCGGCGCGGGCGCCTGACACGGTAAGCCGTGGCGGCAGGGCGCCGGCCGTCTCACGACCAGGTGACCGGCAGCGAACGTACGCCGAAGATGAGCATCTCGTCGCGTACCGGCACCTGCTCGGCCGGCACCGCCAGGCGCAGACCCGGCAGGCGGGAGAGCAGCTCGCCCAGCCCGATCCGCAGCTCGATCCGGGCCAGCTGCTGCCCCAGGCACTGGTGAACCCCGTGCCCGAAGGCCAGGTGCGGAGTCCGCGGACGGCGCACGTCGAGCGTGTCTGGGTCGTCCCAGTGCCGCGGGTCCCGGTTGACCTCGGGCGTGGCGATCACGACGGTCGCGCCGGCGGGGAGGTCGACACCGCCCAGTGTCACCGGCTCGGTGGCGACCCGGCTGACCCCGAGCTGGAGGATCGACAGGAACCGCAGCAGCTCCTCCACCGCGTTGTCGATCAGGCCCGGATCGGCGCGCAGCGCGGCGAGCTGGTCCGGGTGCTCCAGCAGCGCGAACGTGCCCAGGCCCAGCATGTTCGCCGTGGTCTCATGGCCCGCGGTGAGCAGCAGGAGGGCGACATCGACCAGTTGCGCGTCCGTCAGGGCCGGGTCGGTGTCGTGGACGAGGCCGGACAGCAGGTCGTCGGCGGGGGTCGAGCGCTTGGCGGCCACCAGCCGCCGCATGAACGCGTACAGCTCGGCGCGCGCCGTGGCCTGCTCTTGCGGGGTCGAGCTCGCGTTCAGCCCGACGGCCGTACGCTCCTGGAACTCCGCGCGGTCGGCGTGGTCCACGCCCAGCAACTCGCAGATGACCAGCGTCGGCAGCGGCAACGCGAACGCCGGCACCAGATCGGCCTCCGTGCCCGCCGCCTTCATCGCCTCGATGTGCTCGACCGCGATCTCCCTCACCCGCGACTCCAGCTCCCGCATCCGCCGCACCGTGAACTGTCCCGTCAGTGAGCGCCGCAGCCGGGTGTGCTCCGGCGGGTCCATGAAGACGAAGATGCCGTCCTCCCGCTCCGCCTTCGCCTCGGCCGGCTCGTGCGGCCGCAGCGACGTCGCGTCCCGGTGGCGTATCTTGTCGGCGCTGAAGCGCGCGTCCGACAGCACCGTACGGGCCTCCTCGAACCCCGTCACCAGCCACGCCCGAGCGCCATTGAGCAGCTCCACCGGCCGGACCGCGCCCTGTCCCCGCAGGCCGGGCGGCGGATCGAACGGGTTGCGCCCGCGCTCCACCATCTCCGCGGGCAGGATCCGCCGCATCGTCGCGGTGCTCACGCTCGCGGATTTCTCGGTCATGGGGCACGTCCTGTCTCTGGAGGGAAGGGATCGCCGTCGTAGAGTACGCAGCTGTATCTAACAGGGAGACACCGTAGATCATCGCGATAAGATACGCAAGCGAACCTTAAATGTGGGATGGATCCCCCGGAAATTCCCGAAGGGGATGTCGAGAACGGCCGGGCGGCTCCGTCTCAGGGTGGACGCGGCCACCGTGGCCGTACGACACCAAGGAGAACCAGCATGACGATCCGGCGGATGGACAACGTCCTCATCGTTGTCGACGACCTTGACGCTGTTATCTCGTTCTTCGTCGAACTCGGCATGGAGCTGGAGGCCAAGGCGCCGATCGAGGGACGCTGGGTGGAGCGGGTCATCGGGATCGACGACGTCCGGGAGGACGTCGCGATGCTGCGCACCCCGGACGGCCACGGCCGGATCGAGCTGGCGAAGTTCCACAAGCCGAAGGCGATCAGCGCCGAGCCGAAGGACGCGCCGGCGAACACGCTGGGCATTCGTCGCATCATGTTCGCCGTCGACGACATCGAGGACGTCATTGCCCGCCTGCGCACCCACGGCGCCGAACTCGTCGGCGAGCTGGCGCGGTACGAGGACAGCTTCCGGCTCTGCTACGTCCGCGGCCCCGAGGGCATCGTCGTCGGACTGGCCGAACAGCTCGGCTGAGGACCGCCGGAGGCACCGTGCCGCCTGGCGCGCCGGCGGGTGAGCCCGCCGGCCTCGACGGTCTCGACGTTCTCGCCGGTCTCGACGGCGAGGTCAGTGCGAATGAACCTGTTCGTGTGCCTCTTCGAGAGTCGATCCCGCCAGGAGCGCCGCGATCCCGCTGGTGAAGTGGGAGCACTCGAAGATGTCCTGGTGCGGGCAGGCCAGGCCGTGGGCGATGGCGGTGCGTGCCACCTGGGCCTGGGCGATCCGTCGCTCCAGCTCGGCGAGCTTGCGCTGGTACAGCTCCCGCCAGCCGTCGCCGGCCGGCGAGCGAGACGCGATGAACGCTTTGACCTCCCGCAACGTGAAACCGACATCTCGCAGCAACACCACCACACCGACCAGCTGGACCGCCGATGGCGGGTAACGCCGCTGGCCGGAGACCCGGGCCGGTGCCGGGAGCAGGCCGAGCTCCTCCCAGTAGCGCAGGGCGGAGGTGGCGACACCGGTGCGGCTCGCCAGCTCACCAATCGTCAACTGCTCATCCATTTGACTTCAAGCGTACTTGAAGTCGTTGACTGCGATCATGCAGACAGCAGGTACCTCTCTCAAGCAACGCGCGCTCAGAAGACTGGTGCGCCAGGCGCACCACCCCCGGGGGATCGTCGGGTGGGCGATCGGCTGGATGTTCGCCCATCGCCCCTCCAACCGGCGGCGCAACATCTGGGCCGTGTCGTTGCTGGACGTGCAGCCCACCGACCGGGTGCTCGAGATCGGCTTCGGTCCCGGCATCGCCATCGCCGAGTTCGCCCGCCGCGCCACCCGGGGCCACGTCTTCGGCGTCGACCACTCGCAGGCCATGGTCCGGCAGGCCGCCCGCCGCAATGCCGCCGCCGTCCGAGCCCGCCGCGTGCACCTCGCGCACGCCTCCGTGGAGCGGTTGCCGAGGTTCGGCGATCCGCTCGACGCCATCCTCGCCGTCAACTCCGCCGGGTTCTGGCCCGACCCGGTGGAGCGGCTTCGCGAGCTGCGCCGCCTGCTCCGGCCCGCGGGACGCATCGCGCTCGTCAGCCAGCCCCGCTGCCCCGGTGCCACCCGGGACACCACGGCCCGAGCCGCTCAGGAGCTCCAGGACCTGCTCACCCAGGCCGGCTTCACCCGTCTCCGGGTCGAGACCCTTGAGCTCGACCCGCCCGTTGCCTGCGTGCTCGCCGAAAATCCGACCGGCATGCCGTCATGACCGCGGACTGTTCGCAGGGCAGGTGCTTTCCTTCAGCGTTCGGACGCTAGAGCGACCCAGAATTGGTCCTCAATCGGGCGACTGGATCGGACCTCATTGCGGGTACCGATTCCTGCCAGGCTGAGTGCATGACAACCACAGCGACCCGCTTCGACGGCCGGCTCCTCACGCCTGGCGACGCCGGCTACGACACCGCCCGTACCGTCTGGAACGCCATGATCGACCGGCGGCCACGCATGATCGTCCGCGCGGCGGGCGTCGCCGACGTGGTCGCCGCCGTGCGGATGGCCCGGGAACTGGACCTGGAGATCGGCGTGCGCTGCGGCGGCCACAACGTCGCCGGTTTCGCCGTGCCGGACGACGGTCTCATGATCGACCTGACGCTCATGGGCGGCGTGCGGATCGATCCGGCCCGTCGCCGGGCCCGGGTGCAGGGCGGCGCGGCGCTCGGCGCGCTGGACCGGGCGTCCCAGGCGTACGGCCTGGCCACCACCGCCGGCAACGTCTCGCACACCGGCGTCGGCGGGCTCACGCTCGGCGGCGGCATGGGCTGGCTGGCCCGCCAGTACGGCCTGGCCTGCGACAACGTCATCTCCTACACGATGGTCACCGCCGAAGGGGACGTGGTGACCGCGAGCCGCACCGAGAACCCCGACCTGTTCTGGGGCCTGCGCGGCGGTGGTGGCAACTTCGGCATCGTCACCGAGTTCGAGTTCCGGTTGCATCGCACCGGCACGCGGACGCTGGTCGCCGAGTTCGACTTCCGCGCCGAGGACGCCGTCCCGGTCATCGAGGGCTGGCGCGACCTGAACGCCGTCGCGCCCCGGCAGGCGACGTTCACCGCCGGCGTCGGCAGCGGCCCCACCGGCCCGATCGCCACGCTGGGGTACGTGTGGGTCGGCGACCCGGCCGAGGGACGCCGGCTGCTTCCCGCGATGCGGGCGCTCGGGCGTCCCGTCGCCTCCCGCGTCACCACACCGTCGTACCTCGAACTGCAGCAACGCGACGACTCCACCGGCGGCCACACCTACCGCCGCTACTCCAAGGGGCACTACCTGCGGCGATTCCCGACCTCGGCGATAGAGGCGTTCCTGCTGCGCGGCGGCACCGACCTTAGCGCGAGCCCGTACCTGCCGGGTGTCGGCCTGCAGGCGCACGGCGGCGCGATCGCCGAGGTGCCGGAGGCCGACGCGGCGTTCAGCCATCGCGGGACGATGTTCGAGTTCGGTGCCGGGTCGCGGTGGACCGACCCGGCCGAGGACGACATCAGGATGGATGCCGCCCGCGCCGCCGGGACCGCGCTGGAGCCGTACGCGAGTGGGGTGTACGTCAACTCGCTGACGGCCGACGAGCTGGCCGACGGGCAGGGCGGCGTACGGCGGGCGTACTCGGCGGCGAAGCTGGCCCGGCTGACCGCGGTGAAGACCGCGTACGACCCGGCCAACGTGTTCCACCTGAACCAGAACATCCGCCCGGCGCGCTGACGCGCATGTCCTCGGATGTGCCGCCCGCGCGGGATCAGGGTCCCCGTACCTCCCGGATGGCCCTGGCCAGCAGCGCGACCCCCTCGGCGATGGCGCTCTCGCCGAGGATGGCGTACCCGAAGATGAGGCCGCCCGGTCCGGCGCCGGCGATCCGGTACGGGCCGACGCCGTGGATGCGGAGCCCGTGCCGCGCGGCGGCCGTCACCACCGCCGTCTCATCGAGGTCGGGCGGGAGCCAGGCGACCACATGCTGCCCGGCGGCGACCCCGGCCGGGTGCAGCTCGGGCAGGTGGGTGCGCAGGGCGTCCAGCAGCGCGTCGCGGCGGCGGCGGTACACCGGACGCATCCGGCGCAGGTGGCGGTCGAACTCGCCGCGCGCGAGGAAGTCGGCGAACGTCAACTGGTCGATGACCGGCGAACCGCGGTCGGCGAGCACCTTCGCCTCGGCGACGTCGGCGACCAGGTGCGCGGGCAGCACCAGCCAGCCGAGCCGCAATCCCGGTGCGAGCGTCTTGCTGGCCGTGCCGCAGTAGACGACATGATCGGGTGCCAGGCCCTGCATGGCGCCCACCGGCGACCGGTCGTAGCGGTATTCGGCGTCGTAGTCGTCCTCGATCACGATCGCGCCGCGGCGCTTCGCCCAGCGGATCACCTCGGCCCGCGCCGCGGCCGACAGCACTCCCCCGGTGGGCCACTGGTGCGACGGCGTGAGCACGACCGCATCGGCGTCGGCCTGGTGGAGCGCATCGACCTGAACGCCGTCCGGACCCACCGGGATGCCGACCACGTCCAGACCTGCGGCGCCGGCCAGCACCCGGGCGTCGTCGTTGGACGACGGATCCTCCAGGGCGATCCGCCTGGCGCCGTGCCGGACGAGCACCTGGATCAGCAGCGAGATGCCCTGCCCGTAGCCGCTGCAGATCACCACGTTGCCCGGGGCGGCCGATGTGCCGCGCACCCGGTTGAGGTAGTCGCACAGGGCCCCGTGCAGTTCCGGCACGCCACGCCCGTCGAGGTAGGCGAACCGGTCGTTGGGCGTGGTGGTGAGCACGCGGCGGACCGAGCGCAGCCAGGCGGCCCGCGGGAACTGCGACACGTCGGTGCGCCCGTACCCGAAGTCCACCCTGAAACCGGCTGCGCGCGCGACCGGCCGTGCCGTCGGAGCCGCGGAGCCCGCGTCGGCGGCGGCCGGCGGCATCAACGCGGCGACCTGGGTGTAACCGCCCGATCGGCTGGCGAGGTAGCCCTCGGCGACGAGCTGCTGATAGGCCTCCACGACCACCCCGCGGGACACCCCGAGACCGGCCGCGAGCGTGCGGGTGGGCGGCAGCGACGCGCCCGCGCGCAGCCGGCCGGCCCGGATGCCGGCGCGGATGGACGCCTCGATCTGCCGGTGCAGCGGCACCCCGGCGTCACGGTCCAGCTCGATGAGCAGGTCCTCGGCCGGCCCCGAACTGGTCCTCGATCGGCCCACAGGATCGGACCTTATCGGCGTGTACCGATTCCTGCCAGGCTGAGCGGCCTGCCGGGGCCGCCTATGCCGCAGCCGAGCTCCTGCCCAGGCCGTCCGACGCCTTAGCAGAGTCGCCGCCTGCCCCGCCCGCGGCCCCAGCGGGACCGTCGACCCGGTACAGGCCGGGCCCGCTGATGTGCAGCCCGTCGAGGAAGCGGCCCGCCGCGAGGGAGGCCGTGGTGATCAGCCGCCGGGAATGGCGGAAGTCCCACGGGGCGGGCCAGCTCTCGACGCCGGTGGGCAGCACGACGGTCGGAATGTCCCGGGACACCTCGCGCAGGTCACGCTCGATCTGGTCGTGCCACAGCAGCAGCCCCGCCCGGGCGGCGACCGCGCCGGCCCGTCGCGGCGGGACGGTCGGCCGCAGCGGCCAGCTTGACGGCCCCGTCGACAGCACCACCACGCTGGCCGCGCCCGCCAGCCGGGCCGCCCGCACCGGCACGTAGGCGATCACGCCGCCGTCGACGAGCGTCCGGCCCTCCCGCTCCACCGGAGGCAGGATGCCGGGAATGGCCGCGCTGGCCAGCAGCGCGGACTCGAGGTCCCCGCAGTCGAGCAGCGCCTCGGCGCCGGTGGCCAGATCCATGGCCACCGCGGTGAAGGGGACCGCCAGGTCCTCGATCCGCGACGGCAGCGCGGCCCGGGCGATCAGCCGGCGCAGGCCGCGATCGGTGCAGATGCTGGCCCGGGAGGGCAGGTAACCGAGCGGGAACACCTCGCGGCGCCGCAGGCGGGTCCACGCCCGGTCCAGCCGGGGTGCGGCCTTGCCGGGGTCGGCGGCCGCGATCGCTCCGTTGAGGGCGCCCACCGACGTCCCGACGATCAGGTCGGGGACGAATCCCCGCTGCTCCAAGGCGTACCCGACACCGACATGCGAGGCCCCGAGCACTCCCCCGCCGCCGACCACGAGAGCCACGGGACGGGGAAGCGCGTGCAGGCCCGCCGTCACCGGACCCCCGTCCGGCCGGCTCGACGACGAGGACCCCGGCCGTTCGTCGCCTCCGATGTCATGGAGAGCCGAGGAGGCCGGTCCCCGGCGATCGGTAACCCTCATGATCAGCCCTTCTCTCACCACGGCGCCTTCGTTCCTCAACTGAGACCGGTCGGCCACCCGATCTGTGACGATGTCGGCGGGGTGGGTCGTCGCGGCGATCCACGGAGCAGGAGCGGGTCAGCCTGAGAAACGGGCAGGCCGCCGTGGTCGACGATCGCCGGGCGGCTCAGCGGAGCTCCTGGACGCGGACCAGGTTTCCGGCGGGATCGCGGAAGGCGCAGTCGCGGACCCCGTACGGCTGCTCGATCGGCTCCTGGACGACCTCGGCGTCGCCGGCCGCCAGCCGCTCGAAGATGCCGTCGATGTCGGTGGTGGCCAGGATGATCCAGCCGTAGGTGCCCTTGGCCATCATCTCGGCGATGGTGCGGCGCTCGTCGTCGGTGATGCCGGGGTCGGCGGCCGGCGGCCCGAGGAGGATGGACGTGCCGGGCTGGTCTTTGGGGCCGACCGTGATCCAGCGCATCTTGCCGCTTCCGACGTCGTTGCGGACCTCGAAACCGAGGGTGTCGCGCCAGAAGGCCAGGGAGGCGTCCGGGTCGTCGTGCGGGAGGAAGGTCGTGTGGATGGTGATTTCCATGGCAGTCACGCTAGGCGTGGGCGACGCCTTCCGCCATCAGCACCGCCGGCACCCGCGGCCCGGCTCCGCCACCACGCACCCGGCCCAGCCTGCGGGACCCGCGAAGTTCGGCACCACCACACCGGGTGTTCCCGGGTCAGGATCGTTCGGGTGCTCGTGGGATGAGCAGCCCTCGGTTGAATGCCTCGGTGACGGCGGCGGCGCGGTCGTTCACGCCGAGCTTGGCGTAGATGTTCAGCAGGTGACTCTTGACCGTGGCCTCGGTGATGAACAGCAGGGCGGCGGCCTCACGGTTGGTGTTGCCGGCCGCCACGAGCTCGAGGACCTTGAGCTCGCGGTGGCTGAGCAGCTGCGGCGCGGGTGTCCTGATCCGGTTCATCAGCCGTGCCGCCACCGACGGGGACAGGACGCTCTCGCCCCTGGCGGCGGCTCGCGCACCTCGCAGCAGGTCCTCCCGGGGGGAGTCCTTGAGGAGGTAGCCGGTCGCGCCCGCCTCGATCGCCGGAAGCACGTGGGTGTCGGTGTCGTACGTCGTCAGCACCAGTACGCGCGAGGTGACGCCGACCCTGGCCAGCTCGGTGATCGCGGTCAGCCCGTCCATCCCCGGCATCCGCAGGTCCATCAGGATCACGTCGGGCTGGAGCTCCTTGGCGAGCCGTACGGCCGCGGCGCCGTCCGCGGCCTCCCCCACCACCTCGAATCCGGGCGCGGAGGCGAACATGCTGCTCAGCCCGTCCCTGACGACGGGGTGGTCGTCCGCGACCAGCAGCCGGATCGGGGGCTCGGCGGCCTGCTCAGCCGTACGATCGGTCATGTGTGGCTCCCGGCCGGCAGCGTGGGGACGCAGGCCGAGACCCCGGTGCCGGCGCCGGGCTCGGACTCGATTCGCAGGCTCCCGGACAGCCTTTCGACGCGCTGCCGCATGATGGTCAGGCCGAACCCGCCGTCGCGGGAGGCCGGCTGCGGTCTGCCGTCCGCCGCCGTACCGGCTTCGAGGCCGGCCGGATCGAAGCCCCTGCCGTCGTCTCGTACGTCCAGCGCCACCTCGTTGTCCAGGTAGGACAGCGTCACCCCGACCCGGGTCGCGTGCGCGTGCTTGGCCACGTTGGCCAGGGCCTCCTGTGCCGTGCGCAGCAGCGCGAACTCGGCCTCGGGTGCCATCGGGCGCACCGTGCCGGTCGTCGTGACCTGGATGGCGAGCCCGTGCAGCTTCGACCACCGGTCGGCGACGTCGGCGAGCGCGTCGCTCAGGCGCGCGGTGTCCAGCGGCTCGGGCCGGAGCGCGTCGACCGAGCGCCGGGCCTCGGCCAGGCTCTCCCTGGCCAGCCCCTTGACGGCGTCGAAGGGCCGGCGCCACGGGGCCGGGACCTCGTGCATCTGTTCGGCGGCCTGGAGCTGCGTGATGATCCCGGTGAGCCCCTGTGCCAGGGTGTCGTGGATCTCGCGTGCCATCCGCTGCCGCTCGTCGAGGACTCCCGCCTCCCTGGCTTGGGAGAGCAACTGGGCGTGCAGGCCGGCGTTCTCGGCGAGCGTCGCCTCCAGCAGGCGGTTCGTCCGGCTCAGCTCGGCGAGGGCCTGCACGCGCTGCTTCTTCTCGTCCTCCGCGAGCTGGAGGAGCCACGCGGTGACGCACATCATGACGACGTTGACGGCCACGATGAGCACGTAGATCGTCAGGCCGGAAGCGGTCGTCTTGGGCACGTTGGACGCCTGCGCGGTGCCGGCCAGCACCGCCACGGCGGCCACGCCCGGCAGCCGCCACGGCCAGGGGAGGACCGTGAAGGCGTAGATGTAGGCGGCGGGGGTGAACAACCCGAACGTGGGGTCGCGCACCACCAGGATCGCGGTGATCGCCACCAGCCCGGTGAAGAACACCACCATGATCCGCGGCCGCTCCCACCAGCCGGGACGCAGGGTGAACATGACCAGCATCCACGCCGCGGCCAGCCCGCACAGGCCGAGGTCGACGAGCACGGAGTCGTCGCCCGGCGCGTATCTCACCACCAGGAGGAAGACGACGAGGCCGGCCAGCAACGTGTACGGCACCACGGTGACCAGGAAGAACGGCGGCTGTTCCGGCGCGGCGATCCTGGGCTGTGGCCTCTGCCCGCTCAAAACCCCTCCCATCGTGGCGAGTCTATTCCCAGCGGAGCCAGTGGACCGCGACGATCGCGCACCCGACCGGTGGTGAGCTCCTCGATCGCTGGTGGCATGCGCGTGCTCCCTTGTCGGGCGTGGCCCGTCGGCGATCGGCCCCGTCTGGACCTACGGCTGGATGGCGATCACCGGTCGGTTGCCGGCCTGGCGAAGGCGCCGGCGGAGGCGGCGAGGACGGCCGTCCTGGCCGCCTGGTCGGGCAGGTCCGGGTCGGGTGGCGTACGGAGAAGGACCAGCTGGTGGTACACCGGTGCGGTGGCGGCGACGAGCAGTCGCCGCGCGTCGGTGTCCGGCGGGAGCTCGCCGCGCCGGACGGCCCGGCTGACGATGACCTCGCAGCGGGCGTACCGGTCCTCCCAGAGCCGCCGCACGCCGCGGGCGGCTTCCTCGGAGCGGAACGAGGCGGCGATCAGGGCTGCGACGATGGGTGGCTGCGCGGTCAGGGACTCCTGGCTCTCGTGGTTCAGCGCCACCAGGTCGCCCCGCAGGGAGCCGGTGTCCTGGGGCTGCCAGTCATCGTCGCCCGCCGCCGCGAAGACGTCGGCGAGCAGGCCCCCGACATCCCGCCAGCGCCGGTAGACCGTTGCGCGATGCACGCCCGCCCGTGCCGCGACGGCCTCCATGGTGAGCTCGTCGTAGCCGCGCTCCCCCAGCTCGGCGCGGACCGCGTCGAGAACCTGCGTACGGATGCGGCCGGTACGGCCACCCGGGCGGCGCCGGGTCGCCGGGCCGCCGTCCTCTGACGGTGGCACCGCGGGAGTCATCGCTCGTAACCCGTTTGCTCGGCAAGCAGCGTCATGACAGCATCTTAAAGTAGCAACTGTCGCATTAGTGGCGGCATCACTGCCCTTCCGAAGCGTTCACCCGCCATCCGCCAGAGTCCAAGAGGAAACGATCCATGCAACCCCTCGTCCCCGCTGACCCGACCGTGCTGCATCCCATGCCCGGGCAGCCGCGGGTGGTGCTGCTCCGGCCGCTGGTCAAGTCTCCGCTGATCGAGGTCGGGGAGTATTCGTACTACGACGACCCGGACGATCCGACCGCGTTCGAGACCCGCAACGTGCTCTACCACTACGGCCCGGAGAAGCTGGTCATCGGCAGGTTCTGCGCGCTGGGCACGGGGGTGCGGTTCATCATGAACGGTGCCAACCACCGCATGGACGGCCCCTCGACCTTCCCCTTCCCCACCATGGGCGGCTCGTGGTCCGAGCACTTCGACCTGCTCACCGGCCTGCCGAACCGCGGGGACACCGTCGTCGGCAACGACGTCTGGTTCGGCTACGGTGCCACGGTGATGCCGGGCGTACGGATCGGGCACGGCGCGATCATCGGTGCCGGCGCCGTGGTCACCTCGGACGTGCCCGACTACGGGATCGTCGGCGGCAACCCGGCCCGGCTCATCCGCAGCCGCTACAGCGCCGAGGACGTCGCCCGGCTGCTGGCAGTGGCCTGGTGGGACTGGCCGGCGGAGCACATCACCGAGCACGTACGGACGATCATGTCGGGCGGCATCGCCGACCTGGAAGCCGCCGCCCCGGGCAGCCGTCGCACGTGAGGCGGGGGTCGTCCGCGAGCCGGAGGCGGCACCACGCGGGGCGCCGACCTCATCGAGCGGATGCTGAGCTGATCCCTCACGTCAGGTGTGCTCGCAGGGTGGTCCCGCCGTCCACGGCCGGAGCTTGTCGGGGTTGCGGATGGCCCAGATGTGCTTGATCCGGTCGCCTGCGAGGTCGAACGCGTACACCGTCACGGTGACGCCGTCGCGCTGAGCGACCAGGCCGGGCCGGCCGTTGACCGTGCGCTCCAGCAGCGTCAGGTGGCGGAGCCGGCCGGCGAGGGTGACCAGGGCGCGCACGATCTGCTCGGCGCCCTGGACCGGGTGGAGCAGGGCGCCGGCGGCGCCGCCGCCGTCGGCGATCACGGTGGCGTCGGGGTCGAGCAGGTCGATGAGGGCGTCGATGTCCTTGGCCTCCCAGGCCTGCTTGAAGTCCCTGACGATGCCGGCCCGCTCGGCTGCCCGGGCCGCGGGGGCCTGCGCGGCGCGGATGCGGCGGCGGGCCGAGGAGGCCAGCTGGCGACATGCCGCCGGAGTACGGCCGACGATCTCGGCCACCTCGGCGAAGGGATAGCTGAAGACGTCGTGCAGGATGAACGCGACGCGCTCGGCCGGGGTCATCGATTCGAGCACGACCAGGAAGGCCATGTTGACGGACTCGTCGAGGGTGACCCGGTCGGCCGGGTCGCCGCCGGGCCGCGCGTCGATCCACTCGGTGGGTTCGGGCAGCGGCTCGGGGATCCACTCGCCCACGTAGGTCTCCCGCCGGGCCCGGGCCGAGGAGAGCAGGTTGAGGCAGATGCGGCCGGCGACCTTGGTCAGCCAGGCACCGGGAGCCTCGATGGCGTCCTGCTGCGGCTGCGGCAGGGCGTACCAGCGGGCGTAGGTCTCCTGTACGACATCCTCGGCGTCGGCCAGGGAGCCGAGGAGGCGGTACGCGAGATTGATCAGCTTGCGCCGCTCGTTCATGATCGCGCTCAGACCCGGATCGGACCCGTCGTGTCCTGGCTCGGATTGGGTGACCATCGTGTCGCTGACTCCCTCGGTGGTGACTGCCCTCACCAGTTCGACAAGACAGGGCAGCGAACTGTGAGGTCGGCGGGCCGCCTCACATTCCGGGGTGCTGTGTTGTCGAACTGGGTGAGGCACCGCTGAGACCGAGAAAGGACGACCTCACCATGTCCACGCCCACGACGACCGCCAAGACGCCCGAGTCGCGTCTGCCCGACCTCACCCAGTTCTTCCCTGAACTGGGCGCACTGTCCGCAGGCGTGATCAAGGCCACCCGGAACGGTTCGGTTCCGCCGGCCACCCTCAGCCTGGTGGTGCTGCGCGCCGCGCAGGTCGTCGGCAGCACGTACCACGCCGTCCGGGTGACCGACAGTATCCGCAAGGCCGGGGAGGCGGAGGAGCGCATCACCGCCGTGGCGACCTGGCGGGACGCCCCCTACTTCACCGACGCCGAGCGCGTCGCGCTGGAGCTCGTGGAGGCCGTCCTCACCCCGAACCCGTCCGGGGAGCGGGTCCCCGACGAGCTGTTCGCCCGGGCCCGCGGCCACTACGACGACAAGGCGCTGTGGACGCTCACCATGGCGATCGGCCACTTCTGCCTGTTCATGCCCGTGGCTCTCATCGGCAAGCCGATCCCCGGCAGGCCCATCGGAAAGAACTACAGCAAGTAACGCGTGCCGGCCCTGATGTGAGCGGCCACAACCACCCGAACGTTCATCTCGACCCGAGGAGGAACCCCATGTCAGCAGCCCAGGCCACCAGCAACAAAGAGATCTTCCGGCGCTTCCATGAGGCCGTCAACAGCGGCGATGCGGAGATCATCTCGAAGACGTTCGACGAGGTCGTCGTCCCGGACGTGCTGTTCCACGCGCCGGTGCCGAGCGAGGCGACGGGGCTGCGGGCGCTCAAGGACGTGTGGGCGGTGCTCCTGCGCGCCTTCCCCGACATCCACGTCGCGATCGAGGATCTGATCGCCGAAGGGGACAAGGTCGTCTCCAGGAACACGGTGACCGGGACCCACCTGGGCGAGTTCAGGGGCCTCCCGCCGACCGGCAGATCCATCACGTACAACGAGATCTTCATCGTCCGCCTCGACGGCGGCCGGGTCGTGGAGATCTGGGGGGTCGTGGACGCGCTCTCGCAACTGCGGCAACTCGGCGCCATCCCCGCCTAGCGAAGCCGCTCCCCGGCACGGAGCAAGGTCGGCGACCACTCAGGCCCGAAGCAGCTCGGCGAGCACCGCCGCCGAGCTGATCTCGGCATCCCTGGTGGCGGTGAGCAGAGTCAGCCCACCGTCGGCGGCGAGCTCGCGCAGGTGTGCCACGGCCTGCGCCCGCTCGGGGAAGGCCAGCTCGGCGCGGTAGCGGCGGGCGAACTCGGGGAAGCGCTCGGGGTCGTGGTGGTACCAGGTGCGCAGCTCTGGGGAGGGCGCGACCTGCTTGCACCACTCGTCCAGATCGAGCTCGGCCTTGGCGACGCCGCGCGGCCATATGCGATCGACCAGCACTCTGGCGCCGTCTTCCGCCGTCGGTTCCTCGTAGACCCGGCGTACCCGGATCCGGCTCCCGCGTGCCATCGCTGCCTCCCCCTGCCCCTCTCCTACCACCTGCCCAGGTTGCCCGAAGTCACGCAGGGTGAAGAGCCATCCCTCCATGAGGGGGAGCCGCCATGACGGGGCCGGTGGGCTTGGGGCAGGCTTGCCGGCGTGATGGCGATTCACTCGCTGCCCACGCAGCCCCAGGCGGAGCCGTACCAGATGATCAGCCGCCTCCCGCCCCAGCACCTGCGTCCGTACGTGCTGGGGTGGGCCGGCTTCCGCACCCGGGCGGGAGAGCCCGCCCCGCCCAGCCGGATGCTGCCGCTCAACGCGGCCACCCTGATCGTCGACTTCACCGGCATGGGGCCGATCGTGACCGGTCCCCGTGCCACCACGACGTTCTCGGCCCGTACGCCGTGGCGGCACGGGGTGGCGGTCGGGCTCACCCCCGCGGGGATGGCGGCGCTGACGGGCACGCCCGTACGCGAGGTGGCCGGCACCACCGCGCGGCTGGAAGACCTCCTCGGCGCCCGTGCCGAGGAGCTGACCGACCGGCTGATCGCACCGGCGAGCTGGGCGGACCGCTTCCGCCTGCTGGAGGAGCGGCTGACGGCGTGGCTGCGCCCCGACGCCGGCCGCGACGACCTGATCATGCACGCCTGGTGGCGGCTGCAGGAGCCGTCCGGCCCGCCCACCATCGGGTCCCTCGCCGACGAACTGGGCGTCAGCCGCCGTCACATCGAGCTCGGATTCCGCCGGCTGGTGGGCTTGTCGCCCAAGACGGTGGCCCGGATCGCCCGGTTCCAGCGAACCGTGGACACGTTGAGACGGCCCTCGGCCACGCTGGGCGACGCCGTCGCCTGCGGTTACGCCGACCAGCCGCACCTCACCCGCGAGATCCGGGCGATGACGCAGATGACGCCGAAACAGCTGTTCGCATTCGTTCAATACACCGAGCCGCGCACCGGCTAGCGTGACCTTCCGCTCCGGACCGAACGAGTGCCGGGGGAAGGAAGGGGCAACACGTCATGGCAGGCGTTCTCGCGGCCGATCCCACCCTCGCCGACTTCGGCAAGGACCCGCTGTGGATCACCATCGTCAAGGCCGTGATGCTGTTCCTCTTCCTGGCGCTGGGCGTCGTCTTCGGGGTCTGGTTCGAGCGCAAGCTGATCTCGCGGATGCAGAACCGCTACGGGCCCAACCGGGCCGGTAGGTTCGGCCTGCTGCAGTCGGTCGCCGACGCGATCAAGATGGGCTTGAAGGAGGACCTCTTCCCGCGCACGGTGGATCGCGTGCTCTACCTGCTGGCTCCGATCATCATGGTCGTGCCGGCGTTCCTGGCCTTCTCCATCGTGCCGTTCGGGCCGGTCGTGAACCTGTTCGGCGTGCGGACACCGCTGCAGCTGGTCGACCTGCCGGTGGCGGTGCTGTTCATGCTGGCCATGGGCGCGGTGTCGGTCTACGGCGTGGTGCTGGCCGGGTGGTCGTCGCGTTCGCCGTACGCGCTGCTGGGCGGTCTGC
>NZ_JBQQCB010000046.1:0-78995 GCF_052246675.1 Nonomuraea sp. KM90 | reverse complement strand
TCGCTGCGCCGGCTCCGCGAGGCGGTCGAGCTCGGCAATCGCTCCGGCTCCGGCCTCGTCGCGGCCGAGGCGCGCATGACGCTCGCGTTCGTGCTGAACGTGCGCGGCAAGCCGGGGCCGGCGCTGGGCGAGATCGACGCCGCGCTGACCGCCCTGAACGGGGTCGCGTGGGCGCGGGCGCAGGCCCAGCGGGGGGCGATCCTGACCCAGCTCGGCCGGCTGGAGGAGGCCCACGAGAGCTACCAGACGGCCCTGCCGATCCTGCGTCACGCCGGAGACCACCTCTGGGTCCAGCGGGTCCTGCTGAACCGGGCCATCGTGCGCGGTCGCCGGCAGCAGTTCGCCCGGGCCGAGGCGGACCTGGCCGAGGCGGGCCGCATCTGCGTCGAGCACGACCTGGGGTTCAGGCTGGCGTTCGTGCTGCAGAACCACGGCTGGATCAAGGCCGTGCAGGGTCACGCGCTGCCCGCGCTCCAGCTCTTCGAGGAGGCCGAGCAGCGGTTGCGGGAGCAGAAGGCGCAGGTGGCGTGGCTGCTGATGGACCGTACCGACCTGCTGCTCTCCCTGCGGCTCACGGCCGAGGCCCGCGAGAGCGCGCAGGCGGCCGTCACCGCGTTCGAGCAGGAGCGGCGCCGGATCGGACTGCCGGAGGCGCGCCTGATGCTGGCCCAGGCGCTGACGCTCGACGGTGATCCCGACTCGGCGCTGCGCCAGGCAGGGCTCGCGGTCCGCGAGCTCACCCGGCAGCAGCGGCCCGGGTGGGCGGCGCTCGCGCGCTTCACCGCGCTCCAGGCCCGGTTACGGCGGGACGGGCCCGCGCGGATGCCCCTGGCCAGGGTGGAGGAGCTGGCACGGGCCCTGGCGGCCGCGGGCTGGCAGACGCCCGCGGCCGAGACCGGCATCGTGGCGGGCCGGCTGGCACTGGCGCGTGGCCGGGCCGGGCGGGGCGAGCGGCAGCTGGCCGAGGTGAGCGCCCGGCGCCGCCGGGGGCCCGCCCGGCTGCGGGCGCTCGGCTGGCACGCGGAGGCCCTGCTCCGGCTGTCGGCCGGGAACCGGCGCGGGGCCGCGCTGGCGGCGCGTACCGGGGTCAGGATCCTGGCCGAGCACCATGCGACGCTGGGCGCCACGGACCTGCGCGCGCACGCCGCGGCCCACCGGGTCGAGCTCGCCGAGTTCGGGCTGCGCCTGGCCCTCGAGGGCGGGCGGCCCCGTCAGGTGCTCGAATGGGCCGAGCAGGGGCGGGCCGGCCGGCTCACCTCCAGCCCGGTCCGGCCGTCCGCCGATCCGGCGCTGGCCGCGTTGCTGGCCGATCTGCGGCTGGTCATGGGGGAGATCAGGGACGCCGCCGGCCGCGGCGTCCCGGCGGGGCTCGTGCAGCAGCAGGTCGCGCTGGAGCGGCGGATCCGCGATCACCGCAGGACGCATCCGGCCGGAACGGGCCATGGCCGGTTGCCCGGTGTCAGCGTCGCCCGGCTGGAGGCGGCGCTGGGCGAGGCGGCGCTCGTCGAGTTCGTCCACCTGGACGAGACCCTCCACGCGATCACGCTGGCGGGCGGACGGCTGCGGCTGACCGGCCTCGGGCCCGCCGCCGAGCTGCGCGACGCGCTGGCCTTCCTCCCGTTCGTGCTCCAGCGGCTGGTCAGCCTCCGCACGCTGGAGCCGAGCCGGGTGGCGGCCCGCTCCCTGCTCGCCGACATCACCTCCCGCGTGGACCGAGTGCTGCTCGCCCCGCTGGCCCGGCTCGCCGGCGACCGGCCGCTCGTGCTGGTGCCCACCGGGCTCCTGCAGTCCGTGCCCTGGTCACTGCTGCCCTCCTGCGCGGGGCGCCCGGTGACCGTCTCTCCGTCCGCCGCCCTGTGGCAGGCCGGGCGCGACCGGCCCGCCGGTCGCGGGGGCGTCGTCGTGGTCGCCGGCCCCGACCGGGGCGGCACCGACCTGCCCGGGGCGTACGAGGAGGCAAGGGGCGTGGCCGCCCTCCACGGCGTCCCGCCGATGCTGGGACCCGGCGCCGGCGTGCGGGACGTCATGGCGGCGCTGGACGGTGCCGCGCTCGCGCACCTGGCGGCCCACGGGCGCGTCCATTCCACCAACCCGCTGTTCTCCTCGATCCTGCTGTCGGACGGCCCGCTGACGGCCTACGACCTGGAGACCCTGCCCCGCGCCCCCGAGCTGGTGGTCCTCGCGGCCTGCGACGTCGGCCGGTCCGCCGTGCTGGCCGGCGACGAGATCCTCGGGCTGTGCGCCACCCTGCTCGCCCAGGGGACCCGCCAGATCATCGTCCCGGTGATCTCCATCCCCGACATCGGGACGGCGCCCGTCATGATCGCCTTCCACCGCCTGCTGGCCGCCGGCAGGACGGCGGCGCAGGCGCTGGCCGGCGCCCAGATGTCGGCCTCCGGCGGCCCGGCCGCGCAGGTCTCGGCCAGGTCCTTCGTCAGCCTGGGCACCGACGGGGCGCTCACGCCCGCATGAGCGCCATCCTTCGGTGCCGGCCTGCATGGGCGAGGCCGATGCGGGCAGGAGTCCCGCCGAATCTCCGAAAACGGTCTAATGTGAATGATTGCCTACAAGTCAGGCGCGGGAGGCATCGGCGATGCGGAACGGCCGGACCAGCAAGATACTCGTGAGCACCCTCACGGCGGCGCTGCTCGTGACCGCCGGCTGCACCTCCTCGGGCGGCGGCGCCGGGGAGCCGGGCGCGTCCCCGCGGACCCAGGGCCCGGTGGCCAGGCTGTCGATCACGCCCGCCGACGGGACGAAGAAGGTGGCCCCGGACACCGGGATCAGCGTCAAGGCCACCGGCGGGCAGGTCACGAAGATGACCGTGGCCGACGCCAAGGGTCGTACGGTGAAGGGATCGGTGGGCGCGGACGGGATGTGGCGGCCCCAGTGGCCACTGCGGCCCTCGACCGCGTACACGGTCAGCGCGCAGGCCACCGGCACCGACGGCAAGCAGGTGACGGGGGAGTCCACGTTCACCACGCTCAAGCCGAAACGGGTGCTGGACAGCGGCATGTCGCCCCTGGACGGCGAGAAGGTCGGCGTCGGGATGCCCGTGCAGCTGCTGCTCTCGCAGCCGGTGACGGCCAGGAAGGACCGGGCGGCGGTCGAGCGGTCGCTGGTGGTGCGGATGTCGCAGCCGGTCGAGGGCGCGTGGAGCTGGGTGAGCGACCGGGAGGTCCAGTTCAGGCCGCGAGAATACTGGCCGGTCGGCCAGAAGGTGACGGTCGTGGCGCACCTGGCCGGCCTGCGGGCCGGGCCCGGCCTGTGGGGGACCAAGGACCGCAGCCTGACCTTCACCGTCGGGCCCGAGCACATCACCAAGGTCAGCGCCGCGACCCACCGGGCGGTCGTCCGAAAGGACGGCGAGGTCGTCAAGACCATCCCGGTCAGCCTGGGCAGGCCGGGCGACGACAGCTACTCCGGCGTCATGATCGCCCAGGAGAAGGCCGCGGACATCGTCATGGACTCGGCCACGATCGGCGAGCCCGGCGAATACCGCATCAAGACGAAGTGGAACGTCCGCATGACCTACAGCGGCACCTTCTTCCACGCCGCCCCCTGGTCCACCGGCGCGCAGGGCAGCTCCAACGTCAGCCACGGCTGCGTGAACGCCAGCCCCGCCAACGCCCGCTGGTTCTACGAGTTCACCCAGCGCGGCGACATCATCGAGGTCACCGGCACCTCCAGGAAGCTGGAGTTCGGCAACGGGCCGACGCCGTGGGCGAAGTCATGGGAGGAGTGGCTGGCCGGCAGCGCACTGGGCGAACCGGTCAATGGATAGCACCGGTCGGGCGCTTCGCGCGGGTACGGAGCGCGGGGCGCAGACTGGGAGGATGACACCGGCGTCGAAGGAAGGCGTTGTGATTGCGGGTGCCTGCTGACGGAACCGGCCGAGGGCTGTTCCGGCTCCCGGCCATGGCCCTGTGGCTGCTGGTCTGGCTGCTGAACGCGTACGAGTTCCTGGTGGCCTTCTAGGCGCTCGTCCCGGGGACGACCAGGCTCGATTCGTACGCGAAGACCACCAGCTGGGCTCTGTCGCGCGCCCCGAGCTTGATCATCGATCTGCTCACGTGGGTCTTGGCGGTGGCGCCGCTGATCACCAGGTGCGCGGCGATCTCGTCGTTCGACATGCCCTTGGCGACCAGGGTGACGATCTCCTGCTCGCGGGCGGTCAGCAGGTCCAGCCCGGGGGAGGCGACGGGGCGGGGCGGGGTGCTGACGTACTCCTCGATCAGGCGGCGCGTCACCGAGGGGGACAGCAGCGCGTCGCCGCGGGCGGCCACTCGCACCGACTGCAGCAGGTCGCCCGGGTCGATGTCCTTGAGCAGGAAGCCGCTGGCGCCGGCCCTGAGGGCGGCGAAGACGTACTCGTCGAGGGCGTAGTTGGTGAGGATCACCACGCGTACGGCGTCCAGGTCGCGGGAGGCGCCGATCCTGCGGGTGGCCTGGATGCCGTCCATCAGCGGCATGCGCACGTCGAGCAGCGCCACGTCCGGCAGCAGCCGCCGGGCCAGCTCGACGGCCTGCGCGCCGTCGCCCGCCTCGCCGACCACCGTGATGTCGTCGGTGAGCTCCAGCAGGGCCTTGAAGCCCGCCCGGATCAGCGGCTGGTCGTCGGCCAGCAGCACCCTGATCATGCGGCGACCCGGACGGGGAGCTCGGCGCGGACCGCGAAGCCGCCGCCCTCGCCGGGACCCGCGGTGAGCGAGCCGCCGACGGCGACCGCGCGCTCGCGCATCCCGATCACCCCCATCCCGGGACTCATCCCGGGGCCGGGGACGGGACCCGGCTCGCCGTCGTTCTCCACCCGCAGCACGACCATCGACGGATCGTACTCGACGGCCACCGTGACGGCCGCCGCGCCCGCGTGCCGCAGCACGTTGGTCAGGGCCTCCTGCGCGATCCGGTAGGCCGCCCGGTCCACGGCCGGCGGCAGCGCGTACGGGTCGCCGGAGACCGTGTGCGCCACCCGCAGCCCCGCCCCCTCGGCCCTGGAGACCAGCCGGGGCAGCTCCGACAGCCCGGTCTCGACCTCCTCCGGGTGGCGCAGCACGCCCAGCGTGGAGCGCAGCTCGCGCATCGCCTCGTGCCCCGACTCCTTGATCGCCGCCAGCGCCTCCCTGACCCGTTCCGGATGCCGCTCCAGCAGCTCCATGGCCAGCGCGGCCTGCACGTTGACGACCGAGATGCTGTGGGTGAGCGAGTCGTGCAGCTCCTGCGCGATCCACAGCCGCTCCTCGCCCGCCCGGCGCAGCGCGGCCTCCTCCCGGGTGCGCTCGGCCTCCTCCGCCCGCTGCTCCACCGCCCGCAGGTACGCCCGGCGGCCCCTGATCACCTCGCCGGCCACCACCATCGCCACCAGCCAGCCGCTCAGCAGCGTCATCGAGTTGCCGGCGGCGGGATCGGCGGGCGACAGCGCCATCAGCCCGTACACCGCCCCGGCCAGCGCCACCGCCAGCCAGATCGCGGCCCGGCGGCGGCCGAGCACGGCGAGGGTGTAGATCGAGGCCAGCACGGGCGCGGCGGCGAACACGCCCGGGTAGTGGGCCGCGTAGTAGACGACCCCGCAGGCCGCCGCGACGATGCCCGCGGCCAGCGGGGCGGTGCGCCGGAAGGCGAGCGACAGGGCCGCGACCGTGATCAGCGTCAGGCCCAGCGGGTCGAGCGGCCGCTCGAAGGGCCCGGTCCACGACAGGTTCGCGTACGTGCCCGGCACGATCGCCACCAGGGCGCCCAGCGCGACGAGCGCGTCCATCTTCCGGGGGTTCATGCAGAACAAGGTAGGCGACCGCGTTCAGACCGGGCGTCATCCCCCGGTCGTACGTTCCCGGCTCAGGACGTCCTGCGTACGACCCCGGGAGTACGCGGGGAGGCCCTCCCGCGTGGGATGTGACCAGGGGCTCCTCCTTGGAGCATGTCGGCCATGACCTCCTTGAACACCGCACCGCCGCCCGGCTGGATCGTCTGGTCGCTGCGGGTCCTGGCCGCCGCCCACCTGACCGGGGTGCTGGCGCAGGCCGTGCTCGCCGGGCTGTTCGTCACCGGCGACGTTGACCTGCTGACCTGGCACCGGGACAACGCCGGCGTCACCCACAGCCTGCTCTACCTGCAGCTCGTGGCCGCCGTGCTGCTGTGGCGGCCGGGCCGGGGGCCGCTGTGGCCGGCGCTGGCCAGCCTGGGCATCGTGGCGGCGGAGACGGTGCAGGTGGTGCTGGGGCAGTCGCGGCTCGTCGCGCCGCACTTCCCGCTCGGCATGGCCGTCTTCGGCCTGTCCGCCGCCTTCACCGCCTGGGCCTGGCGCGCTTTCCGCACTCCCGCCGCCGCGGGCGCGGCATGAGCGCGGGCGTTTCCCGGCGGGCGTTTCTCGGGGTGCTGGGCGCGGCCGGGGTCGCCGCCGTCGCCGGGTGCGGCGGGCCGCACGAGAGCGCGGGGGAGCTTCTGACCAGCCGGGCTCCCCTGCCCGAGCCCTTCACGGTCCCGCTGCCGATCCCCGGGGCCGCCCGGCCGGTACGTCCCGGGCACTACGAGGTGACGCAGCGGGTGGCCGCGGCGGAGATCCTGCCCGGCCTGCGCACGGAGGTGTGGGGCTACGGCGGCACCTTCCCCGGCCCCACGTTCGAGCTGCGGCGCGGCGTCCCCGTCACGGTCAGCGTGCGCAACGAGCTGCCCGTGCCCACCTCCACCCATCTGCACGGCGGCGTCACCCCGCCCGCCTCCGACGGCTACCCGACCGACCTGGTCGTGCCGGCCGGCCACGCCCCGCACCGCGGTCACCCGGGGGAGGTGCTGCACCAGGTGGTGAAGGACTACCGCTACCCGGTGGAGCAGCGGGCCGCCACGCTCTGGTACCACGATCACCGCATGGACTTCACCGCGCCGCAGGTGTGGCGGGGGCTGGCGGGGTTCGCGCTCGTCCGCGACGCGGAGGAGGACGCGCTGCCGCTGCCCGGGGGCGAGCGGGAGCTGCCGCTGCTGATCTGCGACCGGGCGTTCGAGGAGGACGGCTCCTTCCGCTACCCCCAGGCGTACGGCGGCGACCCGGCCGCCCACGGCGGCGGGACGGCCGCGCACGGGGCCGCCCACGGCGGCGGGCATGGCGGTGGGCACGGCGGTGGGCATGGCGGTGGGCACGGCGGTGGACGCGGCGGTGACTGGCAGGCGCTCGACGGCGACTACATGGAGGGCGTCGAGGGGGACGTGATCCTGGTCAACGGCGCGCCCTGGCCGGTGGCCGAGGTGAGCGCCACCCGCTACCGGCTGCGGCTGCTGAACGCCTCCAACGCCCGCAGGTACCGCCTCCGGCTCACCCCCGGCGGCCGGTTCATCCAGATCGGCAGCGACGCCGGCCTGCTGGCCGCGCCCGTGGTCCACGACACGATCCCGATCTCCCCGGGCGAGCGCTACGACGTCGTCGTGGACTTCTCCGCGTACCCGGTGGGCACGGCGGTCACCCTGGTCAACACCCTGGCCGGCGGCCCGGCCGGGAACGTCATGCGCTTCGTCGTCACCCGCCGGGCCCCCGACGACAGCGCCGTCCCGGCCCGCCTGTCCCGCCCGCCGGACCGGCCGCGCGCCGTCACGACCCGCGCGTTCGACTTCCGCAGGACGGACGACCTCTGGACGGTCAACGGCCACCCCTACCGTCCCGGCGTCCCGCTGGCCCGCGCGCGCCTGGGCACCGCCGAGGTCTGGCGGCTGACCAGCGACTTCCACCACCCCGTGCACGTGCACCTGGCCCACTTCCAGGTGCTGGCCAGGAACGGCCGGCCGCCCGCCGCGACGGACGCGGGCTGGAAGGACACGGTGGACGTGCGCCCGTACGAGGTCGTGGACGTGCTCCTGCGCTTCGACGGCTACCGTGGCCGGTACATGCTCCACTGCCACAACCTGGAACACGAGGACATGGCGATGATGGCGGACTTCGAGGTGATCTGATCGGCCCAGGACCCTCCCGATCAACCCCGGCAAACTACTAAGTTGATCCCGTAGGGGACAATTCATCGGATGACATTGTGCCCCTCTTCTGACGGAGCTTAGGAGCAGGCATGCAGATCGTACGGTTCACCAGCCCCCTGACCGGCGCCGACGCGGTCGGAGTCGACGACGGTGAGCAGGTGGTGGAGCTGTCCGGGGTCACCACCGTGGGCGAGCTGCTCCGGCTGTCCTCCGATGGGCTGCGCGAGCGGTGCGCGGCGGCGGACGGCCCGCGGCACCCGTCCGGGTCCGTGAGCCGGCTCGCCCCGGTGGACGGGCGCATGGAGGTGTGGGCGGCCGGCGTCACCTACCGGCGCTCGCGCGAGGCCCGGGTGCTGGAGAGCGAGCGGGCCGCCGACGTGTACGAGCTGGTCTACGACGCCGAGCGGCCCGAGCTGTTCTTCAAGTCGGTCGCGTGGAAGGTCTCCGGCGACGGCGGCCGCATCGCGGTCCGCGAGGACTCGGAGATCGACGTGCCGGAGCCCGAGCTCGGCCTGGTGCTGAACGCGCACGGCGAGATCGTCGGCTACACCGTGGTGAACGACGTCAGCTCGCGCACCATCGAGGGCGTCAACCCGCTCTACCTGCCGCAGGCCAAGATCTACCTGGGCGGCTGCGCGGTGGGGCCGGCGATCAGGCCCGCGTGGGAGGTCGCCGACCCGTACGCGCTGGACATCTCGCTGAGCATCGCCAGGGCCGGGGAGACCGTGTGGGCGGGCAAGGCCAGCACCTCCCAGCTCAACCGGCGCCTGGACGACCTGGCCGGCTACCTGTTCCGGGCCGACGCCTTCCCGGACGGCGCGATCCTGGCCACCGGCACGTGCCTGGTCCCCGACCTGCCCTTCACGCTCCAGGACGGCGACACGGTGACCATCGGCATCGCCGAGATCGGCACGCTGGCCACCACCGTGGTCAGGGGCCTGGCGGCCATGCGGTGACCGTGCGGTGACCGTACGGTGATGGCGTGAACCTGCAGCAGCTCCGCTACGCCGTGGCGCTCGCCGAGGAGCTCAACTTCGGCCGCGCGGCGCTGCGCGAGGGTGTCCGGCAGCCGCCCTTCAGCCAGCAGATCGGCAAGCTGGAGGAGGAGCTGGGCGTGCAGCTGTTCGAGCGGACGACCAGGCAGGTGCGGCTCACGCCGGCGGGCGAGGCGTTCGTCGCGGAGGCGCGTACGAGCCTGGCGCACGCCGAGCTGGCCGCCGAGGCGGCCAGGCGGGCGGGCCGGGGCGAGGCGGGGCGGCTGGCGATCGGGTTCGTCGGGTCGGCGACCAACCTGACCCTGCCGAGGGTGCTGCGGCGCTTCCGCGCCCGCTACCCCGCCGTGCAGGTGGAGCTGCGCGAGCTGACCACCGCGCAGCAGGCCGAGGAGCTGCGGCAGGGCCTGCTCGACGTCGGCCTGCTGCACGCGCCGCTGGCCGGGGCGGCCGCCGAAATGCTGTCCACCCGGACGGTGGCCCGCGAGCTGCTGCTCGCCGCCCTGCCCAGCGGCCATCCGCTGGCCACCCGCACGCCGCTGCCGGCCGCGGCGCTGGCGGGGGAGCCGTTCGTGATGTTCCCCCGCCGGTACGGGCCCGGCCTGTACGACCAGATCACCGCCGTGGCCAGGGCGGCCGGGTTCGAGCCCGGGATCGTCCAGGAGGCCGTGCAGATGCAGACCATCGTGGGCCTGGTCGCGGCGGGGATCGGCGTGTCGATCGTGCCCGAGTCGGTGGCCCGGCTGCGGCGCGGTGACGTGGTGTTCCGGCCGCTGTCGCCGGAGACCAGGGTCGTCACGCTGGACGTGACCTGGCGCACCGGCGACCCGAACCCGCTCGTGCGGAACTTCTGCTCGCTGTTCCCCGCCTCACCAGGGTGACGGGGGCGGGGGCGCCACGACCGGCGGGCGGTCGTCGCAGGTGATGGTGTTCGGCAGCAGCCACGGCGCCAGCCAGCCCCCGTCGTTGCCGCCGCGATCGGCCAGGGAGAACTCCGAGCCGGTGGCGGGGAAGCCGAACGACCCGCAGTTGTTGACCCCGACCGCGCCGACGTTGCGCGCGTCGACGTTCTCGAACGTGGCCGACCCCTTCACCCGCGCGCTGACCACCGAGGTGCCGGTGCCGTCCACCCGGATGTCCTTGAAGTGCACGTTGTCGATCGAGTAGAGGTCCTTCACCGACCACTCGCTCACCAGCATGATCGCGTTGTAGGTGTTGTCCAGGAAATGGTTGCCGGTCACCCTGATGTCGGCGGAGATGTCCCGCTCCAGCGCGTAGAACCAGATGGCGCCCAGGCCGATGTTCCAGTTCAGCTCGTAGGTGCCGGACCTGACCGTCGTGTTGCCGGTGATGTCCAGCCGCCCGGTGAACGGCTCGGCCCCGAAGCGGGAGCCCACCTGGAGCGCGCTGCCCTCCCTGATCGGGTCGGCGATCAGGTTGCCGGAGATCGTGTTGTCCCCGCCGCCGTAGACGGCGATGCCGTTGGCCAGCGTGGGCGTCTGCACGGTGTTGTGGTCGAACGTGTTGCCGGTGTTGGCGCCCTTCTCCGACCACATGGCCAGGGCGTCGTCGCCGGTGTTGCGGATGAAGTTGTTCGACACGACCGAGTTCGTGACGCCGGTGTGGAAGTTGAGGGCGTCGGCGATCTGGTCGACGATGACGTTGTTGGTGATCCGCACGTTCGTCATCGGGCCGTCGAGCCAGATGCCGACCTTGGTGTGGCGGATGTGCAGGCCGTCGATGGTGGAGTCGCTCATCGCGCCGCCGATGCCGTTGACCTGGTCGGTGTCGATGCGCTCGCGTACGTCGCCCTCGATCGCGAAGTCCGACAGGTGCACGTCGCGGCTGCCGCCCTCGGCGGCGGGCCTGCCGTAGAAGCCGACGCCCGTGTGCACCGACCCGTCGGGGGCCGGGCTCGGGAGGGCGACCTCGCGGCCCTTGACGATCGTGTACCAGCTCCCGGCGCCGGTGATGGTCACGTCGTCCACGATGATGTGCCGGTTCACCTGGTACGTCCCCGGCGGGAGGTACACCTTCAGCCCCTTGCGCTTGGCGAACGCGATGGCCTTGTCGATCGCGTTCGCCGAGTCGCGCCGCCCGGTGGGGTCGGCGCCGAAGGCCAGCACGTCGGCCGCCAGGAGCTCGACCTTCGGCGGGCCGACGAGCTCGGAGTCGAGCAGGTCGACGACCGTCCATCCGGCCCTGCTGCCGGCCGGGACCGTCAGGCGTACCCGGTCGCCCGCGCGGTAGGTGCGCCCGAGCAGCAGGCGCTGCTCGTCGTAGAAGTGGTTCGGCCGGAACGGCTTCGCGATCACGGGCGGCGGCGTGGTGGCGCTCGGCACGCACGAGCACTCGGTGATCCACCAGTCGGGGTGCAGCAGGCCGGCGCCGGGGTCGTTGGTGAACGGGTACTGGTTGTACAGCCACGCGTACTGCGACGTCAGCGTCATCGTGGTGCGGGCCCTGCCGTTGACCGTGACGTCGAGCGGCGCCGTGATGCCGCCCCCGCCGGGCGCGTCGGGGATGCTGTAGCGCACGGTGATCGCGTTGGCCCTGGCCGGCAGCGTGAACTCCACGTGCTGCCCGGGCGCCAGCCGGACCGCCCTGCGCCCGGATGCCTCGGCGGGCAACGTGTACGCGCTGCGGTCGGGCCCGATCACCGTGCCGTTCGTCGTGGCGTTCTCCGCCTCCTGCTCGGCGAAGGCCACGTCGGCGCCCCGGCCCGCGACCAGCGCCGGATCCAGGGCCGCCCGCGTCACGACCGGGGCGGGCCCGGGGGAGTCTGCCAGGGCCGGGCCGGAGAGGCCGCAGGCCAGGGCGGCGGCGAGGAGCGCCGCGGTGAGGGTACGAGGCATCGCGTGCTCGATTCTCGCTGGTTCCGCCGGCGCCGGTTCGCTGGCGCTGGTTCTGGGGGTGAGGCGACATTAGGCCCCCCGCACACCGCTCCACAAGGCCCTGTGAACTACTTTCAGCGATGCCTCAAATTCTTGCGTGAAACCCGTAAGCCGTTTGCGGTGCTTGCGGCGACGAGCGACAGGGGCAGCCCGCCGCACGGGTGTGTCTCGAACCCCGCCTCACCCCGGAAGACCGACCCGCCGATCCACCTGGCCGTGTTGGAGGCCACCACCCGCCCGGCCGCACTGATCACGAACGCGGGCACCGGCACCTCGCGCAGCACCGGCACGATCTCCCCCTCGAACCGCCGCACGAACACGTCCGCCGCCGCCACCCCGGCGAACCCGCCCCCGGCGGTCACGGGCACCGACAGGGTCAGGCTGTACTCGTCGGTGCACAGGTAGTCGACGTACGGCCCGCAGATCGTCCGCTCGGCCCCGCCGGCCGGTCCCGTGTACCACTCCCAGTGCGTGTAGTCGTAGAAGGCGCTGCTGGCCGGGTCGAGGTCGCGCAGGAGCTGCACCGGCCGGCCGGACGGGTCGTCCTGCCACCACTCCAGCCACCACGGCGCGTCCTCCAGCAGGCCCGGGGCGGCGATGAACCCGATGCCGGCCACGAGCCCGCCGAGACGGCGGAACAACGCGGGCCGCAGCGTCGCCAGGTCCGCCTTGCCCAGGGGCCGTCCCGCCCGCGTCCGGCCGGCGATCAGGACCGCCGTGCGCTCCCGTACGTCGTCGAGCGCCGCGAAGACGCCCTCCACGGCCGCACGCACGCAGGCCACGGCCCGCCCCACCTCTCCATCCGCGCCGTCGCGGGGATCCGGTGGGGCTGGGGTCGGGGGCTGGGGCATCGTGCACCTCCGTGCCTGGTTCGGGCCCGCCACCACCCGCCGGCCGCCGATCCGCCCTGCGGTCAGGCGTCCGCCAGCCGCAGCCGCAGCTCGATCAGCCGTTCGATCGCGTCGAGCACATGCCGTTCGGCCAGGTCGCGGGCCTCGCCGGGGTCACCGCGGCGGATGGCCTCGGCGATGGCGCGATGCTGGGCCGTGGCCTCATGGTGCCCGCCCGGCTCGTCGTACGGAAGCCACAGCAACGGCCCGATGTCGGCCTGTAACCGGATCTCCTCCTGAGTGAGTCGTGCCGACTGCGAAGCCGCCGCGACCTCCACGTGGAAGCGCCCGTCCAGCCGCCGGAGCGCGGCCCCCGAGCCGGCCTGCGCCGAGGCCGTGGCCATGTCGTCGAGCGATCGCCACAGCGGCGCCACGTCCCCGGGCAGCGCCCGCCGGGCCGCCAGCCGCGCGGCGGCGCCGGCGATGGCCGCGTAGTGGTCGCCCAGGTCCCGCAGCTCGTCCACGGCGAACGCGCGCAGCCGCGCCCCGAGCTCCAGCGGCTCCTGCGGCGTGCGGACGAAGCTGCCGCCGCCCCGCCCGCGGCGCGTCTCGACCAGCCCCCGCTGGCGCAGCGCCATGAGCGCCTCTCGCAGCGTCACCGTGGAGACGCCGAGCCGCGCCGCCAGCTCCGCCTCCGAGGGGAGCTGCTCCCCGTCGGCCAGCAGGCCCAGGGCGATGGCGTCGGCGAGCCGGCGTACGACGGCGTCCACCCGGCCGGCGCCTCCCACGGGTGCGAACACGGCCAGATGGGACCCGCTCGCCGCCATCGCCCCCACCCCTCCCACGTCAACGACATTGCTACAGGAATCACTCTTGTCGCGAAACATTTGAAATCATATGTTTTCGGTTATGCCAGGCAGCGAGGCGGCCGTGGGGTTAACCGGGCTGCGCAAGGAGTTCGGGCCGGTCACGGCCGTGGACGGCATCGATCTCGAGGTCCGCGACGGCGAGTTCTTCGCGATGCTCGGCCCGTCCGGATCCGGCAAGACCACGGTCCTGCGCATGATCGCCGGTTTCGAGACGCCGACCGCCGGCACGGTGGAGCTGGGCGGCCGGGACGTCACCCGCCTGGCCCCCTTCGAGCGCGACGTCAACACCGTCTTCCAGGACTACGCGCTGTTCCCGCACATGAACGTGCGGGCCAACGTCGAGTACGGCCTGCGCGTGAAGCGGATCCCCAGGGCCGAGCGGCGCGAGCGGGCCGCCGCCGCGCTGCGCTCGGTGCGCCTGGAGGGCTTCGAGGGCCGGCGCCCCGGCGAGCTCTCCGGCGGCCAGCGCCAGCGGGTCGCGCTCGCCCGGGCACTGGTCAACCGGCCCCGCGTGCTGCTGCTGGACGAGCCCCTCGGCGCCCTCGACCTCAAGCTGCGCGAGGAGATGCAGGTCGAGCTGAAGGAGCTGCAGCGCGAGGTCGGCATCACGTTCCTGTTCGTCACGCACGACCAGGAGGAGGCGCTGACGATGAGCGACCGGGTCGCGGTGTTCGACCGGGGCCGGATCGAGCAGGTCGGCACGCCGGCCGAGATCTACGAGCGGCCCGCCACCGAGTTCGTGGCCGGGTTCGTGGGCACCTCCAACCTCATCTCCGGCGCCGCCGCCGAGAAGATCCTCGGCCGTCCGGGCACGTTCAGCGTGCGCCCGGAGAAGCTGCGCGTGGTGCCCGGCGAGTCCGGCGGGGCCGGCCCCGGGGAGCACTCCGCCACCGGGACGGTCGCCGAGGTCGTGTACGCGGGCGCGGCCACCAGGTTCGTCGTCGACCTCGACGCCGGCGGGCGGCTGATCGCGCTGCAGCAGAACCTCGAGGTCTCGTCCATGGAGGTGATGGGGCTGAGAGGGGCCCGGGTGCGGCTCGTGTGGCAGCGGCGGCACGAGTTCGCCATCACCTCGTGAAGCAGGAGTCCCCGTCAAGCAGGAGTCCCCGTCAAGCAGGAGCCCTCGAAGCAGGAGCCCTCGAAGCAGGAGCATCGTCAATAGGAGAAGGCATGCGACCGACCGGAACAGTCATCACCGCGGCGGCACTCGTCCTGGTCACGGCCTGCGGTGGCGGCTCCACCACGCCCACCGGCGGCGCGGCCCCGGCGCCGGGCCAGACCGGCTTCGTCCCGCCGAAGATCGACGCCCTGCAGAATCTCGGCACCGGCGAGGGCGAGGTCAACCTCGTGGCCTGGGCCGGCTACGTCGAGGACGGCACCAACGACCCCAAGGTGGACTGGGTCACCCCGTTCGAGCAGGAGACCGGCTGCCAGGTGAACACCAAGGTCGCGGGCACCTCGGACGAGATGGTCACCCTCATGAGGACCGGCCAGTACGACGCCGTCTCGGCCTCCGGCGACGCCTCCCTGCGCCTGATCGCGGCCGGCACCGTCGCGCCGGTCAACACGAGCCTGATCCCGAACTACACCGACGTGTTCGACGGCCTCAAGAGCAAGCCGTGGAACTCCGTGGACGGCGTCCCGTACGGGGTCCCGCACGGCAGGGGCGCCAACCTGCTGATGTGGCGCACCGACACGGTCAAGCCCGCCCCCGACTCGTGGAGCGTGGTGTTCGACCCGAACTCCCCGTACAAGGGCAAGGTCACGGCCTACGACTCGCCCATCTACATCGCCGACGCCGCCGTCTACCTGATGGCGACCAAGCCCGACCTCGGGATCAAGAGCCCGTACGCGCTGGACGACAAGCAGTTCCAGGCCGCCGTCGACCTGCTCAAGCAGCAGAAGCAGATCGTCGGCGAGTACTGGTCGGACTACACCAAGGAGATCCAGGCGTTCAAGAGCGGCGACTCCGTCGTGGGCACGACCTGGCAGGTCATCGTCAACGTGGCCAAGAGCGAGAAGGCCCCGGTGGAGGCCGTCCTGCCGAAGGAAGGCGCCACCGGCTGGTCGGACACGTGGATGGTGGCCGCCAAGGCCGCGCACCCGAACTGCGCCTACCGCTGGCTCGACTGGATCATCTCGCCCACGGCGAACGCGCAGGTCGCCGAGTATTTCGGTGAGGCGCCCTCGAACGCCAAGGCGTGCGAGGAGACCGCCGACGCCAAGCACTGCGAGACCTTCCACGCCACCGACGAGACGTACTTCTCGAAGGTCCACTACTGGACCACCCCGATCGCCCAGTGCCTCGACGGCCGCACGGACGTGAAGTGCAAGGACTACTCCGAGTGGACGCGGGCCTGGACGGAGATCAAGGGTTGACCCGAGTCGCGGCCTTCCTGCACCGCAGGGCAGGCGTACGGCTGTCGCTGCTTCTGTCGGCGCCGCTGGCGTGGCTGGGGCTGGCCTACCTGGGCGCGCTGGGGGCGCTGCTCGTCACCGCGTTCTACAGCACGGACACCTTCACCGGCGAGCTGATCAGGACGTTCACCTGGGCGAACTTCCGTGACCTGGTCACGGTGGAGGTGTACCGGACGATCGCGCTGCGCTCGATCGGGGTGGCGCTCGCGGTGACGGCGATCGACCTGGTGGTGGCCTTCCCGATGGCGTTCGCGATGGCCAAGCTGGCCTCGCCGCGGGCGCGGCGCTGGCTGGTGATCGCGGTGCTGACGCCGCTGTGGGCGAGCTACCTGGTCAAGGCGTACGCGTGGCGGGTCATGTTGTCGTCGGGCGGGCTGCTGGGCTGGGGCTTCGGGGTGACGGCCACGGTGCTGACGCTGGCGTACCTGTGGCTGCCGTACATGATCCTGCCCATCTACGCGGGGCTGGAGCGGCTGCCCGGCTCGATGCTGGAGGCGGCGGGGGACCTCGGGGCCCGGGCCGGGCGGGTCTTCCGCACGGTCATCTGGCCGCTGACGTTCCCCGCCGTGATCGCGGGGTCGATCTTCACGTTCTCGCTGTCGCTGGGCGACTACATCGCCGTCAAGATCGTCGGCGGGCGGAGCCAGCTCATCGGGAACGTGGTCTACGACAACATCGGGGCGGCCAACAACCTGCCGTTCGCGGCGGCCGTGGCGACCGTGCCGGTCGTGATCATGCTGATCTACCTGGCGGCGGTGCGCCGTACCGGGGCCTTGGAGAACCTGTGAAGCTGTCCCGCCTGTCCCGGCTGCTGCTCCGGCTCGCGCTCGCCGCCGGGCTGGTCGTGATCTACGTGCCGCTGCTGGTCGTGCTGCTCAACTCGGTCAACGCCGACCGCACGTTCGGCTGGCCGCCGTCCGGGCTGACGCTCCGCTGGTGGGAGGCGGCCTGGGCCTCGTCGGGGGTGCGCGACGCGCTGTGGACCTCGGTGCGGGCCGGGCTGGGGGCCACCGCGATCGCGCTGGTGCTGGGGACGATGGCGGCCTTCGCCGTGCAGCGCTACCGCTTCTTCGGCCGCCAGACCGTGTCGCTGGTGATCATCCTGCCCATCGCGCTGCCCGGCATCGTGACGGGGATCGCGCTCAACAACGCCTTCCGCACCGTGCTGGAGCCGTTCGGGGTGGGGCTCGGGCTGTTCACGGTGGTGGTCGGGCACGCCACGTTCTGCGTGGTGACCGTCTACAACAACGTGCTGGCGCGGTTGCGGCGTACGGGGACGAGCATGGAGGAGGCGTCGGCGGACCTCGGCGCGGGGCCGTTCACGACCTTCCGGCTGGTGACGTTCCCGATGATCCGGTCGGCGCTGCTGGCGGGCGGGCTGCTGGCGTTCGCGCTGTCGTTCGACGAGATCATCGTGACCACGTTCACGGCGGGCGCCGGGGTGCGCACGCTGCCGATCTGGATCTTCGAGAACCTCTTCCGGCCGAACCAGGCGCCGGTGGTGAACGTGGTGGCGGCCGCGCTCATCGTGGCCTCGGTGGTGCCGATCTACCTGGCCCAGCGGTTGTCGTCCGACGTCGGCCCGCACTGACCGGCCGCCGCCTCCTCGCGCAGCCGCCTGGCCCGGCGGCGCAGGTTCTCGGCGGTGGACAGGCAGCTGTCCTCGAGGTCGTCCATCTCGCGGCGCAGCCGCAGCACCTGCGTCAGGAACCGCTGCGCGGCCGGGCCCGTCCAGTAGGACGCGCAGTCGCCCGGGCGCGTCGGGATGCCCTCGAACGCGTCCGACAGGCCCCTGGCGTACCGCGTGAAGGCGGCGGCCAGCGACTCCTTCTCGGCCGCCTCGCGGAGCAACTGGTGCCTGTTGTGCATGCTCAGCGGCCCTCGGTCTCCGCGTCGGCCTCGGCGTCGATCTCGTCGATGCCGCGCACGACGTTGACCCAGGCCCGCTCCCGCAGCCCGTCGGCGCCGGCGCCGGGCTTCATCGCCTCGTGCAGCACGCCCGCGAGCGCCTCCTCGATCGCGGGGTCGGCCGCGGCGGCGGCCAGCAGGACGCGGGTCTCGCGCGGGTGCTCGGCCAGCAGCTGCTGGAAGGCCAGCGGGTCGCGCCCGTACGCCGCGATCAGGCCCTGCGGGCTCCAGCCCGGATCCGGCGGGCGGTTCAGCAGCCCCACCGCCACCCGGTTGAGGAACGTGCCCGACTGCCCGGCCAGCGTGACCAGCCGGGTCAGCACGTCGGGCGGGGCGCTCTCCACGAGCGCGTACCACTCGTCCCCGAGCCGCCCGGTGCGTTCGGCACTCGCGAACGCCTCGGCCAGCCCGCCGTCCAGCGCCCGGGTGAAGGCGTCCGGCCCGAGGGCCGCCAGCAGCGCCGCCGCGTACGCGGGATCGCCGGCCTTGCCCTCGATGTCCGGAACCTCGCCGCCGGCCGCGGCGTCTTCGGCCGCGGCGTCTTCGGCCGCGCGGATGGCGACGGCCGTATCCTCGGCGGCCCGCCGGGCCTCCGCCTCGCTGCCGAAGGGGAACGTTCCGGTGAGCATGCCTCGCTCGCGCACCGGCACGAGCTGCTCCAGCGTGTCGATGCGCCACCTCAAGTCCTGCTGGGACTCGTGGTAGAACGCCCAGGTGCGGTGCATGGCCGTGGTGCCCTGGCGGCCGGTCCAGTCCTGGCCCGCCTCGGCGATCGCCGCGTCGAGCCCGGGCCGCGTCCCGCCGAGGACTCCCTTGCCCGCCTCCAACCGGCGGATCAGTTCTTGTGCGCCGCGGGGGTCGATCCCTACGAACTCCCCCATGAACCCTCCCAGAGGGTGTGGTTACCAGGCGGGAGTCAAGCACACCGGGAGTACCGGACGGGACACGTTTCGCAGAACGGGAATCGGAGGATCAGTCGCGATAAGTCCTGACGTAGTCGAACTTGGCGACCGCGCCGGTCCTGTTCATCGAGATCAGGCCGATCCTGAGCTCGTCCTTGGGATGACTCCCTTCATCGGCCAGTGGTCTCTTTCTCGAAGGAACTCAGCGTGGGGTCGTAGTCCGAGGTCCCGATGTCGTACATCGGGGTCATCCAGTGGTAGAAGTTGTCGCCGCGGTCGCGCAGCAGGTCGTACAGCCTGCGCATCAGGCGGCGCCGGACCGGGGCCAGCTCCGGGTGGGTGTACCGGTTGCTCAGCTCGTGCGGGTCGTCCCGCAGGTCGTACAGCTCGTTGACCGACTCCGGGTTGACGACCAGCTTGTAGCGGTCGTCGCGGATCATGCGCTGCGGGTAGGGGAAGTGGTGGCCGTGGAACTCCGCGAGCAGCTCGGCCGGCCACTCGGGGTGCTCGCCGCGCACGAGGGGCACCAGGCTGCGGCTGTCCACGGCCGGCTTGGTGTCGCAGCCCGCCAGGTCGAGGATCGTCGCCGTGCAGTCGGTGAGGTTGACGAACTCGTTCCTGACCTGCGGTGGCCGGCCGGGGATGCGGACGATGCCGGGGATGCGGTAGATGTCCTCGTACATCGCCGGGCCCTTGTCGTGCAGCCGGTGGGCGCCGGTGAACTCGCCGTGGTCGGCGGTGAAGAAGACCGCCGTCCGGTCCGACAGGCCCAGCTCGTCCATGCGGTCGAGGATCCGGCCGATCTGCTGGTCGATCAGCGTCACGTAGCCCCAGTAGACCGCGATCAGCTTGCGGGTCACCTCGATGGGGATCGTGTCGAACGTCCAGTGCGCGCTGTAGTTGCGCTGCACCGGGGGCTTGCCCTCGAACGTCTCCGCGATCGACGGCGGCAGCTCGACCAGGCTCGGGTCGTACATGTCGAAGTACTCGTCGGGCAGCAGGTACGGCAGGTGCGGCCCGAAGAAGTGCGTGGCCAGGAAGAACGGGCGACCGTCCGCCGCGTACCGCTCCATGTGCTCGATCGCCCGGGTCGCCAGGTAGTGCTCGAACGTGGCCTCGACCGGCTGGTGCAGCCGCGCCGCCAGCAGGTTGCCCTGGTTGCCGTTGGGCGTGGTGCCCCGGACCAGCTCCGAGATCCGGTACGGCGGCAGCCCCCGCTCCTCCAGGTACGCCAGGTAGTCGGGGTGGTCGACCGGGTTGTGCCAGCCGGGCAGGTCGGGGCCGTCGAAGCCGTACGAGGCGGCGTTGCGGCTGGTCCCGCCGTGCCACTTGCCGATCAGCCCCAGCTGGTAGCCGCGGTCCTTCAGCGCCTCCGGGAAGGTGAAGGCGTCCTCCCGCAGGTCCTCCAGATAACCGACGTTGCGCTCGTAGTTCGCCAGCAGCCGGTGCCGGAACGGGGCCTGCCCGGTGAGCAGGCTGGCCCGCGCGGGCGTGCAGATGGCCGTCGGCGTGTAGAACCGATCGAACCGCGTGCCGGTGGCGGCCAGCCTGTCCAGGTTGGGCGTGGCCACGTGCGGGTTGCCGTAACAGCCCAGGGTGTCGACGCGGTGCTGGTCGGTCATCAGGAACAGCAGGTTCACTTGGTGAAGGCCTTTTCGTAGAGGTCGCCGGTGTAGTACGTCGCCGGGTCCGGCTTCGACTTGAGCTGGCCGGTGCCGACGAAGAAGTCGCCCAGGCTGTTCAGCCACTTGGCCACGGTGCCGTCCTTGGTCTTGGCGACCAGGTCGGCGGTGGTCATGATCTGGACGTTGGCGGCGTCGGCCTTGACCTTGGCCGCGTCCAGCTTGAGCAGGGCGGCCGCCTCGGTGATCGACTCCTCGGGGTGCGCGGCCCGCCAGTCGTTGGCCTCCTGCAGCACCTTGATCACCTTGTTGGTGAGCTCGGCGTCCACCCCGGTGCCGCCCACGAACGCGGTCGGGAACGAGTTGTCGGGGAACTCCTTGGTGCTGGCGATCTCCACCATGTCGGGCACCTGCTGCTTGATGTTGCCGATCAGCGGGTACCAGATGCCGGCCCCGTCGATCTGCCCGGCGGCGAACGCCGAGACGACGGTGGCCGGGTCCATGGGCACCTTCTGGATGTCCTTGGCCGTCATGCCGGCCTTCTGCAGCGCCAGGTTGAGCACCATGTCGCCGGACGTGCCCTCCGGCACGCCGACCTTCTTGCCCTTGAGGTCCTGCATGGTCTTGACGCCGGGGCGGCCGATGACACGGTCGGCGTACGCGAGCGTGTTGATCGCGACGACCTTGGCCTTGCCGGAGGCGGGCAGCCACATCGCGCCCGGGCCGATGTAGCCGAAGTCGAGGTCACCCGCGCCGAGCGCCTGGATCTGCAGCGGCCCGTTGGTGAACACCTTGATCTCGGGCGTGAGCCCCTGCTTCTCCCACATGCCCTGCTTCTGGGCGATGGCGAGCAGGCTCGCGCCGTTGTAGTCGCTGATGTAGCCGAACCTGACCGTGGAGCCGTCGTCGGAGCAGGCCGTCACGGAGAGTGCTATCAGGCTCACCGCCGAGGCGGCCGTCAGGGCGCGACGAAGAGAACGCATGGCGGATCAGTCCTTTCTGGGGGGTTTGTCAGGCCGCCGATGCGGCGGGTGCCTGGTGGTATACGGCGTGCCAGACCTCGTTGCGGATCCGCCCGAACTCGGGCGACAACCGCATTTCCTCGGTCCTCGGGTAGGGCAGGTCCACGTCGATGATCTGCTGGATGCGGCCGGGCCTGGCGGCCATCACGATCACCCGGCTGGCCAGGTAGACGGCCTCGTCCACGTCGTGGGTGATGAACATGACCGTGCGCTGCTCCTGGCTCCACGTGTCGAGGAGCTGGTCCTGGAGCTGCACCCTGGTCAGGGCGTCGAGGGCGCCGAACGGCTCGTCCATGAGCAGGACCCCCGGGTTCACCGCGTACGCGCGGGCGATCGCGCAGCGCTGCTTCATGCCGCCGGACAGCATCTTGGGCAGCGCGTCGGCGAAGTCGGACAGCCCGACCAGCTCGATCGCCCGCTCGGCCCGCCGCCTGCGCTCATCGGCCGGCAGCTCCATGAGCTTCAGCCCGAACTCGACGTTCTTGCGCACGGTCAGCCACGGGAACAGCGCGTACTGCTGGAAGATCACCCCCCGGTCCGGACCCGGCCCGGTGACGGGCCGGCCGTCCACGAGCACCTCGCCCGAGTCCGGCTCGACCAGCCCGGCGGCCATGCTCATCAGCGTGCTCTTGCCGCAGCCCGAGGGGCCCACGACCGTGACGAACTCGCGGTCGGCGATGTCCAGCGACACGTGGTCCAGCGCGGTGAAGGTCTCGTCCTTCATCGGGTAGGTCTTGACCACGTCCCTGAACGAGATCTTGGTGTTCATCGGCGCTCCTGCCAGTTGGTGAGGCGTCGCTCGGCCAGCAGCAGCAGCCGGTCCATCAGCAGGCCGAGCACGCCGATGGCGATCAGGCCCACGAAGATCGTGGACAGGTCGTAGTAGAGCTGGGCCTGCTGCATCCGGAAGCCCAGGCCCTCCTGGGCGGCGATCAGCTCGGCGGCCACCAGCGTGCCCCAGGCCGAGCCGAGCCCCACCCGCATCCCGACCAGGATGAACGGGGTCGAGGCCGGCACCACGACCTTGAGGAAGATGGTCCGGTCCGACGCGCCGAGCACGCGGGCGGCGTTGATCAGCGTCTTGTCCACGTCCACCACGCCCTGGAACGTCGCCACGACGCTGGACAGGAACGACGCCAGGAAGATCACGAAGACCTTCGGCACCTCGCCGATGCCCATGAGCACGATGGCCAGCGGGATGATCGCCAGCGGCGGGATGGTGCGGAAGAACTGCACGTACGGCTCCAGCAGGCCGCGCGCGGTGGCGTACCAGCCCATCAGGAAGCCGATCGGGACCGCCAGCAGCGTGCCGAGCAGGAAGCCCAGCAGCACCCGGCGCAGGCTGGCCAGGGAGTCCATCAGCAGCGTGCCGTCGGCGACCAGCTCGCCGGCCTTGCCCGCCACCTGGAGCGGGTTGGGCAGGCCCTGCACGCCGATGGTGGCCAGCGACGTCCAGATGAGGAGGCCGATGACGACCGCGATCAGGTTGAGCGCTATGGCGCGCCGCGAGCGCTTCGGGCCGCGCCGCACGGCCGGAGCCGCCGACGACTTGCCCAGCGCGGTGAGCTGGGTCATGGGTTCATCAAGTCCTCTGTTGCGAGATCCGGTCCTGCCGGATAGCGAGAAAGCAGCGGGGATTCGTGCAGCACCAGGGCTATCCCGCCGAGGGCGCCGGCCACCTCGCCGAGCGTGGCCCGGCGCAGGCTCACCCGATGCCGGGAGACCGGCATGACGTGGTCGTGCAGCGCCCGCTCGATCGGCCCGGCCAGCGCGTCGCCGGTCTCCGCGAGCTCGCCGCCGATCACGATGACGCTGGGGCCGATCGCGTTGCACAGGGCCGCGAGCATCTCGCCGATCCTGGTGCCGACGCCGTCCAGCAGCGTCAGCGCGCTCGCGTCGCCGCCCTCCACGGCCTTCACCAGCTCGCGCACGTCGCCGGCCCGGCCACCGGCGGCGCGGTAGGCGTCCAGCACGGCCCTTATCGAGGCGACGGTCTCCAGGCAGCCGGTCCCGCCGCAGTCGCAGCGGGCGCCGTCCGGCTCGACCGTGATGTGGCCGAACTCGCCGGACAGGCCGTACGCGCCGCGGTGCAGCGACCCGCCGACCACCAGCCCGCCGCCGACACCGTGGGACAGGCGCAGGTACAGCACGTCCCGCCCGCCGGCGGCGGCCCCCCAGATCGCCTCGCCGAGCGCGGCGAGGCGGGTGTTGTTGTCGATCAGCACGGGCACGCCGAACCGCTCGCGCAACAGCGTCTGCACGGGATGCGGGACCGCCTCGCGAACGTCTCCGTCCCCACGGTCCGCCCCCGCCTCCTCAGCGGGCTCCCCGGCGAGGCCGCTGGCGGGGCCATCGGCGGGTCCACTGGCGGGACCGCTGACTGGGCCGTTGACGGGGCCGACCACGCCGACGCCGATCGCGCTCAGCGCGCCCAGCCGCAGCGTCCCCGAGCCCGTGCCCGTCAGCGACCCGACGAGCCGCTCGGCCAGCGCGACGCGCTGCTCCCACGGCAGGTCGGCCGCGTGCGGCTCGCTGGCCGAGCCGACAATCTCGTGGGCCAGGTTGACGGCGGCGACGTGCAGCCCGCGGCGCGCGAAGTCGATGCCGATCGCCTGGCCGGCGTCGGGGTTGAGGGTCAGGGTCTCAGCCGGCCTGCCGCGCCCGCGCGGCGCCTCCTGCGCGGTCGCGGTCACGACCGCGCCGCTGGAGACCAGGTCCGCGAGGATGTCGTACAGGGTCGTGCGGGACAGTCCGCAGTGCTTGCCCAGCTCGCCCCGGCTGAGCGGGCCGTGCTTGCGCAGCAGCCCGAGCACGAGCTCTTCGTGCCCGCGCCGGAGTTGTGACAGGGGGCCACGGGGATGTGACATGTGCAGAGTCTGCCGACGCCCCCGCTTTTTCGTCAATAACCCGGAAAAAAACGTATCCGCCCTGACATGTGGCCTGTGAGCTGGAAGAACGCCCCTATCGAGGATGCACGGGGCTCGTAACGTTCGCGTAACGAGGCATGCGCAGCGCCCGCTGGGTCACTCGGCCTTGGGCGGGACGGCCATCTCGCCCAGCTCGGACCAGCCGTCCTGGTCGAGGGTGGTGTTCACGATGCGGGGCGTCTCGGCGAGGTGGGGCGGCAGCGTCCGCTGGGCCTGCTTGAAGTGGGCCGACTGCACGTGCGCCGCTCCCGCCTCGCCGTCCCGGAACGCCTCCACCAGGACGTACTCGGTGGGGTCGTCGAGGCTGCGGGACCAGTCGAACCACAGGCAGCCGGGCTCGGCGCGGGTGGCCGCGGTGAACTCGGCGGTGATCTCCGGCCAGCGGTCGGCGTCTTCGGGCAGGGTGCGGAACTTGGCGGTGATGAAGATCATGAGCTCTCTCGATCGTCAGCGTTGTCAGGGGACGAGCCTATCGACCGGGTATTCTCTATATCTCATGTAGGAAATGTTGACTTCATGCGTGCCTGCTCGTAGCTTCGTACGCATGAGCCAGGGCCTTCACCTCAGCCTCAGGAACGTGACCAAGACGTTCCAGGGCGACGCCGGCGAGCCGTTCACGGCGCTGTCCGGCCTCGACCTCGACGTGCGCCGCGGCGAGCTGCTCACGCTCGTCGGCCCCAGCGGCTGCGGCAAGTCCACCGTCTTCGCCCTCATCGCCGGGCTCACCCGGCCGACCGCCGGCCAGGTTCTCCTAGACGGCGCGCCCGTCACCGGGCCCGCGCTCGACCGGGGCGTCGTCGTCCAGCAGTACGCCCTGTTCCCGTGGCGCACGGCCCAGGCCAACGTGGAGTTCGGGCTGGAGGCCAGGGCGGTGCCGGTGCGGGAGCGGGCGCGGCGGGCGCGCGAGCTGCTCGGGGTCGTGGGGCTGTCCGGCGTCGAGGAGCGGTATCCGTACGAGCTGTCCGGGGGCGAGCGGCAGCTGGTGGCCATCGCGCGCAGCCTCGCGTTCGACCCGGGCGTGCTGCTGATGGACGAGCCGTTCGCCGGGCTGGACGCGCGGACGCGCGAGTGGCTGCAGGAGCGGTTCGTACGCGTCTGGCGGCACACGGGCAAGACCGTCGTCTTCGTCACGCACGACGTCGGCGAGGCCGTCTACCTCGGGCGGCGGGTCGCGGTGATGACGGCGGGCCCGGGCCGTGTCAAGGAAGTGGTGAAAGTGGGGATTGATCCCATGGAGGGCGGTTCGCGGGCGCATCCGGCGTTCGCGGAGCACCGACGGCACGTAGGAAGCCTGCTGCGCGACGAACTCGCCGCGGCGCGGGCGCGGGAACGGAAGGTGACGGCCTCCCATGGCTGAGACGACGACATCGCGCTGGGATCCGGCGCCGGGCGAACGCGAGGGCGACGTCCACTGGTATGACCTCCCGGACGACGAGGCGGAGGAGGGTTTCGGGCTCGACGCGGAACCCCGCGCGGACCTCGGCCGCAGAAGGTGGCCGGGCCTCGTCACCGGCTGGGCGCGCGCCATCGTGGCGGTGGGGCGATGAGCGTCGTCGCACTGGTCGGCAACCCGCGGGAGGGCTCCAGGACCCTGACCGTGGCGGCGGAGGCGGCCCGCGCGGTCAAGCGACGCCTCGACGCACCCGGGCCCGGGGTGGCTGGGGGCGGGGTGGCAGGGGGTGCCGGGATCGACGCCGGGATCGACGCCGGGATCAGGGCGGCCGGCAACGGGTCCGTCGGGCTCGATGAAGCGGTGCCGTTCGAGGTGGTGGACCTGTCCGCGCTCGGGCCGCACCTGCTGTCCCCCGGCTCGTCCCCAGGCGTGGAGGTGGCGCTGGAGCTGGTGGCGGAGGCGAGCGTGCTGGTGGTGGCCAGCCCGACCTACAAGGGCACCTACACCGGCCTGCTCAAGTCGTTCCTCGACCGCCTGCCGTCCCAGGCGCTGGCGGGCAAGGCGGCGCTGCCGGTGCTGGTCATGGGGGACGCCAAGCACGCGCTGGCGGTCGAGGTGCACCTGCGCCCGCTGCTGGTGGAGCTGGGCGCGACCGTGCCCACCCCCGGCCTGGCGGTGCTGGAGTCCGAGCTGCCCCGGCTGGCGGAGGTCCTGGCGGTCTGGGCGGACCGGGTCGCGCCCCAGGCGGCCTCCGTGATCGAGGACCGCGCGCGCCGCTGATCGCGGGGGAATGGTGACTGGCGCGTCCGGTCGCGAGATGCCATGATCCGGCCACGGGCCCGTGCGAGGGGAGACACCATGATCTTCCGTTGTGTCCTGGCGGTCGTCGTCGCGGCGGCGGTCTTCGTCCCCGTCCCGGCGCAGGCCCAGACGCGGGTCAGGTTCGCCACCTTCAACGCCTCGCTCAACCGGGGCGCGGAGGGGCAGCTCGTCAGCGACCTGTCCACCCCGGACAACGCGCAGGCGAAGGTCATCGCCGAGATCGTCCAGCGGGCACGGCCCGACGTGCTGCTGATCAACGAGTTCGACCACGACGCCGCCGGTGCCGCCGCCCGCCTCTTCCAGGACAACTACCTGTCGGTGGGGCAGGGCGGCGCGCGGCCGATCAGCTATCCGTACCGGTTCACCGCCCCCAGCAACACCGGCCTGGCCTCGGGCTTCGACCTGAACAACGACGGTTCCGCGGTGACCACCCCGGGCGCCCCCGGCTACGGCGACGACGCGTACGGCTTCGGCGCCTTCCCCGGGCAGTACGGCATGGTCGTCTACTCGAAGCACCCGATCGACACCCGGGGGGTGCGCACGTTCCAGAAGTTCCTCTGGAAGGACATGCCCGGGGCCGCGCTGCCGCCCGGCTGGTACTCGGCCGAGGAGCTGCGGGTGCTCCGCCTGTCCTCGAAGAGCCACTGGGACGTGCCCGTACGCGTCGGGCACCGTACCGTGCACCTTCTGGCCAGCCATCCGACGCCGCCCACGTTCGACGGCGCGGAGGACCGCAACGGCCACCGCAACCACGACGAGATCAGGCTGTGGGCCGACTACACGCATCCGGGCCGGGGCGGCTACCTCTACGACGACCGGGGCAGGCGCGGCGGGCTGGAGCCGGGGGCGGCCTTCGTGATCGCCGGCGACCAGAACGCCGACCCGAACGACGGCGACAGCTACCAGGGCGCGATCCACCAGCTCCTCGACCACCCGAGGATCGACGGCCGGTCCGCGCCGTCGAGTGCGGGCGCGGCCGAGGCGGCGGCGCTGCAGGGCGGCGCGAACGCCACGCACACCGGCGACCCGAAGTACGACACCGCCGACTTCGCCGACACCGCGCCCGGAAACCTCCGCGCCGACTACGTGCTGCCGGCCAGGCGGCTGAGGGCCGTGGGCGGTGGCGTCTTCTGGCCGCCGCAGGCCGACCCGCTGTCCCGGCTGACCGGCGTCTTCCCCTTCCCGAGCTCCGACCACCGCCTCGTCTGGCTCGACGTCAGGATGGCCGCCGGCTGACCGCGTTTTCCGCCCGGCGAATTTCCGGAAATCGTGCGAATCGTGACGGAAGAAAATCGGTGTGATTTTCCGGAGCTAATTCTTAAACTCGCATACCGTGGACACCCCACCTCTTCTCCTGCATTTCCGGACGCATGATGTCCCACTGGTTCTGTCCAGGGGCGGCGAGCCGGTCTGGGACGACGCGGAGCTCCACCGGAATGCCCAGCGGAGCGACCCCGAGGGATACGCGCTGCTCGCGCTGGTGCCCGGTGTGCTCCCCTGGCAGCGCGCCCGCGTGCTGCTGAGGACGCTGGCCGCCTCGCAGGCCGGGCTGGACGACCGGACCCGGGCCACCCTGGCCAAGGTGACCAGGGCGCTCATGTTCGGCCTGCCGCCCGCGTACGCGCTCACGGTCCTCCTGGCGCTGCGCCGGCTGCGTGCCAACCACAAGCACACCACCCGGGCCATCGTCGCCTTCGTCCTGGAGCACCCGGACGTGGACGCGCTGATCGAGGCGCGCCGTCCCGCCCTGGTCGACTGCTTCGAGCACGCGCTCGGCAAGGCGACCGCGCGCGGGTGCGCCCGCCTGATCGCCGGGGGCGACACCGGATCCGGCCGGCTGCGCAGGAGCCTGCTGCGCTTCACGTCGGACCCGGCCAGGGCGGTCAAGCGGGTGCGCGCGCTCTACGCGCCCGGCACGTACGGCGCGGCGGCCCCGCAGGAGCCGCCCGCGCCGCTCGACCCGGTCAGGGAGCACCCGCCGATCGTCACGCCCACCAACCGGGGTGACATCGCCGCGACGCTGGTCCACCTCTACCAGGGCGGACCGGCCGCCGAGCTGCGCCCGGCGCTGGCCGGGTACGTGGCGCGGGCGACCCGCGGGCTGCCCCGCCTCGACGCGAGCGTGGCCATGGTGCTGGACACGTCCGGCTCGATGCGCGGGTACGGCGAGCGCGAGTGGGCCGTGATGTCCCAGGCCGTGGCGCTGCGGCTGATGCTGGCCGAGGTCTGCGAGCGGCTCACCGTGATCGAGACCGGCGGGACGGAGGGGGTTCCGGCGGGGGCCACCGACCTGGCCGGCGGGCTGCTCGACGCGCTGGACACGGCGCCCGACCTGGTGGTGATCGTGACCGACGGCTACGAGAACCACCTGCCGGGCGACCTGTCCAGGGTGGCGGCCACGCTGCCGCGGGCCGGCGTCACCACGCCCGTGGTGCTGTGCCTGGCGACCTTCACCCGTGGCGACGACCTGACCCTGCGCGACCCCGCGCCGGAGCTGCCGCGCCAGTCCTTCTGGCACCAGGACGACTTCGCGGGCCTGCTGCCGTGGATGTTCGGCCACTGCGCGCCCGGGCGCGACTGGATCCGTACGACGATGCTCGACCGGCTGGAAGGAGGACGGACATGACCAGCCTGGACACGCTCATGCCGGTGCCGCTCGACCTGGGCGGCCACCGGGTGGGCACCCCGCAGCGCGCCGGGGCGCTGACCATGGTGCCGGTGTACGGCCCGGAACGCCCGGGCATCGTGCCGCCCCGCTCCGGGCTGAAGCTCAAGCGGGTCGTCGGCTACGGCCAGGTGGAGCTGCACAACGGCGCCCGCGAGGGCGTGGCCATCGTGCCGCTGCACCTCGGCTACATCCAGGACGCGGCGCAGAACCACGCCCTGTGCTCCGCGGCGCTGCTCGGCGCCGGGCAGACCAGGCGCTTCGACGACGCCTGCTGCGTCCAGGCCGGCCAGGGCGGCTACCTGGAGGGCCGCGACCAGTGGTTCTTCGTGCTGCCGCTGGAGCTGCGGGCCAAGGCGCTGCGGCTGCGCGGGCGGTCCGACTACGCCAAGCTGTGGCCGGACATCAGCGCGCTCAACAGCGCGTACGGGCTGCCGTCCCGCGGGCACCTGGAGCAGATCCTGTCGCGCAAGCGGGCCACGCTCACCCAGTTCCGGAGCCGGCTTGAGCTGATGCCGGGGCAGCTCGGGGCGCTGTTCTTCGTCCGCGACCGGTTCGCGGGGCTGGAGCTGGCGCCCGACGCGGCCTATTTCGCCGAGCTGTGGATGGCGCTGGTCTGCTTCGCGTACGGCGTGGCCGCCTGGCAGGCGGAGCCGGGGCGGGCGGCGGCTGAGCCGTACGACGCCGGGAGCATGGCGGAGCTGCGGGCCGAGCTGGCGCGCGACCGGGGCGCGCGGCTGGCCGAGGTGGCCTCCTGGATGCCGGCCCCGGCCGGTGACGTGCGCCTGGTCGAGGAGGAGCGCTATCTCGACCTGCGGCTGTCCACACTCACCGGCGGCGGGCTGGCCGGGCAGGTGGTCACCGAGCACGGGCGGACCGTGTACGCCTCGGTGTTCGCCGGCGGGTAAACCGGTTGCGGCGGCCGCGGGGGCGCCGGTTGAATGATCAGTGCGGGAACTGCGCCGGGCGCGGCGGACGAAACCCTCATTCCATGTAAGGGATGGTCGTCTATAACGACTCTGCAGGTTCGTCGAGGCGCCGGCCACCTGTCCCGCACTTTTCAACTGCTTATACGCTCATATTTCCGACTTAACAAGATCTTGTCAGCCCGAGATGCGGGTGCTACCTCTTGCGAAGATGCGCGCAATCTGCGCATCCCTGACACGCAGGAGGGAAACGTGTCGACCAAGTCCTGGTTACGCAGCACGCTCATCTGCGTCGCGGCCACCGCGACGCTTCTACCCCTCACAGGGGCGGCCCGGGGCGAACCCGGCGGGCAGGCCCCGGTGATCCACGACTTCCAGGCGGAGAACCACGGCAAACCCGATGTGGACAACCGCCAGGGCAGGGTGCCGCCCCCGGCCGGGGCCGACCGGCGCAGCGCCGGTCCCGCCGCCGAGGTCCGCTGGAACGCACTCGGCACCCCGGCGTCCGTCGTCAGCGCCGAACCGTTGGCCGAGGGCCTGAGCTCCGACCCGGTCCAGGCCGCGAAGGACTACCTCAAGAACAACGAGAGCGTCTTCGGGCTGGCGGCCGAGGCCGTGGACGCTCTGGAGACGGTCGCGGTCAACCCCATCGGCGCGGGGCACGCGGTGCTGCTGCGCCAGCGGTTCGGCGACCTGCCGGCCGGCGTGGACGGTCTCGTCGCGATCGGCGTGGCGGGCGGCCAGATCAGGCACGTCACGTCCTCGCTGTCGCGCGAGACGGGCGCGCCGCCGGCCGCCGCGATCACCGCGCAGCAGGCCCTGGAGATCGCGGCCAGGGACGGCGGCATCGACCTGGCCACCGCGATCACCAAGCAGGCCACCCCGGTGGCGGTGCCGGCGCCCGACGGGGTGCACAGCGCGTACCAGGTGGTCCTGATCGGTGGCGCGCAAGGCGCCGAGGCGGGCTTCACCACCCACGTGGACGCGGTCAGCGGCGCGATCATCACGCGGGAGAACCTGGTCGACCACCACGCCGAGCCGGACAATCCGCACTGGTCCGTCTTCCCGGCCAACCCCCGTGACGACTACTCCTCCAAGGACACCCGCCAGACCTGGTGCTTCGCGCCCGGCCCGGGCTGCGACTACGTCAGCGGCGGCGACCCGGGGACGGGCAAGGCGTGGGACGTGGACCACACGACGGACGCGCCCACGAACACCAGCCTCGGCAACGCGGCCAGGACCTTCGAGAACCGGGCCAGCGGCGACGCGTTCACGGTCGGCACCCGCTCCAACGTGCTCACGCCGAGCAGGAACTACACCTACCCCTGGAAGAACACCTGGTACGAGGCCAAGTGCAACCCCGCGGTGTTCGACCAGCCGGGCGAGGCCGACCTCGAGGCGGCCATGGCGAACCTGAACGCCATGCACAACCGCATGCACGACTGGTCCTACCGGCTCGGGTTCACCGAGACCGCCTGGAACATGCAGGCGGACAACGGCGAGCGCGGCGGCCTCGGCAACGACCCCGAGCAGGGCAACGCCCAGGCGGGCGCCCGGGTCCTGTCCGTACGCGACAACGCCAACCAGATCACCGGGCCGGACGGGGTCGCGCCGATCACGAACATGTACCTGTGGCAGCCGATCGCCGGCTCGTTCTACGCGCCCTGCGTGGACGGCGACTACGACATGTCGGTCATCGGCCACGAGTACACGCACGCCATCTCCGGCCGCATGGTCGGCGGGCCGAACGCCGGATGGAGCGGCTCCCAGGCCGGCGCCATGAACGAGAGCACCTCCGACCTGTTCGCCATGGAGCACCTCTTCGAGTACGGCTTCCGTCCCTCGGGCCAGACCCCGTACGTCACCGGCGGGTACGTCACGGGCGACAAGGCGGCGGGCATCCGGAACTACGACATGTCGAAGTCGCCGCTCAACTACAGCGACCTGGGCTACGACATCGTCGGCACGCAGTCGCACGCCGACGGCGAGATCTGGTCGGCCACCCAGTTCGACGTGCGGGCGGCCTTCGTCAAGCGGTACGGCCAGGGCACGGCCAGGCAGCAGCGGGCGTGCGCGGACGGTCAGACGCCGGTCGACAGGTGCCCGGGCAACCGGCGCTGGGCCCAGCTCTCGTTCGACGCCCTGCTGCTGATGGCCTCGGGCGCGGTCAGCTACGTCGATCACCGCGACGCGCTGCTGGCGGCGGACCGGATCCGCTTCGGCGGCGCGAACCAGGACATCATGTGGCGCGCGTTCGCCGAGCACGGCCTGGGCGAGGGCGCGGCCAGCAACGGCCAGAACGACGCCGACGCCACGCCGAGCTTCGTCAACCCGGCGGGCAAGAACGGCTCGCTGCAGCTCAAGCCGCTGGGCGAGGCGAAGGGCGCGGCGCTGCGGCTGTACGTGGGCGACTACGAGGGCCGCGTCGTCCCCGTCGCGGACACCGACCCGGCCACCCCGCTCGGCGACACGGTCCAGATGACGCCCGGCCTGTACGACTTCGTCGTGGCGGGCGCCGGCTTCGGCCACAGGCGGCTGAAGTACGCGGTCGTCCCCGGCATCACGCTGCCGGTCCCGCTGGCCCTGACCCGCAACCACGCCTCGGCGGCGAGCGGGGCGACGGCCACGGGCGACGGCGTGAACCAGGCCAGGCTGATCGACGAGACCGAGGCCACGAACTGGGCCTCGCTCACCGGCGCGCCGGCCGGCAAGTCGGTGGTCGTGGACCTGGCGGGCGACGCGCCGGTCAAGATCCGCAGGGTGCAGGTGAGCACCATGCTGCGGCCCAACATCGGCGACCCGGCCGACCCGGGCGGGCAGAACCGCTTCTCCAGCCTGCGCTCCTTCGAGGTGCTGGCCTGCAGCGCGAACTGCGCCGACCCGGCGAGCTTCCGGAAGATCTACACCAGCCCGGCGGACGCGTTCCAGTCCGGGCTGCCGCGGCCGCGGGGCGCGGACATGATCTTCAAGTCGTTCGACGTGCGGACCACGAGCGCCACCCACCTGATGTTCCGCGCGCTCACCACGCAGTGCACCGGCAACCCGCTGTACGCCGGTGAGCAGGACGCCGACCCGAACTCGGCGACGGACTGCGCCACGGCCAGCCCGCAACGGGATCAGGTCAGGGCGGCCGAGTTCCAGGCGTACTCGCACTGATCGATCTCCGGGCCCGCGCTCCGCGTGAGGGGCGCGGGCCCTTTCCTTGCCCAAAGTGATTAGACGCCGTACTATCCCAAGAGAGGTTAATTCGACGTAAAACTATCTCCGGGGGAGACATGCGTACCCTGATCCGGAACGCCCGAGTGTTCGACGGCGAGCGGACCCTGACCGGCACCGACGTCCTGATCGACGGCGACCGCATCGCGGAGCCGGGCGGGCCCGTGGACGTCGAGGTGGACGGCACGGGCAAGACCCTGCTGCCCGGCCTGATGGATGCCCACGCGCACGCCTACGACGGCGACCTGGCGGAGGCACTGAGGTTCGGCGTCACCACCGAGCTGGAGATGAACAACCTGCCGCCCATCGTGGCCGCCCAGCGCCGCCTGGCCGCCGAGCGCGACGACGTGGCCGACTTCCGCAGCTCCGGCATGATCGCCACGGCCCCGGGCGGTCACCCGACCCAGCTCATGACCCCTGACCTGATGCGCTCGCTCGGCCTGGAGTCGGGCCTGGACACGGTCGCCGACCCCGGCCAGGCTAGGGCGTTCGTGGAGGCCAGGCTCGCGGAGGGCGCCGACTACCTGAAGATCGCCGTCGACGACGGTGGCGTGTCCGGCATGGACCTGCCGGTCCTCACGCCCGAGCTCGCCGCCGTCCTGGTGGTGGCGGGCCACGCCGCCGGGCTCAAGGTCATCGCCCACACGGTCACCGCCAGGGAGGCGCTGATCGCGCTGGACGCGGGGGCCGACGGCCTGGCGCACCTCTACTCGGACGTGGACGAGGAGGGGGCGGAGGAGATGGCGGCCAGGATCGCCGCGTACGACGCGTTCGTCATCAGCACGCTCGCCTACATCGAGGCGGTCACCGGCGACCCCGGCGGGACCGAGCTGCTGCGCGACCCGAGGACGGCCGGGCGGATGTCGGAACGGGCGAAGGCCACGTTCCAGCGCGAGATCACCGGCGTGCCCATGCATTCGCGGGGCGTGGTCAACGCCTCGCACTCGGCGGCGGCGCTGCTGCGGGCGGGCGTGCCCCTGCCGGCCGGGACGGACGCGACGCCGTTCGGGCCGGTGCACGGGGCGGGCCTGCACCACGAGCTGCTGCTCCTGACCGAGGCGGGGCTGACGCCGGAGGAGGCGCTGGCGGCCGCGACGAGCGTCACGGCGGGGTGCTTCGGGCTCGCGGACCGGGGGCGGATCGCGGCCGGGCTGCGGGCGGACCTGCTGCTCGTGGACGGTGACCCGACCGCCGACATCACCGCCACCCGCGCGATCGCCGGCGTGTGGCGAGGAGGCGTGCGGCAGGGGGAGCGCTGAGCGGGCTCCCGGGTGCACTCTTGGTGTGTGACCGAGGAACTGGTGGCGTACGCGTGGGAGGCGTTCGGGTGGGGTGACGACGCCGTGGTGTCCGCGGGGCGGCGGGGCGCGCTGGGGCAGATCTGGCGGGTGGACGCCGGAGGCGTCTCGTACGCGCTGAAGGAGATCTTCGGCGGGCCGCCGCCGGAGGCGCTGGTCGAGGCCGAGCTCGCGTTCGCCCGGCGGGCGGCCGGGGCCGGGGTGCGGCTGCCGGCCGGCCATCCGGCCCGCGACGGCCGCCACGTGGTCGAGGCGCCCGGCGGGGCGTGGCTGCGCCTGTACGACTGGATCGACCTGCGCCCGGTCGATCTCGCGGCGCCGGCCACTCCCGGAGAGCTCGGGGCGCTGCTCGCGCGGCTGCACCGGTGCGCGCCGGCCGCGGCGACAGAGCCGACCGGGGCGCCGGGCGGGGCGCCGACCGGGGCGCCGGGCGGGGAACCGCCCGCCGCCTGGTACCACCGCGCCCCCGCTCCGCACGAGTGGGAGCGGGCGGCGGCGTCGGGGGCGGCGTGGGCGGCGCGCCTGGGCGAACGCCTGGCCACCGTGCCCGAGCTGTGCGCGGCGGTCGGCCCCGCCGATCCCGCCGAGCTGATCGTCTGCCACCGCGACCTGCATCCGGAGAACGTCCTGGCCGGTCCCGGCGGCGAGCTGGTGGTCGTCGACTGGGACCAGCTCGGACCGGCCGCGCCGGGGCGGGAGCTGGCCCGGGCCCTGTTCGACTGGTTCTGCGACCCCGTCGCCGAGCTCGGCGCCATGCGGGACATGTACGAGGCGTACGTCCGCGCGGGCGGGCCCGGCCGGATCACGGAGCCGGCGGACTTCTCGATGCTCGTCGCGTCCCGGCTGAACTTCCTGCTGGACCAGACGCGCGTGGCCCTCGACCCGCGGGCCGAGCGGCGGCACCGCGAGTGGGCGGAGCGCGAGATCGACGAGGCGCTGCGCATCATGCCGACGCCGCGGGCGCTGGCGGAGGTGCTGGAGCTGGTACGGCGCTGAGGCCCGGCGAGCGCTCGCCGGGCCTCAGCTGTCCAACATGTCCTTTAGTAGATGCGGTACTTCTTGCCGCAGTTGTCGAACTTGCCGGCCCAGCAGGTGTAGGTGTACACCTTCTTGATCCCCCGGCCGCTCCACGAGCCGACGACCTTGCCGTCCCAGGACTTGTTGAACTTGTGCCAGCCGCCGTTCTGGTAGTACTCGAACCAGACCCAGCCCTTCTTGCCGCCGACCTTGTCCACGCCGTACCACTTCGTGTGGACCTTGCCGCCGGACTTCCACGTCTTGCCGAACGTGTACGCCTTGCGGTCGCTGGAGAAGAACTTGCCCCAGCTCGTCCCCGTGTGGATCGTGGCCTGAGTCGCGGTGGCCTGAGTCGCGGTGGACTGGGTGGCCGCCTGGGCGGCTGCGGGGCTGAGGGCGAGGCCCGTGAGGGCCATCGAGCCGGCCATCGCCGCGATCGCAAAGGTCTTACGCATTTCGGAATTCCTCCCCTGTCGGTGCTGCCGAGGTGCTCCGGCAGAAGAGACGGTACGGAGACCTGGCGCGATCATCTGTGCAGGAATCAACACATAGGGGGTGATCAGCGACACACCTCAGCGCTTGACCGACAGCCCGTCCACGGCGAACGGGACGAACGACGGCTGCGCCGCCCTGGCCTGGGCCGCGCTCTGCCCGCACAGGCCTGTCAGGATGTGGTTCACGGTCGCCACGTCGATCGGGCTCACCTGGGGATAGCCGTTCTCGTCCAGGCGCTGGTACTTCATCAGGTTGATCCCCATGGAGAGCTGGCGGCCGCCGTCCGGGCTGGAGATCGACTCCGTGCCCATGCCGAACACGCCGCCGCTGTGCCCCCAGAACCGCCCGCACGGCAGGTCGTAGGAGTAGATGCCGAGCCCGTAGTTCAGCGGCGCCCCGCCGGCCAGCACCGGCACCGTCTTCTGCATCTCGGCGACCTGCTCCCGGCCGATCAGCTCGCCGCGCAGCAGCGCCCGGTAGAAGCGGTTGAGGTCGTCCATCGTGGACGTCACCGCGCCCGCCGTGGCGGCCCAGGACATGTCGTAGACGCTGTAGTCCTTGGGCGGGTCGATGAGGCCGTACAGCGACTCGTACGCCTTGGAGTGCGGGCCGGGGATGTGCGGCGTGCGCGGGAAGGACGTGTGGCGCAGGCCCGCCTTGCGGATGACGTTGCGGGTGATGTACCGCTCGGCGTCCATGCCCGTCACCTTCTCCAGGAGCAGGCCGGCGAGCACGTAGTTGGTGTTGGAGTAGGACCCCGGCGTGGCCCCCGGCTGCCCGGTCGGCGTGGCGCCGAGGCCCAGCCGGACCAGCTCCTGCGGGGTGAAGGTGCGCGAGCGGTTGTCGTCCAGGCTCCTGCCCGAGCCCTCCAGCAGCGACGGGAACGCCGGGCCCACGTAGTCGGCGATGTGGCTGGTGTGGTTGAGCAGCATCCGTACGGTGATCTGCCGGCCGCGCTCGCCGGGCACCAGGTCGGGCAGGTAGCGGGCGACGGGGGCGTCGAGCTCGATCGTGCCGCGGGCCACCTGCTGGAGCACGGCCACCGAGGTGAACGTCTTGGTGATGCTGCCGACCCGGTGCACCATGTCGGGCCGTACCGGGCGGCCCGTGTCCACGTCCGCGACGCCGGAGGCGCCCCGCCAGCTCTGGGCTCCGTCCCGTACCTGGGAGTAGATCCCGTACATGCCGGCTTCGTGCACCGCGTCCAGCGACTGCCGCAACACCTGCCCGTCGAGGTCGGTGCCGGCGGCGGCCGCCTGGGCCGGGACGGCGGCGATCAGCAGGCCCGCAGCCAAGGCGAGGACGGCGCGACGATTTGAGGTCTTGTGACCGAACTGGCGAATTGACATGCCGCCAGCATGGTGGCGCCGGGACGGCCGGGTTAGTCCACCGTGTCATCGGTTCCATATGACATGGATCATGTGGCGCTGCCGCAGCCGGGGCGAGCAGGAGCACAGTACTCTTCATTGCCGGTCGGTTCGGCTCTCGGAAAGGACACTGCGGATGCCCCACGCGGCGAGGCCCACGGTCACGCTGCACGACGTGGCCGCGGCGGCCGGGGTCTCGGTCTCCACCGCCTCCCGGGTCCTGGGCGGCAGCACCAGGAAGGTCGCCCCCGAGTACGAGGCCCGCGTGCTGGCCGCCGCGGCGGCCCTGCGCTACACGATGGACGCTGCCGCCAGGGCGATGCGCCGGGCCGGCGACTCCGTCTCGCTCGTCGCCGACGACCTCACGACGCCGTCCATGGGCGTGGTGGTGGCCGCGATGGAGCGCGAGGCCCGTACGGCCGGGGCCTTCGTCACCGTGTCGTCCACCATGGGCGCGGCCGAGCGGCAGGCCGAGACCGTCCGCGTGCTCCGCTCGCTGCGCCCGCGCGCGCTGGTCGTCACGTCGAGCCGCTTTCTGGCGAGCGCGGCCGAGGGGCGGCTGCTGAAAGAGCTCCGCGCGTACGAGCAGGAGGGCGGGCGGGTCGTGATGGTCGGCGAGACGGACATGCCTTTCTCGTCGATCGTCTTCGACGATTACGGCGCCGGGCGCTCGATGGGCGCCTTTGTCGCGGAAATCGGGCACCGGCGGGTGGCGATATTCGCGGGCTCCCGGGAGTTGCGCAACATGGCCGACCGGACGTCCGGATTCATCGCGGGACTGCGGGCCGGAGGCGTTGACGAGCGGGATATCCGGATCATTTCCTGCGAGGTCAACCGGCAGGGCGGATTCGACGCGGCGCGCGAACTGGCCGGGGCCGGAATGGACGGCGGGCAGGCGGTTCTCGCGGTCAACGACGCCATCGCGATCGGCGCTCTTTCGGGATTTCGCGAGTCCGGTGTGGAGGTGCCGGCCGACGTTTCCGTGACGGGGATCGACGACATTTCGCTCGCCTCTGACGTGACGCCGCGGCTGACGACCGTGGCGCTCCCGCTGGCGCGGGCGGGGGCGGAGGCGATCCGCTTCGCCCTGGGCGATTCGGCCGCCCCGCAGCGGCTGGCCCTGGAGGGCCACCTGATCGTCCGTGACAGCGCCCGTCCCGTCGAAAGTCACGCTGAGTAATCTCCGTTCCGGGCCGCCCGCCGCCCGCCGGCCACGCCACCGCAGGCGCCGCCGTCATCGCGCGGCGGGACGATGATCGCGCGAGGCCACACCCCCGAAGGGCCGCCACGCACTCCACAGGCGACATTCGCCCAGGTGAAGCCCCTAGCGGCGCCGCCGCGGCGGCGCTCACTCCGGGTGATCGGCGATCTCGTCACACTCGGGGTGGATCCCTCGTAACACTCTTGACGCTCGCGTAACAGGCATGCAAACTGCGGAATACGTTTTCCCAAGGCGGCCACCCCCCGCCTCTTGGTAACAGGAGGTCACGAATGATCGCGTCGAGGAGTCCCGCGTGAGCGCTCTCGGCGAGTTGCAGCGCATGCGCAGAGGCAGCGGCGGAACCCTCGGCGGCAAGAAGGAGAACAGGGCCGCCTTCGCGTTCCTGGCGCCCTGGTTCGTGGGCCTGCTCCTCATCACGGCGGGCCCGATCGTGGCCTCCCTGATCCTCGGCTTCACCGACTACAACCTGATCCAGCCGCCGGTCTTCAACGGCCTGGACAACTGGACGCGGATGCTCGGCGACGAGCGCCTGCACCACGCGCTCGGCGTGACGCTGGTCTACGTCGTCGTCTCCGTGCCGCTGCAGCTCGTCTGCGCCCTCGGCCTGGCGCTGCTGCTGGACCGGGGGCTGCGCGGCCTGGCGTTCTACCGCTCGGCGTTCTACCTGCCGTCGCTGCTGGGCTCCAGCGTGGCCATCGCGGTGCTCTGGAAGCAGATCTTCGGCGCCGACGGGCTGTTCAACCAGGTGCTCGGCGCGTTCGGCATCGAGGGGAAGGGCTGGATCTCCGACCCGGACAGCGCGCTGGGGACGCTGATCGTGCTCAACGTGTGGACGTTCGGCGCGCCGATGGTGATCTTCCTGGCCGGTCTGCGGCAGATCCCCGCCATGTACTACGAGGCCGCCGCCACCGACGGGGCCGGCAGGTGGACGCAGTTCAGGAGCATCACGATCCCGCTGCTGTCACCGATCGTCTTCTTCAACCTGGTCCTGCAGGTCATCCACGCCTTCCAGTCGTTCACCCAGGCGTTCGTGGTCTCGGGCGGCAGCGGCGGCCCCTCGGACTCCACCCTGTTCTACACGCTCTACCTGTACCAGCGCGGCTTCGGCAACTTCGACATGGGATACGCCTCCGCCCTCGCCTGGCTGCTCCTGGTGATCATCGGTGGCTTCACCGCCGTCAACTTCTGGGCCGCGAGATTCTGGGTCGTTTACGATGACTGACCTTCGCAAGGCGGTCAAGCACGCCGCACTCATCCTGCTGGCGCTGGTCATGCTCTATCCCGTGCTGTGGATGGTGGTCAGCTCCCTGCGCCCCGACAACGAGATCTTCCGCCGCCCCGGCCTGATCCTCGACAGCCTGCAGACCCAGAACTACGGCGAGGGCTGGACCGCGCTCGCCTCCCCGTTCGGCCACTACCTGGCCAACTCGGCGATCCTCGTGCTGGCCTGCATCATCGGCAACCTGGTGTCCTGCTCGATGGCCGCGTACGCGTTCGCCAGGCTGGAGTTCACCGGTAAGCGGCTGTGGTTCGCGATCATGCTCGGCACCATCATGTTGCCGATCCACGTGATCATCGTGCCGCAGTACATCCTGTTCTCCCAGCTCGACTGGGTGAACACGTTCCTGCCGCTGGTCGTGCCGAAGTTCCTGGCCACGGACGCCTTCTTCGTCTTCCTCATGGTGCAGTTCATCCGCGGGCTGCCGCGCGAGCTGGACGAGGCGGCCAGGATCGACGGCTGCGGCCACGCCCGGATCTTCGTCCGGATCATCCTGCCCCTGATGCTGCCGGCCCTGGCCACGACGGTGATCTTCACCTTCATCTGGACCTGGAACGACTTCTTCAGCCAGCTCATCTACCTGACCGACCCCGAGATGTACACGGTTCCGGTGGCGCTGCGCTCGTTCGTGGACGCCACGGTGTCCACCTCGTGGGGATCCATGTTCGCCATGAGCGTGGTCTCCCTGCTGCCGGTCTTCCTCGCCTTCCTCGTCGGCCAGCGCTACCTCATCCGAGGCATCGCCACGACCGGCGGCAAGTAACCCCCCGCGAACAGGAATCATCATGAGAAGAATCGCCCTGGCCGCCGCGGCGGCACTCATGCTCAGCGCGTGCGGCAGCGGCGGCGGGAGCGCCGGCCAGGAGCTGTCGAAGGACCCCGTCACGATCCGCTTCACCTGGTGGGGCGCCGACGAGCGGCACAAGCGCACCCAGCAGGTCATCGACCTGTTCCAGAAGAAGCACCCGGACATCACGGTCAAGGGCGAGTTCAAGGACTGGAACGGCTACTGGGAGAGCCTGGCGACGACCGTGGCCGCCAACGACGCGCCCGACGTCATCCAGATGGACGAGCTCTACCTCTCCTCGTACGCCGAGCGCGGCGCCCTGCTCGACCTCGGCACGGCCACGAAACACCTCAATACCGCCGACTTCGACAAGCCCGCCCTGGACACCGGCATCGTGAAGGGCAAGCAGTACGCGCTGCCCGTCGGGCTGGCCACGTACTCGATCGTCGCCAACACCGGCCTGCTCGACCAGCTCAAGATCAAGCTGCCCGACGATAACACCTGGACCTGGGACGACCTGAAGAAGGTCGGCGACCAGGTGTCGAAGGCGGGCGGCGGCAAGATCACCGGCGTGCAGTCGTTCGGCTTCGACGCGGGCAGCCTGAACATCTGGGCCCGCCAGCACGGCGCGGCGCTGTTCGACGAGGCCGGCAAGGTCGCCGTCCCGGCCGGCGTGCTGGCCGGCTACTGGGCCTACATCAAGGACCTGGCCAAGTCCGGCGTCGCCCCCGCGCCGTCGGTGACCATCGAGCGGGCCGGCGGCTCGCTGGACCAGTCCGGCACCGCCACGAACGCCTCGGCCTTCGGCACCTGGTGGAACACGCAGCTCCCGTCGCTGGCGGCGGCCAGCGGGTCGCAGCTGAAGCTGCTCAAGCTGCCCGGCGAGTCGCAGGCGTCCACCCCGGCCGCCTACTTCAAGCCCTCGATGTACTGGTCGATCTCCTCGCGCAGCAAGCACCCGGCGGAGGCCGCGCTGTTCGTGGACTTCCTGGCCAACAGCCAGGAGGCGGCCGACGTCATGCTGACCGACCGCGGCGTCCCGGCCAACAGGAAGACCCGCGCGGCCATCACCCCGAAGCTCGGCGAGACGGACAAGGCGGCGGCCGAGTACCTCGACGCGGTCAAGGTCGGCACCGCCCCCAGGGTGACCCCGAACGGCGCCAGCGCCATCGAGGCGATCATCAAGCGGCACACCGAAGAGGTGCTGTTCGACCGGCAGACGCCGGAGCAGGCGGCCGCCTCGTTCATCAAGGAACTGCAGGCCGAGATCGACGGCGCCTGACCCTCACCAGCCCGACCAGCCAACGAAGGAACACATGTCTCAACGCAAGTACCGGGCCGCCATCGTCGGCACCGGCGGGATCGCCCACGCGCACGCCCAGGCCGTGGCGGAGTCCGGCGGCCGGGCGGAGCTCGTGGCCGTGGCCGACGTGGACGCCGGGCGGGCGGGCGAGTTCGCCGCCAAGTACGGCGTCCCGAACAGCTACGCCGGCACCGAGGACCTGCTCCGGGCCGAGGAACCGGACTTCGTGCACCTGTGCACCCCGCCCCAGCTGCACGCCCCGCTGGCCCTGGCCTGCCTGGAGGCCGGCGTGACGGCGCTGGTGGAGAAGCCGCCCACGCTCTCGCTGGCCGAGTTCGACACCCTGATCGAGGCGGAGAGCCGCTCGGCCGGGCACGTCGCGACCGTCCTGCAGCACCGCTTCGGCGCCGGCGCCGTGCGGCTGCGGCGGCTGACGGAGGCCGGCACGCTGGGCCGCCCGCTGCTGGCCACGTGCGTCACCCAGTGGTACCGCGACGAGGACTACTACGCGGTCCCGTGGCGGGGCACGTGGGAGTCGGAGGGCGGCGGGCCCACGATGGGCCACGGCATCCACCAGTTCGACCTGCTGCTGTCGGTGCTCGGCCCGTGGAGCGAGGTGACCGCCGTGGCCGCCCGGCAGGCCCGCCCGGTGGACACCGAGGACGTGTCGATGGCGCTGGTGACGTTCGAGAGCGGCGCGGTGGCCACGGTCGTGAACTCGGTCGTGTCCCCGAGGCAGACCTCCGAGCTGCGCTTCGACTACGAGCGCGCCACGGTCGAGGTGGCGCACCTGTACGGCTACACCGACGACCACTGGACCGTCACCCCCGCCCCGGGCCAGGAGGACGTGCGGCCCCTCTGGGCCGCGGACCGCAGCGAGGGGTCCAGCGGCCACGGCGGCTGGCTGGCCGCCGTGCTCGACGCGCTCGACCAGGGCCAGGCGCCGCCGGTCACCGCCTCGGACACCCGGCGCACGATGGAGTTCATCGCCGCCCTGTACGCCTCCGCCTTCACCGGCGAGCGCGTGCGCGCCGGTCAGATCACCGCCGACAACCCGTTCGCCCGCCGCATGGACGGCACGGGCGCCCCTTGGAGGAACCAGTGACCCTGCGGGCCACCCACGAGCTCGGCCGGTCGGTCGCCGTCACCGCGGGCGACGTCGAGCTGTTCACCTACGTCTACAGCCCGGACACGCCGGTGCTGGAGTCGCCGAAGCCGTACCTGCACCCGATCCGCACCCGGGGCGGCGCCCTGGTGTCGCTCTACCGGCCGCACGACCATGTCTGGCACAAGGGCATCGCCTGGTCGCTGCCGTGCGTGGGCGAGCACAACTTCTGGGGCGGGCCGACGTACGTCGCCGGCGAGTACGTCCAGCTCGACAACAACGGCAGCGCCACGCACCGCGAGATGACCACGCTGACGGCCGCCGCGGACCGGGTCGAGATCGGGCACACGCTCGGCTGGACCGCGCAGTCCGGCGACCCGGTGATCGAGGAGCGGCGCGGGCTGGCCGCCACGCTGATCGACGACGCTACCTGGGCGCTGCTGTTCGAGACCGAGATGACGAACGTGTCGGGCGCCACGATCGACTTCGGCTCCCCGACCACCAAGGGCCGCGAGAACGCCGGCTACGGCGGCCTGTTCTGGCGCGGTCCCCGCTCGTTCACCGACGGCGTCATCCAGTCCCCGCAGGGGGCGGGCGGCGACGAGCTGCGCGGCCTGCGGGCCGAGTGGTTCGGCTTCCGCGGCCGGCACGACGAGAGCGGCGACCACTCGACGATCGTCATGGTCGACGACGCGGCCAACCCGCGGCACCCGCCGCGGTGGTTCGCCCGCACCGAGCACTTCGCCTGCCTGAACCCGGCGCCGTTCTTCAGCGAGGAGGTGCCGCTGCCGGACGGCGAGACCATCCGCTTCCGGTACGCGGTCGTGATCGCCGACGGCGACCGGGGCGAGGACGGCACGGCGCTGCTCGCCAAGCAGGGCAGGGACGTGCTGCGATGACGTTCCCCGGCGGCACGTCGGTCAGCCGGCTGACCGTTTACACCGGGGCCTGCGCCGACGGCCTGGAGGGCGGCACGCCGCACCTGCACACCGCCTCCACGGAGGCGTACGTCGTGGTCGGGGGACACGGCGCGCTGCAGACGCTCGACGTGAACGGCCTGCGCGAGACGGAGCTGGGTCCGGGCTCGACCGTGTGGTTCACGCCCGGCACCATCCACCGGGCCGTCAACCGCGCCGGAAATGGGGGCGGCCTGGAGGTGGTGGTCGTGATGTCGAACGCCGGGCTGCCCGAGGCGGGCGACGCCGTCATGACGTTCCCGCCGGAGGTCGTCGCCGATCCCGCCCGGTACCGCGAGGCCGCGGCCCTGCCCGCCGTCGGGGTCGAGGAGGCGGTCGCGCGGCGGCGGGAGCTGGCCGTGGCCGGTTTCCTGCGGCTGGCCGAGGGCGGTCCGGAGGCGGTGCGGCGCTTCTACGACAGCGCGGTAGCCCTGGTCCGGCCGAAGGCGGCGGGCTGGCGGGAGACCTGGGAGGCGACGGTCGCCGCGCAGACCCGCCGCACCGCCGAGGTCCTCGACGCCCTGGAGCGCGGCGACGGCGCCCACCTCCTGGAGTCCGCCCTGATGGAGAGCCCGCCGCAGGAGCGCTGGGGCATGTGCGGCCACCTGCGCGCCCACGACGTCGCCGACCCCGTCGTCCACACCCCGCGCTGACCTTCCGAACGCCGGCGTCTCGGCGCCCACCCCCCACCCAAAAGGAGCAGCGATGTTCCCTGCCCGATTCCCGACCCTGCTGACGGCCGCCGCCATGGTGGCCGCCTTCACCCTCCCGGTCCAGCCCGCCGCCGCCCAGCCCGCCGCCGCCCAGGCCGGGACCACGTACTACGTCGACGCCACCGCCGGTGACGACTCCGCCACCGGCCAGGACGAGGCACACCCCTGGAAGAGCCTGACCAGGGTCAGCGAGACCACGTTCCGGCCCGGCGACCGCATCCTGCTCCTGGCGGGGCAGCGGTGGAGCGGGCAGCAACTGTGGCCCAAGGGCTCCGGCGAGAGCGGCGCCCCGATCACCGTCGACCGCTACGGCGAGGGCGCCAAGCCCCGCATCGACGCCGCCGGCCAGGTGAACGACGCCGTGCGGCTGTTCAACCAGGAGTTCTGGACCATCCGCAACCTGGTGGTCACCAACGAGGTCCCGGCCACCGGCACCCCCGGCGAGAACCTGCGCGACCTGCGCGGCATCCACGTATCCGGCGACAACAGCCAGACGCTCGACGGCTTCGTCATCGACGGCGTGGCCGTGCACGACGTCACCGGGCAGGTCAACTGGATCGGCGGCAGCGTCGAGAACAACGCGCCGGGCGTACGCTTCCAGACCGGCTGGGACGGCTCGAAGAAGACCGGCGGCATCGTGTTCGACACGACGGTGCCCGACATCGGCGCCCCGCCGGAGCGGGCGACCGTGCTGAACGACGTGGTGATCCAGAACTCCACCGTCGCCAACACCTCGTTCGCCGGGATCGTGGTCAAGCAGTACACCGGCGACGGCAAGAACGAGGCGGGCGAGACGATCGCCGAGCCCACCGGCTGGGGCACCCGCGAGAACCGGGACGACCCGAAGTTCACCCCGCACACGAACATCGTCATCAGGAACAACCACATCACCCAGGCCGGCACCGCGTACGGGTGCAACGGCATGTACGTCACCAACGTGCGCGGTGCCCTCATCGAGCGCAACGTCGTCCACCGCACCGGCACCTCGGGCATCGAGACGTACTACGCCGACGACGTGACGTTCCAGTTCAACGAGGTGTACGAGACGCAGCAGAAGGCCGGCGGCGCCGACTCCAACGGCATCGACCCCGACAAGGGCACCACCCGGCAGGTCGTCCAGTACAACTACCTGCACGGCAACGGCGACGGCGTGCTGCTGTGCCAGTTCGGCTTCGGCGACGCCGTGGTCAGGAACAACGTCATCGCGGGCAACAGCCGCTACCAGATCTACCTGCACTCGGACAAGGCGGCGACCGCGAAGATCTACAACAACACCATTTACAACGACAAATCCGGATACCTCATCTACGGGTACGGCAGCTACCTCGACGCCCGCTACGACATCACCAACAACCTGCTCTACTCCACCAGGGCGGGCGCGGTCCTGACCACCAGCCCCACCATCGCCTACGACCACAACCTCTACGGCGGCGCCACCCTCCCGGTGCCGGCCGGCGACGCGAACGCCGTGCTCGGCGACCCGCTGTTCGCCGCCGCCCCGCTCGACGGCCCCTACGGCACCCCGGAGAGCGGCCCGGCCCTGGAGACGGCCCACGGCCTGCGGGTGACCTCCGGCTCGTACGCCGCCGACGGGGGCACGGGGATCACCGGCAACGGCGGCCGCGACTACGCCGGCACCCCGCTCTACAACGGCGCCCCCGACCTCGGCGCCTTCGAGTACGTCACCCCGGAGGGCGCCACCACCGAATCCGTCACCGGCACCGTGCGCACCCCGTCGGGCGCCCCCGTCTCCGGAGCGACCGTGACGGCGGCCACCATGGGCACGGCCACCACCGATGCGAACGGTCGCTTCGCGATCAGGAGCCTGCCCTTCGCCGACGGCGTCGAGGTGACCGCCACCAGGAACGGCTACGCGACGGCCACCGGCACGGTCGACGTGCGCCCCGGCAACGTCGCCACCGTCCACCTCACCATGGCCTCGACCAGCACCGTGGGCTCGGTCACCGGCCGCGTGCTGGACCAGGCTGCCCGGCCGCTGCCCGGCGCGGCCGTCACCGTCGAGGACGGAGACCAAACCCTGGCCACCGCCACCAGCGGCCCCGACGGCGCCTTCACCGTCGAGAGCGTCCCGATCGGCGACGGGTACACGCTCCGAGCAGCCGCCGGCGGCTTCGTCCCGGAGACCAGGACCGGACTGAAGGTCGAGGCCGCCACCGCGACGGACGCCGGATCGCTCCTCCTCGTCCGCCCGACCCCCGACTACGTGGTGGTGCACGACTTCGACGACCTGCCCACGGGCCCGTACGCGGGCGGCGACGGCCTCGCGGTCAGCGCCGGCGGCGGGAAGGTGGAGATCGTCGAGTCCGGCGGCGACCGGAACCTCAGGCTGACCCGCACCACGAACAGCGGCGTCACCAGCCTCACCCGGGAGTTCGCGCTCAAGGGCGTCGTGACCGTCGAGACGAACGTCATGAGCGAGCAGCCCTACGGCTCGGGCAACCACTGGTGGTCCATCCCCTACGTCAAGGACGCGAGCGGCCAGAACGCGGTCAGCCTCGCCTTCACCAAGAACACGATCGTGGCCTACGCCGGCTCGGCCACGAAGACCGTCGGCACGTACGAGCCCGGCCGCTGGTACCACGTCGCCGCCGTCATGGACACCGTGAACAAGCGCTTCGACCTGACCGTCGACGGCCGCAAGGTGCTGGACGACGCCGCCTTCAGAACCGGCGTGGACGCCGTCGCGAAGATCGAGTACGCCGCGACCAGCACCAACTACGGCAGCATCGACCTGGACGACCTCCGGGTCTCGCAGGGCGTCGGGCTCGCCCGCGACGAGACCGGACTGCTCGGCCTGGACACCAGCCAGGGCGCCCCCTCCGCCGACGGCGTGCTGGAGGTGCCCGCGCGGGTGGCGCAGGTCGAGGTGACGGCCGTGGCGCGCAGCCCGTTCGCCAGGTCGGTGGCCATCGACGGCGAGCGTGCCGACGGGGCGCGGGCCACCCGCGAGATCACCCTCGGCGACACGGGGGCCGAGGTGCGGATCGTGGTCACCGCCGAGGACGGCACCGAGGCCACCCACCCCCTCCAGATCCGGCGCCGCCCCCTCGCCCAGGACACCACCCTGTCCGCCCTCTCCCCCTCCGCCGGCACCCTGGAGCCGGCCTTCGCCCCCGACACCCTGACGTACGGGCTGACCGTCCCGGGCGACCGGCTCGTCTTCACCCCCACCGCGCTCAACCCGAAGTCCGCCATCACGGTCCAGGGCAGGCCGGTCCCCAGCGGCACCGCATCGCCCGCGATCCCCATCCCGGTCGGCGACACCGAGATCGCGATCAAGGTGGTCGCGGAGGACGGCACGGCGGACACCACGTACCGGGTCGAGGTCACCCGTCCGGAGCCCGAGCTCCCGCAGGACGGCGCCACCGCCCCGCCCGGCCGCGCGGCCCTCTCCACCACGAGCGGCTGGGCGCACGGCCTGCACGACGGCACGTACGACGTCACCATGAACCTCTGGTACGGCGTCAACGCCAGCGTCCTCGTCCTCTACGAGAACGGCAAGGAGATCGCCAGGCGCGACCTGACCCCGGACACCCCGTCCGCCCAGAAGGCCACGGTGCCCGTCACCGCCCGGAAGAACGGCACCTACGTCTACACCGGCGAGCTGCTGAACCAGGCCGGCCGCACCGCCACCACGCCCGTCAAGGTCGAGGTGACCGACGCGAACCCGGGCAGGCCCGTGCTCAGCAGCGACAACTGGGACGGCGACGGCGACCACACCATCCGCATGAACATGTGGTGGGGCACCAACGCCACCGCCTACCGCCTCTACGAGGACGGCGTGCTCGTAGGCACCCAGCAGCTCGCCGCCGCCACCCCGGCCGCCCAGAGCGCCGCCACCGTGCTCACGGGCCGGCCGGCGGGCCCGCACGTGTACGTCGCCGAGCTCGTCAACGAGGCCGGCACGACCAGGGGCGAACCCTTGACCGTGGTGACAGAATGACCGCCATGGATCACGGGCCCGCCCCGGCCCCCGCCTCCCCGCCGACCCTGCACGACGTCGCCCGGGAGGCGGGCGTCTCGATCGCCACCGCCTCGCGCGCGCTCAACGGCAGCGCGCGCAACGTCCGGTCGGAGAACGTCTCCCGGGTCCGCGCCGCCGCGGCCAGGCTCAACTACGAGCCGCACCTGTCGGCGCAGGCCATCGCCAAGGGCTCGACCAGGACCGTCGCGCTGGTGGTGCGCGACGTGGCCGACCCCTACTTCTCCTCCATCGCCGCCGGGGTCACCCAGGCGGCGGAGGAGGCCGGGCTCATCGTCACCATGGCGGTGGCCGGCGGCTCGCCGGAGCGCGAGCTGGAGATCGTCAGGACGCTGCGGGGCCGGCGGCCGCGCGTCGTCATCGTGACGGGCAGCCGCATCGACGGGGCCCCGACCAGGGACGCGCTGGTCGAGGAGCTGGAGGAATACCGCACCGCCGGTGGCCGGGTCGTCCTGATCAGCCAGCGGGACCTGCCGTTCGGCACCGTCACGATCGACAACCACGGCGGGGCCGCCGCCCTGGCCCGCGCCCTGCTCGGCGCGGGCTACCGCCGCTTCGCCGTCTTCCACGCCCCGCCCTCGCTCCGCACCTCCCGTGACCGGCACGAGGGCTTCCTGTCCGGGCTCGACGGGGCGGGGGTGCCCGAGCCGCTCGCGATCGAGACCGGCTTCACCCGCGCGGGCGGTCACGAGGCGGCGCGGCGGCTGGTGGAGCGGGGCTTCGAGGACGTGGAGGCGGTGTTCGCGGTCAACGACGTGATGGCGATCGGCGCGATGACCGCGTTCCGGGAGGCGGGGGTGGTGCCGGGGGCGGACATCGGGGTGGCGGGGTTCGACGACATCGCCTCGGCGGTGGACGTCGTACCGGCGCTGACCTCGGTGGCGGTGCCGCTGCGGGAGGCCGGGCTGAGCGCCGTGCGGCTGGCGCTGGCGGACGACGCGCCGGCGGACCCGTGCCTCCCGGTCACCGTCGTCCTCCGCGGCAGCACCCCGCCGCGCCCGCGGGCGTAAGACCTCTCATGCCGATCTCATGCGGACCTGAGGCCTTCAGGCGGTCGTAAGGCGGCTTTATCGCGATGCGAGCCGCCACGGCGGTGCGACATGATCGCGACCATGGACTTCGAGGAGCTGATCCACGAGGCGCGGACCGCCTCGTTCGAGGGCTGGGACTTCTCGCTCTTCCGCGACCGCGTCACCTACGACGGCGCCCTGCCGTGGGACTACGAGCAGCTGGTCCGCGATCACCTCTCCCGGGCCGGCTCCCTCCTCGACCAGGGCACGGGAGGCGGCGAGCTGCTCGCCTCCTTCGCCCCGCCGCTGCCGCCCCGCACCGCCGCGACCGAGGGCCACCCGCCCAACCTCCCGGTCGCCCGCGCCCGCCTGGAGCCGCTGGGCGTCGAGGTCGCCGAGGACACCCGGTCGTTCCCGGACACCTCCTTCGACCTCATCATCAACCGCCACGAGGCGTACGACCCGCGCGAGCTCCGCCGCCTCCTGGCCCCCGGCGGCACGTTCCTGACCCAGCAGGTGGCCGGCCGCGACCTCGAGGAGCTCAACGCCGCGCTGGGCGGCCCGCCGCACGAGGACGCCGCCTGGGGCCTCGACACGGCGGTCACCGCCCTGGAAGGCGCCGGGCTTGAGGTGATCTGGCGGCAGGAGGCGGGGTTCACCACGACATTCCATGACATCGGGGCGCTGGTGCTGTTCCTGCGCGCCGTCCCGTGGCAGGTGCCCGGCTTCGACCCGCACCCCTACGAGGAGCGGCTGCGCGCCCTGCACGCGGACATGCGGCGCGGCCGGCCGCTGCGGGCCACCGCCCACCGCTTCGCGCTGCTGGCCCGCTGAGCCCCGGAGAGGATGACGAACGCCCCGCCCCAGCCGCCGCCCTCGTAGACGTCTGCGGCGGCCATCCGGCTCACCACTCCCATGAAACTCGGCGATGCACGGGCACCGGCGACATTTCAAAATTCCTGGATGCTTTCTTCCCTGCTCAGGTCCAGCCGTCGATCGAGGAAGCTACGCCACTCCACTAACTCCTGACTTGACGGTCCCTTACATCACGCGGTGCGTCGCCGGGCTCGCGGCGACGGCACCTCCCGCCTCGGGGCGGGAACAGGTCACGCGTACGGGGCGAGGTGCTCGGTCGGGCCGAACAGCGCGTCGGCCGCGTAGCGGGCCCGGGACAGGTGCACGCCGGTGGCCCGCCCGGCGAGGGCGAGCGCGGCCGCCGTGGGCGCGCCGGCCCACCCCGGGTCCTCGTAGGAGGTCTCCATCCCCAGCTCGCGCTGGTGGGCCTGGAGGCGGTCGGGGCCCTCGCCCCTCCGGGTGCGGCACGCGTGCAGGTCGAAGGCGGCGATCACGCGGCCGTCGGCGCAGTGGATGAAGCCGGCGTCGCTGCCGGCGTCGCTGCCGGCGGCGAAGACCGCGGCGGCCACCGTCCCCGCCGACAGCGCCGCCGCGCCGTGGTAGCAGACGTTCCCCCAGCCGACCTCGACCAGGACGGCACCGCCCCGGGCGCGGTAGGCGGCGACGCCGAAGCCGTGGTCGCCGGCGACGGGCCCCGGGGCGACGCCGAGCCGCCGTAACGCCTCGGCGGGGAAACAGAACGGGTGAGCGAAAAGCTACACGATCTTGTGGCGCGGCGGGTCCGACGAACGGCGGAGGTCTTTGTTGTACCGAGGGCAAGAGATCGACTCCCGCGGGGGGACTTTTTCCACCGCCTCCCTCGCCGAACCGGTGGCCGACGCGGCCCGCCGGATGCAAGGCTGCCCGCAACCGCCCCGGTCCTCCTGCGAACGGGTGGCCGGGGCCGGAACCCGCAATGCACCGAGAGGAGTGCTGCAGATGACGCAAGACGCCAGCCGCGTCGCGGCGAAGCGGATCAACGACCACGTGGAGGTCATCCACGCGGACAACCCGGACGCGGTGCTGGAAGTACCTCGCCACGACTGGGAGGCGTTCACCGCGGCCGTCAAGTCGGGCGCGTTCGACCTCGAGACGCTCAACCGGCAGGCCGAGGAGAGCGCGGCCTGACCTCCGCAGCACGAAGGCGCCCCGCTCCCGTACAGGGGAGCGGGCGCTTCCGGACGTGAACGCCGCTCGCTCCGCCACGAGGGGAGCGGGCGACGTCCGGTCAGGACGGTCCGGCCGGTCAGGAAGGTCAGGACGGTCCGGCCGGTCAGGAAAGGTCAGGAAAGGTCAGGACGGTCAGGCCGGTCAGCCGCGTCCGGACCAGTAGTCCGTCGCGCGTTCCCACGCCGCCGAGCCGACGGCCCGGCCCAGGGTGCGGCCCTGCAGGTCGCCGGAGCGGAAGTGGATGCCGCCGTACCGGCGCGAGATCCCGGCCTCGTCGGCCGCCTCGCTGAACGAGCGCCAGCGCAGCGTCACGTCCTGCGCCGGCGTCACCCCCGGCTCGACCAGCGACGAGCCCTTGGCGATCAGCGCCTGCCCGGCGAACGTGTCGGCGCCGGTGAAGCGCTTGAGCACCTCGGCCGCCGCCGCGCTGAACGTGCTGTGCCCCGACACGTACTCGGCGAACGGCGGCGTCGGGAACGTCGGCACCTGGTACGGCACCCACGAGGCCCCGTCGACCACCCGGCCGCCCCACGTCGGGATCTGCTGCCCCCGGTACAGGAAGCGGATCGCCGTGATCGGCCGCGCCGAGTCGTGGTCCCGCTTGACCTCCCACGAGGCGGTCCCGGCGTCCATGACCGAGTTGGCCAGGGCGAAGAACAGCTTCGCGTCCTGGTCGATCCCGTGCCGGTCACGGGCCGAGACCTGCTGCGCGAACAGGCACCAGTGCCCCGGCGGCGTCTCGCTGCTCGGCCCGTCGGACCAGTATTCGGAGATCGCCTTCTGCCGGTCGGTCAGCGCGGCCGTGCCGGCCACGATCTCGGCGGCCTGAGCGCGGAACCCGGAGGACCCGTACGCGTACGGCGCGGGCACGCCGTCGGCGAGGGACCGGGCGGTGCCGCTGAAGGAGGTCACCTGCCCCCAGTGCGGCGCGAGGAACGGCGGCGTGACGAGCGCCCCGGCCCGGTTGACGAACGTCAGCGGCGCCCAGCGGCCCGGCGCGTTCAGCGTGGTCAGCGGATCGGCGACCACGACCGGGGCGTTGACCGGCGCGTAGCCGGTGGTGTCCGCGTAGCCGCCGGACTGGTTGGCGCCGTCGGTGCGGTGGTGGTCGAGCACCGCCTGGCAGGCTGCCACGCCGGTGCGGGCCGCCTGGCTCGACGGGTTGGCGGGATCGTAGCCCAGTTCGGCCATCAACGCGTCGAACCCGGCTCGCTGCGCCGGGTAGAGGTCGACCGCGGCCAGGTGGGCGGCGAAGCTGATCGCCTCGGTCTTGTTCGCGTCCGTGCGCTCGGCCGCGGGCCGGCGCAGCGAGCCGCCCAGCCGGGTGCCGACCGCGACCGCGTCGTAGGCGGCCCAGGCGTCATAGGCGCAGGTGTGGGTGATCGCGAGCGCCCTGGCCACCATCGGCGGGCCGAGCGTGCCGCCGCGTACGGCCGCCAGCAGCGCCTGGTTCCACCTGACCACCACGCTCGGGCCGGTGGCGGCCTGGGCGGAGGAGGGTAGGGCGGGCAGGACGAGCGCGACGGCGGTCGCCAGAGCGAGCGCGATCGTGCGTAAGGAACGAACGGGCATGGGTGTCTTCTCCTAGCGTCAACGGGCCCCCGGGCGACGATGCCAGAATCGAACACGCATTCGATGTAGCCAACAGGTGACATCGACCTGCCCCGGCCCGTCTGGCAACTGCTTTCCGGAACAAGTTTCCTGAAAGTTTCATCGCCGAGCCTGAGGTGGCTTCGCTGGTCAAGGTCAGGTGCGAAGGCTGCTTTCCGGTGTGCCGATAAACGGTCGCCGAAAATTTCGGTATCAGTTCGAAATATTCTTGACGAGTTTGCGGAGGGCACCTAAAGTCCCGGCTTAATGATCGGGATGAATCTCTCGAAAGTCGCAGCCATGACATCTGTCAACGCGCCGGGCCTCGCGCCCTGGCGGGACGCCGCTCGCACGACCGGCGAGCGCGTGGAGAGCCTGCTGGCCGAGCTGACCCTTGAGGAGAAGGTCGCGCAGCTCGGCTCCGTCTGGGTCCAGACGGACGAGCCCGGCAGCGTCGCACCCTTGCAGGACCTGTTCATGTCGGCCGGCGGGCTGGAGGAGCGGCTGCGCTACGGGCTCGGGCACCTCACCCGCGTCTACGGCACCGCCCCGGTGGGCCCCGCCGAGGGCGCGGCCCGCCTGCGATCCCTGCAGGAGCAGGTGATGGCCGCCAACCGGTTCGGGATCCCGGCGATCGCGCACGAGGAGTGCCTGACCGGGTTCGCCACGTACGGGGCGACCGCGTACCCGACGCCGCTGGCCTGGGCGGCGACCTTCGACCCCGGCCTGATCGAGCGGCTGGCCGGGGCGATCGGCGCCGACCTGCGCGCGGCCGGGGTGCACCAGGGGCTGTCGCCCGTCCTCGACGTGGTCCGGGACTACCGGTGGGGGCGGGTGGAGGAGACCCTCGGCGAGGACCCGTACCTGGTGGGGCGGCTCGGGGCGGCGTACGTACGCGGGCTGGAGGGCGCCGGGATCATCGCCACGCTCAAGCACTTCGCCGGTTACGCGGCCTCGCGCGCCGCCCGCAACCACGCGCCGGTCAGCATCGGGCCGAGAGAGCTGGCCGACGTGATCCTGCCGCCGTTCGAGGCGGCGCTGCGCGAGGGCGGGGCGCGGTCGGTGATGAACTCCTACACCGACCTCGACGGCGTGCCCGTCGGCGCGAGCCCGGACCTGCTGCGGCGGCTGCTGCGCGAGGAGTGGGGGTTCGAGGGGACGGTGGTGGCCGACTACTGGGCGGTCCCGTTCCTGGCGTCCATGCACGGGGTGGCCGAGGACGACGCGGCGGCGGGGGCGGTCGCGATGCGCGCGGGCATCGACGTGGAGCTGCCCGAGACCGTCGGCTACGGCGCGCACCTGGTGGCGCACGTCCGCGCGGGCCGGGTGGACGAGGCGCTGGTGGACGAGTCGGTACGCCGGGTGCTGCGGCAGAAGATCGAGCTCGGCCTCCTCGACGACGATCACGACTTCCCGGACGTCGACGACCTCGACCTGGACAGCCCGCGCAACCGCGCCCTCGCCGCCACCGTGGCGGAACGTTCCATCGTCCTCCTGGCCAACCCCGTCGGAATCCTGCCCGTCGAACCCGCCACGACCTCGAAGATCGCGGTCATCGGGCCGTGCGCGGACGACCCGCGTACCCTGCTCGGCTGCTACGCCTTCCCCAACCACGTGCTCGACCGCTACCCCGAGCACGGCATGGGCCTGCCCATCCCGTCCGTCAGGGAACGGCTGGCGGCCGAGTTCCCGGGGGCGGAGCTCGGCTACGCGCTCGGCGCCGACGTGACCGGCGACGACGGGTCGGGGATCGCCGCGGCGGCGGAGCTGGCCGCCGGGTCCGACCTGGCGCTTCTGTTCGTGGGTGACCGGGCCGGGCTGTTCGGCGGCGGCACCTCGGGCGAGGGCTGCGACGCGGCGGACCTGCGGCTGCCCGGCCTCCAGCCGGACCTGGTCGAGGCGGTCCTGGCCACCGGCACGCCGGTGGTGCTCGTGGTGGTGTCCGGGCGGCCGTACGCGCTGGGGGCGTACAAGGACCGGGTGGCGGCGGCCGTCCAGGCGTTCCTGCCCGGCGTGGAGGGCGGAGCGGCGCTGGCCGGCGTGCTGAGCGGCCGGGTCAACCCGTCGGGACGGCTGCCGGTGCAGATCCCCGCCTCGCCCGCCATCAATCCCTCCACCTACCTCCAGGCACCCCTGGGCAGGCGGGCGGACGGCATCACGGTGCTGGACCCGACGCCGGCGTTCGCGTTCGGGCACGGGCTGTCGTACTCGGCGGTCGAGTACGTCGCCCTGGAGACGGACCGCGCGGAATGCGCCACGGACGGCTCGGTCGAGGCCCGGGTGACGGTGCGCAACGCCGGCGACCGGCCGGCGGAGGAGGTCGTGCAGCTCTACGCCTCCGACCCGGTCGCGCAGGTGGCCAGGCCGGCCATCCAGCTGATCGGGTTCGCGCGGGTGGCGCTGGAGCCGGGGCAGACCCGGGTGGTGGCGTTCGACGTGCCCGCGGACGCGTTCTCCTACACCGGCGTCGAGCTGCGCCGCATCGTCGAGCCCGGGACGGTCACGCTCTCCGCGGGCCCCTCCGCGGACGAGCCGCCGCTGCGCGCGGTCATCCGGGTCACCGGCGACACCGTCACCCTCGGCCCCGCGCGGCGGCTCGGCACCCCGGCCCGGCTCCTGGAGGAGTGACCGCGCGCATGCGCGACCACCCGGCGCCCGGCCGGCCGGTCAGGGGAGGCGGAGTTCGGCGAAGACGCCGCGGTGGTCGGTTCCGGGCACGTCCAGGATCTCCACCCGGCGCACCGCCACCCGCCGATCCGCCACCACGTGGTCGATGGAGATGATCGGCGGGATCGGCCGGAAGTTCGGCCAGGTGGGCGTCAGGCCCTTGCCCACCTGCTCGGCCGCGTCCACGTACCCCCGCGCCAGCAGGTCGCGGAACGCGCGGTGGTCCAGGCTGGCGTTGAAGTCTCCGGCCAGCACCCGGACCGCCGAGGAGGAGGCCGGGGGGAAGGCGCGCAGGGCGGCGTTCCACTCCTGCTCCATGCGGCCCAGCGGCGGGTTCGGGTGCACGGCCACGAACTCGACCTTGCCACCCCCCGGCAGCGTCAGGGTGGCGGCCGGCATGTTGTGGCCGATCGGGGTGAACAGGCCGTCCAGCTTCGTCGCCGGGTGCCTGGCGTAGATGCCGCTGCCGGTCGCCCCGAACTCCGGCTCCAGCACCCGGTACGGCAGCAGCCGTCCGAGCCCGGCCGCGTCCAGCCGCTCGGCCTCGGCGTGGGTCAGCTCCAGGGCGCTGAACACGTCGACGTCGTACTTCCGGACCAGGTCCACCACGGTCTGGGCGTCGCCCCGGCCGAACAGGTTGACCGCCAGCACCCGGAGCGGCGCGCCCTGAGCCGCCGGCTGCTCGGCGCTGATCGTGCGCGGCACCACGACCGCGACCATCACCACGCACACGATCGCCGCGACGAGCGCCACCGGACGGTTGCGCCGCAGCAGCGACAGGAGCGCGGTCAGCGCCGCCAGCCCCGCGCCGTACGGCGTCACGGTCATGAGCTGCGTGACGAACGAGCCCTGCTCCCAGCCGCCGACCCTGATGACGGCCCACAGCGCCAGCAGCACGACGACCGCCCAGCCGAACCAGCGCCGGCGGCGCCGCTTCGGTTTCGGCTGGTCGCCCGCCGCGGCCCGCTCTGTCCTGATCGTTGTGCTCACTCCGCCGTCCCGTCCCCGAACTGATCCACAACTTGAACCTTAAACGGCTTTGGAACGAGACGGCGCGATCCCGATGGGACGCCCGGGGTCGCGCCCGCGCCGGGCCGGCGCCTACGGTTTGCGGCCCACCCCGGCGTACATCCAGGCCGCCGAGTCCGGGAACAGGGGCGTGTCGCGCCACTCGGAGACCGCCACGAGACCGGGCTCGACCAGCTCGAACCCGTCGAAGTAGCGGGCGATCTGCTCGCCCGTCCTGGGCGTCCGGTGCATCGCCTGCGGCCGGGTGGCCGCCAGGTAGTCGTCGGCCGTCTCCTTGGACACCAGGTCGAGCGTCAGATGGCTCAGCACCAGGTAGCTGCCGGACGGGAGCGCCTGCGCGTATGCCTTGACCAGCCGCTCCGGGTCGTCGGCGTCGGGGATGTGCATCAGGATGGCGACCATGACCAGCGCGATCGGCCGGGTGAAGTCGAGGGTCTCCAGCACGTCGGGGTGCTCCAGGATGGCGCGCGGCTCGCGCACGTCGGCCTCGATGTAGGCCGTCCTGCCCTCGGGGGTGCTGGTCAGCAGCGCTCTGGCGTGCGCCATCACGATGGGGTCGTTGTCGACGTAGACGACGCGGGACTCGGGAGCCTCCGCCTGCGCCACCTCGTGCGTGTTGCCCTGGCTGGGGATGCCGGTGCCCAGGTCGAGGAACTGGCGGACGCCCAGCTGCGAGAGGTGGCGGACGGCCCGGCCCAGGAAGGCGCGATTGTTCCTGGCGCTCTCCCGGATGCCGGGCACCGCCGCCATCGTCTGCTCGGCCACCCGGCGATCGGCCTCGAAGTTGTCCTTCCCGCCCAGCCAGTAGTCGTAGACGCGGGCGGAGTGAGGGATGTTCGGGTTGATGCCCTGTGATGAGCTCACAGAACGATCTTAGGTCAGGTCGTGTATCACGCGGTCACGAATTCCGCGATGATCACGGTGGCGTCCTCCTTCGGCTCCTCGGCCGCCATCTCGTCGTACATCCGGTCCAGGCACGCGACCGGCGACGACCCGTCGGTGAACAGCTCCTTCATGCGCGCCACCCCCAGCGCCGCGATCGCGCCCCCGGTCACGATCGCCACCCGGTCACCGGGGCGCAGCGCCACGGCGCCGACCTCCGGGTTGAGCGCCGTCGGCAGGCCGAGCCCCCGCAGCAGCGGCCCGCCGTCGAACGCGTGCGGCGTCGTGAGCCGGTGCGGCTCCCCGCCCTTGGGGCAGTGCCAGATCTCGCCGTTGCCGACGTGCGCGAAGCGCAGCCGCGGGATCTCGGTCCGGTCGAGCACGACCAGGTCGAGGGTGCTGACCAGGTCGGGCATGGCGGCGTCGCGCAGCGCCGTCGTACGCACGGCGCGGTGCGCCGCCTGCGCGCACTCGACCAGGTCCTCCTCCCGCGTGCCCGCGTGCTGCGGCCGCTCGGCGACCACCGCGCCCAGCGCCAGCGCGGCGGCCATGTGGGCCAGCTGCGTGCCGCCCGCCCCCCGGGCCGCCGCGATCATCCGTTCCTGCACGACGTACGCGTCGCACGGCCACCCGTCCGTGCCCTCGTACGTGCCCCCCACCGCCACCAGCCTCGGCCGGGCCACCGGCATGCCGGCCGGCCAGTTCCCCTTACGCCCCCGGACCGTCATCACGGACAGACAGCCCAGCAGGAACGTGATCACGAACACCGTCATGAGTCCCTCCCGTCGCGATCATCGCGGCACTCGCGTCCCAGTAGACGCTCATCACAAGGGACGCGGCAGACGGCTGATCGGCCGTCGTGGCGCCCTGACGGCCGATCAGCCGTCATGCCATCGGGGACGGCCTGGGACAGGGTTCGGGGGAGGGCGGTGAACCACCGCAGCAGAGCCGGCCCGAGGACTACAGCCATGCGACCCATGACGTCATCCACCGCGATTGCCGGAGAAACGCGTTTCCGTTCCTTTTTACCCACCCTGCCCTGCGTTATCGTGAGACCCGTCTTGTGCCCATATCGCGTGCGGACGGCTCATGGTTCACTCCGGCTCCACGAGATACGACTCGGCCACCAGGCAACTGGACAAGGCCGTCGCACGAACGGGGGCCGGCGCGCGCGGCGCGGTGGGCTCTGTGGCCGTCGTGGCGGCCCTCTTCGGCGCGGTCCCGCCCGTCTCCGCCCGCTGGCTGGCGCCCATGCTGGCGATCCACCTCGTGTGGACGGTGCTGCACGTGCGGGTGTTCCTGCGCAAGGAGCTGCTGCCCCGCTGGCTGGTGGCCGGTGATGTGGCCATCACCGTCGCGCTGTGCCTGGCGCAGGTCCATCTCGTGGCGGTCGAGGCGCTCGTCACGGGGTCGAGCTGGGTGGCGGGACTCGTCACGATGACCGTCGTCATGGCCGGGGTCACCTGGCGCCCCAAGGTGGCCGTACCCGTCGGGCTGGTCGTGGCGGGGGCGTTCGCGGTGGGCGTGCGGCTGGCCTCGCCCACCCACGACGTGCTCGGCACCGTCGGCATCCACCTCGTCCAGCTGCTCGCGATCGTGCTGCTGATGACGCTGCTGCGCCGCTCGGCCGCCTCGGCCGACGCCTTCCTGCGGGAGAGCGCGCGCGCCGACATCTCACTCATGGTGGAGCGGCTGCGCCGCGAGGACGAGCTGAAGCAGGTCAGCAGCATCCACGAGACGTCGCTGCACACCCTCACCATGGTCGGCCAGGGCACCTACGACGAGCCGTCGCCCACCCTGCGCGCCCAGGTGGCCACCGACCTGTCGGCGCTGGAGCAGCTGCGGGACACCCCGCGCGCCCTCTCCGCCCCCATCGCCCTGGACACGCTGCTGGACGAGGTGGCCGGGCGGGCCACCGGCCTGGACGTGCACCGGCGCCTGACGCCCGAGACCGTGCCGGGGGACGTCGCCGAGCGCTTCGCGCGCGCGGTCACCGAGGCCCTGGCGAACATCGCCCTGCACGCCGGCGTGCGCGAGGCCGAACTGAGCTCGGGCCAGCGCGACGGGGAGATCCTGGTCGAGGTCGCCGACACCGGCCGGGGCTTCGACCAGGACCGGTTACCGACCGACCGGTTCGGCGTGCGCGGCTCGATCCTCGACACGATGCGCTCCCTGCCGAACGGCGGCGCGCGCATCTCCTCCGGCGACCGGGGCACCCGGGTGAGCCTGTGGTGGCGGCCATGACCGAGGAGATCGAGCAGATCGCGCTGCGCTACGCCCGCTACACCGCGCTCGGCGCCGTGGTCATCGCCGGCGTCTGGCACCTCGGCTACGACCTCACCGTCACCCTCACCGGCTGGAGCTCCTTCCGGTGGCCGCTGGTGGCGATGGCGGCCTGGGTCCTGTACTCCGCGATCTTCGTGATCGGCGCGCTGTCGCTGTCGCGCACCTCCCGGGGCCCCGACCGGATCCTCGCGCTCGCGCTCGCCGCGCTGGCCGTGGACGTCGCGGTGATCGTGGCCTCCCGGCCGGGCGAGCTGCTGGGGATCAGCGACTGGGGCTGGGGCTCGATCGGCTGGCTCGGCGTCATGCTGACCTGGAACCGGCCGCGCTGGCGTGCCGAGATGATCGCGTTCCTGTCCGCCAACGCCGGCATCATGCTGGCCGCGATGGCGATCTCCGGCTCGCTCGACCGCGTCTCCATCGCCAAATACCTCATCGTCATCGCCGGCGGCGTCACCATGCAGCTCGGCTACATGGCCGGCTGCCACATGCTGCGCGCCCGCGCCGAGGAGACCGTGCTGCTGGCCCGCCGGCTGGCCGCCGACGACGCCTGGCGCGAGTCGGCCCAGCGCATCCACACCGACCGGCTGCGCCGCTACGAGGCCATCCGCGACGTGGCCGAGTCGCTGCTCACGCAGCTCGCCAACGGCGCCGACCCCGGCGACCCGCGCGTACGCGAGGACTGCACGGCCGGGGCCATGCGGCTGCGCCGGCTCATCACCGAACGCGAGGACGTGCCCGACGAGCTGGTGTCGGTGCTGCGCGAGCGCATCGACGCGGCCGAGCGGCGCCAGGTCCTCGTGACGGCCCCGCCGTTCGGCGAGCACCTGCCCCTCCTGCCGGACGGCGTGCGGGAGGACCTGCTCAGAGCGCCCGTCCGGGCACTGGACGGGGCCAGGTCGCGGGCCAGGGTAACGGTGTCGGCGATGTCGACGATGGTCAGCGTGGCAGTCGTGGCAGACAACGACGATCTGCCCGTCAGCCCGACTCCCGTACGGGAGGCCAGCGGGGTGGTCGTCAGCTACCAGCGGCTGGGAGGTGAGGTGTGGGTCAACAGCATCTGGCAGGGCCCATGACGGGGCCCGTGTCGGGGCCCGTGTCGGTCGCCCTGGTGGAGGACCACCAGGTCGTGGTGGACGGCGTACGGTCGTGGTTCGGCCCGCCGAGCCCCGTCACGCTCGTCGCGCAGGGCCCCACCATCGAGTCCGTCCGCGGCACGGCCGCCGACGTGCTCCTGCTCGACCTCAACCTCAACGGCACCATGGTCGTGGACCGGGTCGCCGAGCTGTGCGCGGGCGGGCAGCGGGTGATCGTCTTCTCCGAGCACGAGGAGCCGGAGACGGTACGCGCGGTGCTGGACGCCGGCGCCTCCGCCTTCATCGGCAAGGGCCGGGCGACCCGCGAGTCGTGCCTGGAGACCATCCTGGAGGTGGCCGCCGACCGCCCCTTCGTCACGCCGCCGATGGCGCAGGCGATCGCGACCGACGAGGGCCCCCACCGGCCGCAGCTCTCCGACAAGGAGCGGGCGGCGCTGCTGTACTGGTTCCAGTCCATGTCCAAGGCGTCGGTGGCGGCGCGCATGGGGATCAAGGAACGGACCGTGCGGCAGTACATAGACCGGGCGCGGGTCAAATACGCGGCGGCCGGAAGACCCGCGCCCACCAAGGAGAAGCTGCTCATCTGCGCGATCCAGGACGGCCTGGTGCGCCCTGACGAGGTGACCGTCTACACCTCCCTGGCCGCCAAGAGCCCGCCAGAGGAGGGATGAAGCTCCTGGACCCCGGCACTCCCGGCTGGAGGGGGCCGGCAGAGCCGGGGTCCAGGTCACTCCACGAACGCGGCGGGGTCGAAGCTCACGGGGAACGGCTTCGTCAGCTCCGCCACGGTGCCGGCCTTGCAGGCAGTGGGTGGGTCGTAGCTGTCGCCGTTGAGCTCGTAGACGTAGAGGGTCGGGCCTTCGTCCAGCTCCAGTCGCCAATAGACGGGGACGCCCGCCTCCGCATAGGCCAGGGGCTTGAGACCTTTGTCCTGTTTCCGGGTGCTCGGGCTGACGACCTCTCCGGCGAGCAGCATGTCGCGAGGCGAGAACATGAGCCCACCGCGCACTGCGGCACTTCTCGACACGACGACGAAATCGGGAATGTAGTAGTCCTTGTCCGACACGCGGAAGTTGACGTACGTCAAGATCATCATGTCGTCCGGGACGGCGCCCAGGAGAATGCGCATCGCATTCGTTATGGCTACCTGGTGGTGGATGGTGGGGGCAGGGCTCACCAGTAGGCTCCCGTTGAAGAGCTCGTAGCGGTTCCCGTCGTCAGGGAACTTGAGCAGGTCGTCGACCGTGTACGGCGCGTTCCCCAGGGGAAAGACGCGTGGTCCGGCCGGTTCGATCGTCGCCATTGCGGTCACCCACTCAGTATCGGGAGCCTCGCCCTCGCCCACATGCTACTTGCCCAAAATCCGTCACCCAAAGTCATGGAATGGTCACGCTTGCGGCTCCAGCGCCATGGCGAAAAAGGGGACCATATGTATCGGTATTTCGTTTGAACAATTCGACAAGGGCGATCTGTTCTGAAACTTTCACCTGTTTTCGGGGTGCTCTGGAAAGCCCTTTCCGCTGCTCACCTAGCACATTGACCAGGGCTCACGACAGTCGAGCCGGACGTTGACACAACCCGTCATTTGTACGGATTAATGCCGTCAGATACCGTCGCCCACCAGGAGCGCTCCCCACCACCGGAACCCCGACCGGAACACGGAGACCGCACTATGCCCCAAGTCGCACCTAGTCGCTGGGCGAAGCGCGCCCTGGTACTGCTGACGTCCATCATGATGCTCGTCGTCATCCCCCTGACCGGCACCGCGTCGGCGCACGGGTCGGTCACCGACCCGGCCTCCCGCAACTACGGCTGCTGGCTGCGCTGGGGCAGCGACTTCCAGAACCCCACCATGCAACAGCAGGACCCCATGTGCTGGCAGGCGTGGCAGGACAACACGAACGCCATGTGGAACTGGAACGGCCTCTACCGTGACGGTGTCGGCGGCAACCACCAGGCCGCCATCCCCAACGGCCAGCTCTGCAGCGCCGGCCAGACGCAGGGCGCCCGCTACCGCTCCATGGACACGCCGGGCGCCTGGAAGACGACGAGCCTCGCCGCCACGTTCGACATCCGCCTGACCGACCAGGCCTACCACGGCGCGGACTACATCCGGGTGTACATCACCCGCCAGGGCTACGACGCCACGACCACGCCGCTCGGCTGGAACCACCTGGAACTGGTCCGCGAGACTCCCCGGTACGCGCCCGCCGGGACGTACATGATCAGCGGCATCAACAAGGGCTCACGCACCGGCCGCCACGTGGTCTACACGATCTGGAAGGCCTCGCACATGGACCAGACGTACTACTTCTGCAGCGACGTCACCTTCAGCTGACCGCCCCCGCCCTCCGCGCCGCCGGACCGCCCCCACGCGCGTCCGGCGGCGCGGCCACGTCCACCGCCCGCCTGCCACCGGACGCCTCCGGTGGCCCGTCTCTAGTGGCGAGGGCTGGTCGAGGCGCGGATCTCAGTCGCCCGTCGCGTCGAACGACGCCATCTGCCTGGCCGGCGGCTCGGTGTACGGGCTGGCCGCCGCGGCGGGCGTGAGCGACGAGTTGCTGGCCCGCCGGGACAACCGGACCAGGTGGGATGAGCTGCAGCTCGTGTCGTGCTCGACGACGCCATGGAGGTCGTGGAGCGCACAGTCGAGGCGCTGGAGTCGCTGCGCTCGCCGTCCTGGCGGGCGACCCCGGCCTCCAGGGACAGGTTCCGCGCGCTGCTGCCTGGGGTAAGGGCTTTCCGGGTGCACGTGCGTACCGAGCAGAGCATGTTCAAGCTGAGCCAGGACATCGACCCCGAGCGGTACACCCGTGTCCGCGACTCCTTCGCCGCCGAGAATCCGCGGCTCGCCGACATGATGGATAGGTAATGACTTTTCCCACTTTCACGTCCAGCCAGAGCAACCCCCGGGCCCGTGGCAAGGAGCTGGGCACCCACCTGCGCGAGCAGGTGCTCGGCAACCTCTCCGGATACGCCGACCTGTTCGCGGTCGCCGGCGCCACGGACGCGCAGGTGCGCGCGTGGGGCGAGGTGGCGCTGGAGCGCAGCGCCGCCTGGGCGCCGCAGCTGGCGGACGAGATCACCGGCATCGCGGCCGGCGCCGGGCTGGAGCCCTGGCAGGTCGCCGTGGTGAACGCGCGCACGGAGATCCTGGCCGCCATCGACGCGGTCGGTCACGGCGAGTGCTCGACCTCCGTCGTCCTTCCGCCGGACGGCCCCGCGCGCACGGTGCAGACCTGGGACTGGCACGACCACCTGCGCGACGCGCCGGTGCTGTGGGAGCTCGAACCGCGTCCCGGGCACGTCGTGCGCACGTTCACCGAGGCCGGGACGCTGGCCAAGATCGGCGTCAACTCGGCCGGCCTGGGCGTGCACTTCAACATCCTGCGCCACGACTCCGACACCACCGACGTGGGCGTGCCGGTGCACCTGATCGCCCGCCGGATCCTGGACGAGGCCACCACCGTCGAGGAGGCCGCGGACATCGCCCGCTCGGCCACGGTCTCGGCCTCCACCGTCATCACGGCCGTGACCGGGTCCGCCGCGGCGTCCATCGAGATCTCACCGGCCGGGGTGGCCGTCATCCCGCCCGGCCCCGACGGGGTCCTGCTGCACTGCAACCACTTCCTGGACGAGGACCTGGCGGCGGGGGAGCGGCACGCCACCGAGCGGCCCGGCACCTACGACCGCCTGCGGCACCTGCGCGACAACGTCGAGGGGCTGAGCGTGGCGGACCAGAACGGCCGGGCTCTGGCCATGCTCAGCCACGCCCCCGACGACGCGCCCGTCTGCGCCCACCCCGACCTCACCCAGCCGCTCAACCAGCGGTGGGAGACCCTGGCCACCATCGGGCTCGACCTGCCCGCCGGCCGGCTGCGGGTGCACCAGGGCGGGCCCTGCCAGGTCACCGAGGCGACCTGGCAGACGTTCTGAGTGCCGCTACTTGAAGGCCGGGATCCCGGTCAGCGCCTGGCCGATGACCAGCGAGTGGATCTCCGAGGTGCCCTCGTAGGTCAGCACGGACTCGAGGTTCACCGCGTGCCTGATCACGGGATATTCGAGGGTGATGCCGCTCGCGCCGAGCAGCGTGCGGCACTTCCTGGCGATCTCCAGGGCCTCGCGCACGTTGTTCAGCTTGCCCAGGCTCACCTGCTCGGGGGTGAGCGTGCCGGCCTCCTTCAGCCGGCCCAGGTGCAGCGCCAGCAGCAGGCCCTTGCCCAGCTCCAGCGCCATGTCCGCGAGCTTCTCCTGGGTCAGCTGGTACGCCGCCAGCGGCTTGGCGAACACCTCGCGCTCGGCCGTGTAGGCGACGGCCGTCTCCAGGCAGTCCAGCGCCGCCCCCATCGCCCCGAACACGATCCCGAACCGGGCCTCGTTCAGGCAGCCGAGCGGCCCGGACAGGCCCCTGGCGCCGGGCAGCATCGCGCCGGCGGGCAGGCGTACGCCGTCGAGCACCAGCTCGCTCGTCACGCTCGCGCGCAGCGAGATCTTGTGCTTGATGTCGTTGACGGTGAAGCCCGGGGTGCCCGCCGGGACCAGGAAGCCCCTGACGCCCTCGTCGGTACGCGCCCACACCACCGCCACGTCCGACACCGAGCCGTTGGTGATCCACATCTTGGTGCCGTCGAGCACCCAGTCGCCGCCCTCGCGCTTGGCCGTGGTGCGCATGCCGCCCGGGTCGGAGCCGAAGTCCGGCTCGGTCAGGCCGAAGCAGCCGATGCGCTCGCCGGCCGCCATCGCGGGCAGCCACTCCTGCTTCTGCTCCTCGCTGCCGTACTTCCAGATCGCGTACATCGCCAGGGAGCCCTGCACCGACACCAGGCTGCGCAGGCCGGAGTCGGCGGCCTCCAGCTCCAGGCAGGCCAGCCCGTACGCGACCGCGCCCATGCCGGCGCAGCCGTAGCCGTCGAGGTGCATGCCGAGCACGCCGACCGAGCCGAGCGTGCGGGCCAGCTCGCGGGCGGGCAGCTCCCCGGTCTCGAACCAGCTCGCGACGTGCGGGCGGATCTCGCGGTCGCACACGCGCCGGACCGTGTTCCTGATCTCGCGTTCCTCCTCGGTCAGCAGCGTGTCCAGGGCGAACAGCGCGGTGGGTGCGATCATGGAGCAGCCTCTCTGTATTTTGGATCCAATATTGAAAATCCAATATTGCATAGTTAGAGTGCGTTGACCATGGACGTTCTGAGTCTCATCGCCGGTCGCTGGGTCGGGGGAGAGGGCGCGGAGTTCGCCGACACGAACCCCGCGCGCCCCTCCGAGGTGGTGGCGCGCGGCCGGTTCACCTCCGTGCCCGAAGTGGAGCGGGCCGTCGCGGCGGCCCGTGCGGCCGCGCCCGGCTGGGCCGCGACCCCGCACCACGCCCGCGCCGCCGTCCTGGTCGCCAACCCGCTGCGCCTGAGCGCCACCCCGCCCGCCTACCACCGCCCGCCGCCGGCGCTCGGGCAGGACGATGCGTGGGTTCGTGAGATATTGGGGCCGTGAGTCCGGAAGAGGCGCGACGCAGGCCCCCCACGGCTCAGCAGTTCGTGCTGGCCGAGCTGCGCCGTGCCATCACCACCGGCCGGCTGCGGCCCGGCGCCCCCATCCGGCAGGACGCGCTGGCCGAGGAGCTGCAGGTCAGCCGGGTTCCCCTGCGCGAGGCGCTCAAGATCCTCGAAGGCGAGGGGCTGGTCACGTACAAGGCGCACAAGGGCTACTGCGTCGCCACGCTCTCGCTCGACGACCTGCGCGAGGTCTACCGCATCAGGCAGCTGCTGGAGGAGGAGGCCGTGCGCCGGGCCGTCCCCAGGCTCGGCGACGACGACCTCGCGCGGCTGGAGGCGGCGCAAGACGAGGTGGAGCGGGCCGCCGCGGCGGGCGACGTGCCCGCGATGGCCACCGCCAACCGGGTGTTCCACATGACGTTGTTCGACTGCGCCGGGATGCCGCGCCTGGCCCGGCTGATCAGGACACTCTGGGACACGACCGACGCCTACCGGTCGATGTACTACGGCGACTCGGGCAACCGGGAGCGGGTGGTCAAGGAACACCGCGCCACCCTCGACGCCCTGCGCCGCCGGTCCGCCGACGAGGCCGTGGCCACGCTCGACGTGCACCGGGACCACGCGGTGGCCGAGCTGGAGCCGCTGCTCGACGTGCAGGGTCGCTGACGCGGGTCCAGGGCCGGCAGGTGCCCGGCGGGCAGGTGTTTGGCGGGCAGGGTCGCTAGCGCAGGTCGAGGGCCGACAGGTGCTCGCCCCGGTGGCCGAGCAGGCCCAGCTCCTTGCCCGCGCGGCCGGCGCGCCAGGCCAGCGCCTGCAGGCCGTGGTCGGGGACGGCGATCTCCCGTTCCTCCAGCCGCACGACGCCCACCTCGGCCGACAGCCGCACGAGGCCGAAGGCCACCCACCTGGAGGGGCGGCGCAGCCACGGCACGGGGCTGGCGTTGAACAGGGAGCTCTCCCCGGGCCGCGCGTGCCCGTTGAGCGTGGCGGCCCCGGGGCGCGGGCGCAGCACGTCCTCGTCCTCCGGGCCGGCCGCGGTGGTGCTCCCGGTACGCAGGCTCCAGCGCCCGCCGGGCTTCGGCGAGAGCAGCCAGACGTCGAACCAGAACCGCCCGACGTCGTCGAGCCGCGCGAAGGCCGTGGCCGCCAGGCGCTCCCCGACGTACAGGGAGAGCGGGGTGAACCGGTGCCGGCCGCCGAGCGTCTCCGGCAGCTCCTTCGGCAGGCCGTGGATGATCAGCCGGTGGCTCTCGGTGGCGGGGGTGTAGCCGAGATATTCAGCGCGGTCCACGGGTCTCATCGTCGGTACCTTGCCTTCCGGAGGAGGCCGACTTCATCAGATCCTTCCAGATCGGTCCGGGGACGTCATGCCATCAGGGCCTGCGGACGCGTTCGGCCAGCCGCACGACCGCGCCGACGAGCTCGCGGCCGTCCAGCAGGGCCAGGTCGTTGTGCCCGGCCCCGGCCACCTCCACGGTCGTGGCCCGCGCGGCCTCGGCGACCGTCCTGCTCAGGCGCGGGGGCACGATCGTGTCGCGGCTGCCGTAGACGACCACCACCGGCGCCCCCACCTCGCCGATGCGGTCCGCGACGGGGAAACGGTCGCGCAGCAGGACGCGTACGGGCAGGAAGGGGTAGTTGACCTGGCCCGCCGCGGCCAGGTCGGTGAAGGGCGAGCGCAGCACCAGCCCGTCGGGAGGCTGCTCCAGCGCGAGCCTGGTCGCGACCGCCGCGCCCAGGCTCTCGCCGAAGTAGACGACCCGCGGGCTGCGGATCGAGGCGCGGGCGGCCAGGGCGTCGAGGAGGAGACCCTCCTCCGTGGGGCTGCCCGGGTTGCCGCCGTAGCCGCGGTAGTCCATCAGCAGCACCGGCAGCCCGTGCGCCGCCAGCGCGCGGGCCAGCGGCGCGCGGTGCAGCCGGTTGCCCGCGTTGCCGCCCGTGACCAGCACGGTCACGTCGTGGTCGCCGGGCACGTACCAGGCGGCGAGCCGGAGCCCGTCGCGCGTCGTGAACGACACGTCGCGGGCGCCCGGGATCACCGCGGCGGCCGGCGGCACCGGCCTGCCGTCGGGGAGGTAGATGAGCCGCCGCTGGAACACCCACAGCAGCCCGAGCAGCAGGATCAGCACCGCGGCGACCACCAGGGCGGTGCGCGTCAGCGTCGTCACGCACACCAAGGTACGCACCTGCCGGACGTCCGGCGATCGCGCCTCGGGACGTCAGACGATCGTGCCCGCCTGGACGACGTGGCGCAGGTGCTTCTGATCGGTCAGCACGCCGGCGTCCTCCAGCGGATCCCCGTCCAGCACCAGCAGGTCGGCGTGCGCGCCCACGGCCAGCGTGCCGATCTCGCCCGCCAGCCCCACCAGCTCCGCCGCGCCCGTCGTGGCCGCCCGCAGCACGTCGATCGGCCGCTGCACCTCGGCCCGGAGCCGGAACTCCTGGCTCTGGTGCCGGTGCATGCCACCCAGCAGGTCGGTCCCGTACGCCAGCCGCACCCCGCCGCGCGCCGCCCGCTCCAGCGCGGCCAGGCCCGCCTCCAGCACCTCGTCCACCTTGCGCCAGCTCCGCTCGGGCAGGCCGAACTCCCGGCCCTCCTCCTTGAGCGCCCAGTACGTCACCAGCGTCGGCACCAGGAACGCGTCGTGCCGCAGGAACAGCTCGACGCTGGTGTCGTCGATCAGGTTGCCGTGCTCGATGGAGCGCACCCCGGCCTCCAGGGCCCGGTTGACGGCCCGCGCGGTGTAGGCGTGGGCGGCGACGTACCGGTTGGCGGCCGCGGCCTCGTCGACGATCGCGCGCAGCTCGTCCATCGAGTATTGGGTCGAGTCGATGCGGTCGGTCGGCGAGGCCACGCCGCCGGAGGCCATGACCTTGATGTGGTGCGCGCCCTTGCGCAGCTCGTCGCGGGCGGCGGCGCGGACCGCGTCCACGCCGTCGGCCACCCGCCCGACGCCCGCGCAGCACGGGTGGTCGTCGCGCAGGTGCTCGCCCCGGCCGCGGAAGTCGGCGTGGCCGCCGGTCTGGCTGAGCCCCTTGCCGCAGAACAGCAGGCGCGGGCCCCGGATGAGGCCCTCCGCCTGCGCGTCGGCCAGCCCGAAGTCGGCGCCGGAGGCGTCTCGGACCGTGGTGAAGCCGCGGTCCAGCATGCCGCCCATGATGCGGGCGCTGTGGGCGGCGACGTACGAGGGGGACATGGAGCCGAGCGTGCCGAGGTTCGCGGTCGAGGCGGTGACGTGCACGTGCGCGTCGATCAGCCCGGGTACGACCCGGGCGCCCGCCAGGTCGATCACCCGCGTCCCGTCGGGCGCGCCGAGCCCGCGGCCGGTCTCGGCGATGCGGCCGTCGGCGCAGCGCAGGTCGCCTTCGGCGTACTCGCCGGTCGCGACGTCGAGCAGCAGGGCGTTACGCAGCAGCAGGCTCATGCGGCACCTCCGAGCAGGGCGGGAGTGACCTGCCCGGCGATCGACTGCGCGGCGGCCACGGACCTCTCGTCGTAGCTACCCTCGGCGTCGAGGATGTTCAGCACGCCGAGCACCTCGCCCTCCTCCCCGATCACGGGCACGTTGATGATCGAACCGCACCCGAGGCTCTCGATCAGCTCATGGTCGGCGAAGATCTCCCGTACGGCGGCCTTGTCCGGCCCGAAGTACGGCCGCCGCCCTTCTATGCAGGTGGCCAGCCAGTCCTGGGCGACCTCGACGGTCTTCTCGCCGCCCACCGGGTACTGCCCGGGATGGCTGCTGTGGACGCGGCGCAGCGCCCGCCGTTCCGGCACCCAGGCCAGCACGGTGAACAGCCGCACGCCCACCTCCCGGCGTACCGTCTCCTCCAGCTCGTTCAGGTCCTTCACCTGGTCGCCTCCTCAGTCGTGGGTTCCGTCAGCTCTTCCAGCGATCGCCCGGCCGTGGCCAGGCCGAACACGACCACGCACACCACCCCGGCCACCAGCACGGCCGTGGTGAGCCCGAACACGCCGCCGAAGCCCAGTTTCGCGGCCGACAATCCGATGATCGTCGGGGCCAGGATGCTGCCGACCCGCCCGAACGCGCTCGACAGGCCGGTGCCGGTGGCGCGGATCCAGGTGGGGAAGACCTCGGGGGTGTAGGAGTAGACGCCGGCGTACGTGCCGTTCAGGAAGAACGACAGCACCGCGCCGGCGAGCGTGATCGTGACGGGCGTGTCCATCTGCGAGAGCCAGAACGCGCTGACCGCAGAACCGGCGAGGTAGATCGCGATCGTGTTCTTGCGGTCCAGCCGCTCCGACAGCCAGGCCGCCGAGAAGTAGCCGGGGATCTGCGCCAGATAGATGATGATCGAGAACTCGAAGCTCTTGGTGACGGTGATGCCGCGCTGCACCAGCAGCGTGGGGATCCAGGAGAAGAACCCGTAGTACGAGAACGTGATCACGAACCACACCAGCCAGATCACCGCGGTGCGCCGGGCCATCACCGGGCTCCACAGGAACCGCAGCGCGCTGAGCAGGTTCACCTTCGGCGTCTCGGTGGCCGGGGCGGTGGCGGTCTCGGGCACCGGCGGCAGCGGCTCGCCCGTGGCCCGCTCGACCCGGCGCTCCAGGTCGGCGACCACCGCCTCGGCCTCCGCCGTACGGCCCTGCTGCAGCAGGAAGCGCGGCGACTCGGGCAGCGAGCGGCGCCACCACAGCAGCATCACGATCGGCAGCGCGGTGATCAGCTGGGCGATCCGCCAGCCGTCGTCCATCGTCGGCACCACGAACCGCCCGATCAGCGCGGCCATCACGAACCCGAACGAGAAGAACCCGGCCAGCGCGCCGATGAACCACCCGCGCCGCTTGGCGGGCACGAACTCCGACAGGAACGGCGCGATGATCGCACTCTCCGCCCCGGCCCCCGCTCCGGCCAGCACGCGGGCCCCGAGGAACACCTCATAGTTCGGGGCGAACGCGGCCACCACGGAGAAGACGGCGTAGAAGGCGAGCGCGTACATCATCACCTTCTTGCGGCCGATGCGGTCGCCGAGCAGGCCCGCCACGGTCGCGCCGAACAGGAACCCGAACGGCGTCGCCGACCCGATGAAGCCGAGCTGGCCGTTGGACAGGCCCCAGACCTCCTGCGCGCTCGGCAGCAGGAACGCGACGACGGCCGAGTCCATGCCGTCGAAGGTGTAGCCCAGCCCGCCGATCAGGAGCAGGACATAGTGCGGACGGCTCAGCGGGAGCCGGTCCAGACGGGCCAACAAGGTCATTGGACACACCTTTCCCCAGGTCATGGCCCTGCAGGTCAATTGCGAAGCAACATATAGTGCGGATCGTCAAAATTGCAATGGTCTTTGCAGGTTTGTCTTGTTACAAGCGCGTAGCATGTTCCCGGCCGGTGGACGGCCGGGTGGGAGAGGGAGTCTGTGACAGAGCACGTCACCACGGACAGCTTCGAGGACTGGCTGCGCGAGCGGCTGCCGGTGCGCGGGCTGCGCGGCAAGGCGGCCGCCGTGCTCGAGCTCCTGCTCTCGCAGCCGCGCCGGGCCTCGTTCGGGTCGGCGGGGGAGCTGGCCCAGCTCGCCGGGGTCAACGTGGCGACGGTCACCCGTACGGCGCAGGCGCTCGGCTTCGCCGGCTGGCCGGCGCTGCAACAGGAGTTGCGCGCCCGCTACCTGTCCTCGCTCAGCGCCGGCCAGGTCGCCGCCGAGCACCGCGGCACCGGCTCGCCCAGCTCCCGCTCCCTGCGCCGCGACCTCGACAGCCTGGCGCTGCTCAACCGGCGCCTGGACGAGGCGGTGCTGCTCACGATCGCGGAGGCCATCGCGGGCGCGCGCCGCACGGTGATCGTCGCCGACGGCAGCTACGCGGCCGTCGGGCTGGCGCTCGCGCACAACGCCCGGCTAGCGGGCTACCCGGTGACGGCGGTGACGGCCGGGGACGCGGAGCTGGCGAACACGATCGCCGCGATCCAGGCCGGGGACGTGCTGATCGCGATCAGCTTCTGGCGGCTGTACGAGAGCACGGTCCTGGCCGCCAACGAGGCCCGGTCACGCGGCGTGCGGGTGTTCGCCCTGACGGACGCGGCCAGCCCCGCCCTGGCCAGCGCGGCGGAGCAGGTCGTGATGGTGCCGGCGGAGGGGGAGGCGTTCTTCCCCTCGCTGACGGCCGGGATGGCGGTGGCGCAGGCACTGGTCACGCAGCTCGCCGCGGTGGACCCGGCGCGTACGGGGGCCTCGATCGAGGCGGCCGAGGCCATGTGGACCAAGTTCGGCCTGCTGCACCGCCGCCCCACCTCGGGCGAGCCCGGCTGAGCCGGTTACAACCAGCTGGCCCGGACGCTCGTGGCGGACTCGGCACCGGCCGGGGTCTCCGGGGCGGCGGTGCGTACGGTGTCGAGCAGGCGGCCGACGGCCTCCACGATCTCCGGCGCCCGCTCGCGCAGACCGCTCACATCAGCCGGGCTCACCTCGTCACGCTCCACCCCGGCCTGGTCGAGCACCCCTTCGAGATCGCCCAGCCGCTCCGCCAGCCACTTCAGCGGCTCCTCCGACAACCGCGAGTCGAACACCCGCCGCCCCGGCTCCCACCCCTTCACCCCGGGGTGGTGATGGGTCCGGTCGAAGCTCCCGGGCGTCCCCGAGACCGACTCCAGCAGGTCCACCCGCCAGATCGGCCGGTCGACGGTGATGGGGCGGGCCGAGTAGATCGAGCCCTTGAGCTCGCCCGGCTCCAGCCGGCGCAGCTCCAGCCGCACCCCGCGCTCCGCCCCCTCCTGGCCCGGAGTGGGGTTGGGGTCGACGAAGTAGATGTCGCTCACGGCCACGCCGATCCGGTCGAATCCGAAGAGGTAGAGCACGGGAAACCACGTCCTTCGCAGGTGTCGGGCACGCCTCACCCAACGTAACACCGAGCCCCACGGGACGATCAACACGTGACGCCGCCCTCACCGCACGATCAGGGCCTGCTCGCCACGGGCCACCAGCTCACCGATCACCACCGCCCCGGGAATCTCCCCCGCCACCAGCAGCCCGCCCGAGGTCTGGGCGTCCGCCAGCAGCAGCAGCTCCTCCTCCGGCATCCCGCCGGCGGAAAGGTGCGGCGCCACCCAGGCCAGGTTGCGCCGGGTGCCGCCGCTCACGTACCCGTCCCGCACGGCCTCCCGGGCCCCCTCCAGGTACGGCACCGCGCCCGCCGACACGACGGCCGTGACCCCGCTCGCCCTGGCCAGCTTGAACAGGTGTCCCAGCAGCCCGAACCCGGTCACGTCGGTGGCGCAGCGAGCCCCCGCCGCGCGGGCGTGGCGGGAGGCGTCGCGGTTGAGTGCCGTCATGGACGCGACCGCCTCGGGGAAGACGTCGCCGGTGGCCTTGTGCCGGGAGTTCAGCACGCCGACGCCCAGCGGCTTGCTCAGGCACAGCGGCAGCCCGGGACGGCCGGCGTCGAGGCGCAGCAGGCTCGCCGGGTCGGCCAGGCCCGTGACGGCCAGGCCGTACTTGGGCTCGGCGTCGTCGATGCTGTGACCGCCCGCGACGGCGCACCCCGCCTGCCCGGCCACGTCCACCCCGCCGCGCAGCACCTCCCGGGCCGCCTCCATGGGGAGCAGGTCGCGGGGCCAGCCGAGCAGGTTCAGGGCCACCAGGGGCTCGCCGCCGACGGCGTAGACGTCGGAGAGCGCGTTGGCGGCGGCGATCCGCCCGAAGTCGTACGGGTCGTCGACGACCGGGGCGAAGAAGTCGACCGTCGAGACGAGCGCGCGGTCGCCGTCGAGCCGGACGACGGCCGCGTCGTCACCGTGCTCGAGCCCGATCAGCATCTCCCCGGCCCCGGTCGGGCCGGTGAACCCGGCCACGCTCGCGTCGGTGAACCCGGTGCCGCCCGCGTCGGAGAACTTGGCGCCGCCCAGCGCGGGGAACCCGGCCAGCACCGCCTCCAACTCCCCGGGCGGGATCTTGCAGCTGCATCCGCCACCACGGGCGTACTGCGTGAGCCTGAGATCCGTCATATCGTGAGTATCGTCTTCCTTTGGAGGCGCGTGTGTTCTGGTGGGCACCCCGGTCTTCAAAACCGGTGGGCGGCGCGCGGCGTCGCCGGCGGGTTCGATCCCCGTGCGCCTCCGCGCCCCGAGGCTCGCCATGACCCCGCAGCCGGGCCGGACCGGCCGGGCCGGTGACCCGCGCCGCCACATCCCCCGCACCGACACCGTCCTGGCGGATCCGCGGGTGGTGCGGGCGGCCGGGGGCGCGGGCCGTACCGTCGTGAAGGCCGCGGTCCTCTCGGCACAGCAGCAGGCCAGGGAGGGGCGGATCGCGCCCGAGGACGTCGTGACGGCCACCGTGTCCGCCCTCGCGGCCGGACCCCGCCGGGTGATCAACGCCACCGGCGTCCTGGTGCACACCAACCTGGGGCGCGCCCCGCTCTCATCCGCCGCCATGGCGGCCGTGGAGGCGGCCGCGGGGGGCACGGACGTGGAGTTCGACCTGGTGACGGGCGAGCGGGCCGGGCGCGGGCGGACCGCGATGGCGGCGCTGGGGGCGGCCGTGCCGGACGCGGAGGACGTACACGTCGTCAACAACAACGCCGCCGCGCTGGTGCTGGCGGCGACCGCGCTGGCGGCCGGGCGCGAGATCGTCATCAGCCGCGGCGAGATGGTGGAGATCGGTGCCGGCTTCCGGCTCCCGGAGCTGCTGGAGTCCACCGGGGCGCGGCTGCGCGAGGTCGGCACCACGAACCGCACCACCGCCCGCGACTACGCCGACGCCGTCGGGGACGCGACCGGGTTCGTGCTGAAGGTCCATCCGTCCAACTTCCGCGTCGAGGGCTTCACCGCCTCCGCCTCGATCGCCGACCTGAGCGCGCTGCCGGTGCCCGTCGTGGTGGACATCGGCTCCGGCCTCCTCGAACCCGAGCCGCTGCTCCCCGAGGAGCCCGACGCCCGTACGGCGCTGCGCGACGGCGCGGCCCTGGTGACCGCGAGCGGCGACAAGCTGCTCGGGGGGCCGCAGGCGGGCCTCATCCTGGGCCGAGCCGACCTCGTACGGCGGCTGCGCCGGCATCCGCTGGCCCGCGCACTGCGCGTCGACAAGCTGACCCTCGCCGCCCTGGAGGCCACCCTCCGCACCGACCCACCGATACGCCTCGCCCTCCACACCGCCCCCGCCGACCTCCAGCACCGCGCCCAAGCCCTCCTCACCCGCCTCACCACCACTCGCCCCACCCCCTGCGCCTCCCCTGCCGAGCTCCCGAACGGCACCCCACCCGTCGCCCCCGCCGACTCCCTCGGTCCCGCCGACTCCATCCGCCCGGCCGATTCTGTCGGGCCCGCCGATCCCTCACCGCCCACTCGTCCCGCCGAGGGTGCCGCGCCTGCCGAGGGTGCCCGGCGCGCCGACGGTGCCCCGCCCAGCGATGGCATCGGGCTCGCCGACGCTGGGGGGCCTGCCGATGCTGGCCAGCGTTTCGACGACGCCTCGCCCCCCGACGACGCCCCTTTCGCGCGGTCCTTCCGGTCTTCGGACGGTGGGGGGCTTGAGGTCGAGGTGGTGAGCAGTGTGTGCGTGGTGGGTGGGGGTGGTGCGCCGGGTTGCGAGCTGCCCAGCGTGGCGCTGGCACTGCCCGAGCGGCTCGCCCTTCCGCTCCGGCTGGGCGATCCGGCGGTCGTCGGGCGGGTCGTGGGCGGGCGGTTGCTGCTCGACCTGCGGTCCGTGCCGCCCCACCTGGACGAGGAGCTGGCGCGGGCGGTGCTGGCATGTACGTGATCGCCACGGCCGGGCACGTCGACCACGGGAAGTCCACGCTGGTCCGCGCCCTGACGGGCATCGAGCCCGACCGGTGGGCCGAGGAACGCCGCCGCGGCATGACCATCGACCTCGGCTTCGCCTGGACCACGCTGCCCTCCGGCCGCAGGCTCGCCTTCGTGGACGTGCCCGGGCACGAGCGGTTCGTCACCAACATGCTGGCGGGGCTCGGGCCGGTGCCGGCGGTGATGTTCGTGCTGGCGGCGGACCAGGGGTGGCAGGCGCAGTCGCAGGAGCACTGGGAGGCGATCGAGGCCCTCGGGGTGGAGCGGGGGCTGCTGGTGGTGACCCGGCGCGACCTGATGGATCCGGCACTGGCGCTGGAGGAGGCCAGGGAACGGGTCTCCTGGCCGGCGGTCACGGTGAGCGGCACGACGGGTGAAGGGCTCGACGAGCTCCGGCGCGGGCTCGACCGGCTGGTGTCCTCGCTGCCCTCGCCGGACCCGCGCGCCCCGGTGAGGCTGTGGATCGACCGGGCCTTCACCATCAGGGGCGCGGGGACCGTGGTCACCGGCACGCTCGCCGCCGGGACCCTGCGTGCCGGGGACGCGCTCGTCCTGGACGGGGAGCGGGTGCGGGTGAAGGCGTTGCAGGTCGCGGGGGAGCCGGTGGAGGAGGTCAGGGCCGCGGCTCGGGTGGCGGTCAACCTGCGGGGGGTCGAGCTGGAGCGGGTGGCCCGGGGGAAGACGTTGCTCACGCCTGGGGCTTGGGTGGAGACGGGTGTGGTGGACGTACGGCTGGATGGGGTGGACGCCGACCTGCCGCGGGAGGCCGTTCTTCACATCGGGTCGGCCTCGGTCCCGGCTCGAATACGCCCCTTCGCCTCCGGCCCGGATGGGGCCGATCCGGCTGCGGGGGTGGCCAGGCTCGGGCTGGCCCGGGCGCTTCCGCTGCGCGTCGGTGACCGGGCGCTGCTGCGCTGCTCCGGCCGGCCGATCGCCGGCGTGCTGGTGCTGGACGTACGGCCACCGGTGCTCCGTCGCCGGGGCGCGGCGGCGAGGCGGGCGGTGCAGCTGGCGCCGTTCGCCGGGCCGGGCGGGGCGATGGCAGGGACGGCGAACCGCATGGCCGGTGGCGGGCCGGTGGGTGCGGTCTCCGGTGGCCGGCCGGAAGGGCGGGCGGTAGGCGGCGGGATGGTGGGGCGGTTGCCCGACGCGGGGACGGTGCTGGGGTGGCGGGGGATGGTACGGCGGTCGGAGCTGGTCGCCATGGGGCTCGACCCTCGTCCGCTCGATGTGCCCGGTGCCGGGGACTGGATGGTCGACGGTGGGCGGTGGAAGGAGCTGGGCGAGCGGCTCGGCGCGATGGTGGCGGAGCAGCCGGGCATTCCGGTGGACGCGGCGCGGACCGCACTCGGGTTACCGGTGCGGGAGCTGGTCGAGGCGCTGGTCAGGGCATGTCCGCCGTTGCGCGTGGCCGATGGGCGGATCGACGGCCGCGGGGTGCCGGAGGAGGTAGCCGGCGCGGTCGAGCGGTTGCGTGCCGAGCTGGCCGGAGCGCCGTACCTGGCGCCGGAGGCGGCGCGGCTGTCCGAGCTCGGGCTCAGCCGGCAGGTGGTCGCGCTGGCCGCACGGGCCGGGCTGGTGCTGCGGCTCGCCGACGGCGTCGTGCTGCTGCCCGGGGCGGACAGGGCGGCGGTACGGATCCTGGCGGGACTGCCGCAGCCGTTCACGGCCGGCGACGCGCGGGCGGCGCTCGGCACCAACCGGCGCGTCGTGATCCCGCTGCTGGAGCACCTGGACCGGCTCCGCCTCACCCGCCGCCTCGACGACCGCCACCGCGTCGTCACCGGATCCGGACAGGGGGAGGAAGGTTTGCGCTCGGGGTCGGGGGAGGAGGGGGCGTCATGACGGAGGGGGTGGGTGTCATGACGGAGGTGGCGTCATGACGGAGGTGGCGTCATGGCGGAGAGGGCGTCATGACGGAGGGGCGGCACGTCAGCGGCGGGATCGGCGTCATCGGGCAGCGAGGTGCGGGAGGCGAGCGATATGACGGGCGAGCTGGGGCGGTCCGGCGATGGCGTCGGGGTGGGGATCGTCCTGCCCAGGCCGCAGGGGGATCCGGGGGAGTGGCTCACCGACGCCGTGGCGTTCGAGGCTGCCGGGGCCGACGCCCTGTGGGTGGAGCATGGCTCGGCGCCCGCGCTCGACCCGCTCACGCTGACGGCCGCGCTGGCTGCCGTCACGTACCGATCGCTGCTGGTCGTAGCCGTGGTGCCGGGGAT